>CAYUCE010000033.1:0-20311 GCA_964443275.1 uncultured Thermotogae bacterium | reverse complement strand
GCAAGATCCAAAGCAGCTTGTATTCCAGCTATTCCTCCACCCATCACTAAAGCACTATCACCTATTTCCATTTGGGTATCTTGGTAAGGGATAAGCAATTTAGCCCGTCTTACTGCCATTTTTACTAGATCCTTTGCTTTTTCTGTAGCTTGATCTTTATTATCATGAACCCAGCTATCGTGTTCACGTATATTAACCATTTCAAGGAGATATTTATTCAACCCAGAGCGCTCTAGTAGGCTACGGAAGGTCTCCTCGTGTATTCTAGGTGTACAGGCAGCAATCACCACCCTGTTTAGATTTTCCTGCTTGATATCTTCCTCTATCTCCCGCTGTATTGGATCAGCGCAAGCATACGTAACATCTTTAGATATAACTACTCCATCAAGATGGTGAGCGAATTTAGCTACCTCTTTGACGTCTATAGTATCGGCAATATTCGTCCCACAGTGGCAAATATAGGTACCTATTCTAGGCTCCTTTACCATATTTTTTCACCTCTTAATTATCTGGCAGTAAATCTACTCTCAAGGGCTCACTTTTATTGAGCTTTAGTCTCCTTCAAATTAAAATCCAGGAGGACAAATAGTCCAGTACGTCCAGCATCTGGAAGGGAGAAAAATTTCTAAAATTTATTTTGATTATCGGATTCATGTTTCAACTTACAAACTATAATTCTACCAGAAGCATAGCTATGATTACGATCACTAAAAGCCCTATTATAACTTTACTACTTATGGAGTAAATTAGTAGATCGGGATTTTAGATTTAATTCTCAACCAGCGGTTTGCATCTTCTAGTAAGTTACACTAAACTTCAAACTTTGGTGCCACGATTCTTAGAAAGGTAATACTTAAAGATATGGAGATAAAAAGGCAAAATTTTCTGGGAGGTGTGTTGCATGGTCTGTTTTTACGAGTCAGCATAAGGCTTGCTGACGTCGACTTGGTACTGCCAGCCTTCGTAAGTAGTTTCAGCGAATCCAAGTTCCTGATTGCTGTGCTCCCTTCACTTTACTATAGCATAGGTTATCTTCCTCAGACCCTTTTTGCCAACTATATAGAGCCCCGGAGGAGAAAGAAAACTTTCCTTTATGTGGCCATCATTACCCGCACTTTCATCTGGTTTGCCTTGGGAGCCCTTGTCTTTACGTTAGGAAATAGAAGGCCAGGGTTGCTCCTGGGTGCGTTGTTCTTTCTGCTACTTTTTTATGTAATGGCCGGCTCTCTGGGCGGAGTGGCTCTCACTGACATAATAGGTAAAGCAATTGACAAAAGAGAGCGGGGACGATTTTATGCGGCTCGAGAGATGTTTGGCAGCCTGGCAGCTTTCGGAAGCGGCTACCTAGTAAAGATAATTTTGGATCAATCCTTTCCGCTTGTCTTTCCTCGTAACTACGGACTCATCTTCTTTTTAGCGGCTGGTTCGCTCCTTTTGGGAATCGGGGGTTTTTACCTGATCAAGGAACCACGGGGAGAAGGCAGGGAAAGAGAACCATTATCAAGCTATCTGACTGAATTAATTTCTCTGTTACGTAAGGATCCCCCCTTCCGGCTTATGTTATTAACTCGGGTGATAGCCGGATTCCATATCATGATTATTCCCTACTATATTGTTTTCTTCCGGGAAGTTGCAGATGTACCGGCCCACTTTATCGGTTTCTATATTATGGCTCGGGTTTTCGGTGGGGCGGTCTCCAACTTTCTGTGGGGAAGGGTTGCCGGAACCCATCCTCACCGGGTGATACAAATATGCCTGCTGTTAGCCACTGTGACACCTCTTATTACTCTCCTCTTAGAGGGGCTTGGCCCCGAATATTACACAATTGTCTTTGTACTGGTTGGTTCGGGTATCAGTGCCCGGATGGTCGGCTTCCAAACCTACCTGCTGGAATTGGCTCCAAAGAAACGGCGACCTACTTATTCGGGCATGCAAGGAACCACAATCGCCCTGACAGCACCTCTTCCCTTTCTGGGAGCAGCCCTGATCGAGAACTTCTCTTATCAACTTACCTTTGCATTAGTTTCTGCCATAATGTTTGGTGGGTTTTTGATTAACCTCTTTATGGAAGGTAAGTGATAAAGCTGGTACAAAGCCACGGTCATTTTTTTCTTACCTATTTGCAAGATAGATTTAAATAACTGGTTATGGACCCTAAGATGCTAGATTATAATTTAACTAACCGAGGCTTCTAACTCCAGTTTCTCTAACCGTTTTAAGAAGTCTCGGTTGTGTTTTTTCCATTTTTTTATTATGCGGTGACCATAGAAAGCGAAAAGTGAGTTAGTGTATTTACCCCTCAGGGCCCAACTTATTCCCCGAGCCCAGGAGAAAAAGCGGGCATTAGCCTTCAGGATAGCTTTCTGCAGTTGGAAAGGTGACATCAAGTGAGGTTCAAATACTACGTGATGTCCATCATAATAACTCCAATCGTGGGTTTTTTCAGCAAATATTCTATCTGCTTTTTTAAGCTTCTGATACGTTTTTGTACCTGGGATTGGGGTAAGGGCAAGAAACTGGGCGGTGTCCAGCTTTTTTTCCAAAGCGAACTTGACGGTTTTATGTAAAGTGTCTATATCGTCCGATTCCCCTCCTAATACGAACATCCCATGTACTGCGATGCCATACTGATGTAATTTATCTATACCTTCTTCAATTTCCTCCACAGTTTGTCCCTTTTTATACTCCTTGAGGGTTTTGGGGTTTATGGATTCAATTCCCACATAGAGCCGTTCGCAACCGCTTTCTGACATCATCTGGAGGAGCTCATCATCCCTGGTAACCGAAATTCTCGCTTGGGCAGACCATTCTATAGGACTTATATTATGACTAGCCATTTTCCTAAGAAGCTCTTTGGTCCTGGCAGGATGGGCAGCGAAGTTGTCATCGTAGAAGAATATGGGGGTGTTTGACTTCAATCTGCATTGTTTCTCTAATTCCTCTATGACGTCATCTACACTCCTTTTCCTATATTTTCTGCCGAACATTTGGACAACAGCGCAGAACTCACAATTGTGTGGGCATCCCCTGGTGGTTTGGATAGGGATCATCTTCATCTTTTGATGGCCCTTGACCAGTGTAAAATCGGGATGAGGCAAGGAGTCCAGATTATTTATTAGAGGTCTAGCGGGGTTGTGACACATCGTTTCGTTATCTCTATAGGATAATCCATCTACGTCTTTACCTCCCTGCCCTGCTTCCAGAGATGAGATCAGCTCGGGAAGCGTCCTCTCTCCTTCCTTTCGTATAATAAAATCTGCCCCATTGGTAAGAGCTTCCTCTGGTCGAAAGCTCATGTGGGGACCACCCATCACTACGGGAATTTCCTGTCCCTGTTTTGTTGATAATTTCTTGATTTTGGTGGCTATTTGGTAGGCCCTGGGGGCGGTAGGAGTGATACTAGAGATGCCTACCAAGTCCGCTTCTAGAACTTCACTCCACTTAATAGGGTTTAGTTCCTCGCAAAATATTTGTACCTCTCGACCCTCATTTTTCAAAATTGCTCCTAAAATAGGCAGTCCAAGCCTGGGTAAGCTCGTGTAGCTAAATTCGTGCAAATCTGCTGCCCTAGGCTCTATTAATACTACCTTCTCGATATTGTATTCCATCTTACCTCCCAGAAAACAAATTGGTTAAGTTCCGGTTAATTAACATTTATAACCTTAACGTTTATCAAAATATATGGTGGAGATTCGATAACAAGATCCTTTCAAATCAATAAGCTCAGCGCGAACTTTTTACAGTTTAAGGGGTTTACCCAGCACTAAAATAAAAGGTCCAGATCAAATGTGATTAACCCATGTTGGTTGAGGAAATAAAACCATTTTTACCTGATTTCTAGCAATGCCATAAGGCGCTCTTTCTGAAAACCCACAATTATCTCCCCGTCAATATCTATAGTAGGTACGGCCATCTGGCCACTTTTTTGCACCATTTCCTGTGCCTTTCGTTGATCCTGGGAGACATCGTATACCGTATAATCTATTCCTCGCTCATCAAGAAAGTCCTTAAGTGCAAAACAAGGTGGACAAGTAGGACTAGAATAGATTGTTATATCGTGGTTGCGCAACTTTATCACCTCTACTAAATTTATCAAATATTGAAAAAATATTACATCAGATCCGCTTGGTCTTGCAATATTCCATTTTTCAGGTTTCAGATTTAATCTGGTCGAAGAGCAGTTTCTTAAACCGATCCAAAGAAACCTGGCGAGGTTGGATCGGGATTCCCATCCAATCAGAAAATTCTAATACCTCTTCTGGAAAATCATGAATGTATTTATCATAAAAACCTAGGCTATCTAGAAGAATAGCCTTATCATATTTGGGAAAGGTCTCATTGGCTTTGGCCTCATCCCAATCAGTAAATATTGCTTTCCAGTACTTAAGCCAACCCGGGGTAAGCCAGTAGACTTTTTCTTCTTTGCTGATTTTTTTCCTCTGATTTGAATCTGCGAGCATATCTATGCATCTGGTGGCTTTTATCCTGGAGACATTTCCCTCCTGTCCTTTAATCAGATCATCAATATTTTCAGGTGGCTCTTTCTGTAGATCCAAATAGCAACTACTTCCATAGACCACAATGGTGCTTTCTGAGTATTCCTGTGCTTTCTCCAGTTGTTTGATGAGCTGTCTTTTGAGCTTTCTATAATTTTCATGTAAACCGGGTGCAGTATATAGAATTTTATCGATATTTAGAAACCCAGTTTCCCTTAGATGATCCAATTCAGGTCGTAAAGTACCACAGGATATAACGGTATAAGTACTAGAGGAGAAGTCATAATTCATCACTAAGCCTCCCATTTTATCTGGTTTTAGACTTAAGTTTTTACTCAAGAAAAACCTCTATATTTACCCATATTGTATACTGATTGCCTTAAAAGGACATTCCCGAACACAATCCCCACAACCTACACACAGCCTTGCAGAAAGAAGCATGGGAGGCTCGCCGGGTTCCTCCTGTATTAAGATGGAGTGAGAACAGACTTGTGCTGCTTTACAGAATCCATGCTTCGGATTGCATTTTCTAGGTTCACATGCCTGATAGTTCACCACTGCATACTTAGATCCTAGTTCCATTCATCTAGACCTAACCATAAGTTTATCTATTCTTCGTCGAATAGTTTTTTTCTCCTGCCCGAACCGCTACCTCAAGTCGGTTCTCCGGAGGCACCAAGGGGCAAACATAAGCATCACTATATGCACAGAAGGGGTTATAAGCCTGGTTGAAATCAAGAATCCATTTCCCCTGTGATGTACGATCCTTTTCAAGTTCAAGATCTATATACCGTCCTGATTGATAGGTCTGATCCCCACTAGTTTTGTCTTGGAAAGGAATAAAAAGCCTTTCTTCTTGAGGATCACTCTTATAGGCTTGAAGGCAACACTCCTGTCCATTAATCCTAAATTTAAATTCACCCCAGCGGATAAATTCTTGCATATTACCGCTGGTGTCGGGCATGGTAACTTTCTCTTTTGTTTCATGCTCGTGAAGTTCAAGTTCGAATCGATAGTCTGCATCCGGAGGAAAGTAACCCAGCCCTTTAAAACCTTCTCTTTCTTCAAAGGGTATGGGTGACTGAGGGTGGGCACGGAAAAATCTATTCTTTTCTTTTCGCTTCAGCTTCAAGCGGTCTTCCCATTCGTCTGTCTTCATTACAATTATCACCTCATCAAATTAAGTAATAATGCCTCGGCAAGCCATTTCTACATAACGGAGTTTGATTGGTTATCTCTTCATTTTATAGTGCTAATCACTACACATAAACCCCTCTTTTGGGCCCAATATTTCACGCATGCTCCCAAATCATAGAGCATCACCCGACTGTAACTAAAGTTATCAAATGTATCCTAATTTAGCTTGAAGTAAATTTTTAGCAGTTTTTCAATCCTTTTTTCGATGTCTTGCCCGGATTTGATTTCTCTTATACATTCCTCGGTATGCTCCTTTAAAATTAGAAACCCCACTTGGTTTAAGGCGCTTCGAGCGGCCAGAATTTGAGTGAGTATATCCCCACATTCCCGCTGATCAAGCATCTTAGATACTCCTCGGACCTGCCCTCTCACCCGGTTTAACCTATTTTCTAGTTCCTTAATTTTTTCTTCCGTCAGTTTCATCAGATTTCACTTCCCTAATTAAATGCGCATGTAACCTCATTATCCAATCTCAAGAATCCCTGGAACCAAAACCTCCTGCTATCAATAATCTCTATTTATTTTCTCTGCCCAACCAGGTTTTGATGAAATTCTTTTCCTTGACACCTTAGCTACAAAAGATTATAATTATTTTGAAACCGAAAATCAATTTTATATTCAATTCGAGGTGATATAGATGCCAGGTGGACACAGAAATATGTATTATGCCACAGGACTTCCGGGTTGGATGCGGTTTGGTTACTCTCCCGGATGGGGTGGAATGCCCCCGGGGGCACAATACTTAATGCAGTCCGGACAACTACCACAGTTTCAATCCTGGATGACGGGTCAAGCTCCTTACTCCCAAGGTCAGATGCCGACAGCACCTCCTACAAGCCAGTTCCCTATGGGACAATTACCGATGATGAGTACACCACAGGCAGGGGGAACCGGAGAACTACAGATACTTGAAAACCAAGCAAAAGCCTTAAAACAGCAGCTTGATCAAATCAGAAAAAGGATGAAAGAACTGGAAGATCAGTAACTAAGGAGGTGAAGGCTATGCCTTGGCGGCTAGATCCCTATTGGTGGGGGTATAAGTATCCTTGGTATGGATATGGTTATCAACCGTTTTACTCGTACACGCAACCATATGGTAGGTGGTGGGCATTACGCCCTCAAGATGAGAAGAAAATGTTGGAGGATCAGAAGGCAGCCTTGGAACGTGAGCTAGAAATCATCGAACAAAGGCTTAAAGAGCTGGAAGAGGAATAGTCATTACAAATAGCCCTTAGTCATTAACCTAGAGGTATTTGATTAAGGTTAAAGCTTGACAGGGCAAAATGCAGCCGATTAAGAAAAAAATTGAGGGAATTAAAGGTTAATGTACTCACCTATAGTAAAAGCGGCAGTAAATAAAAAGCAATGCATAGGTTGTGGACAATGTGTCCGAGCCTGTCCACTGGGAGCAATAGACCTTGAAGAAAAGGCAAGGATAGATCATAATGTTTGCATACCTTGCGGAAATTGTATCCGGGTTTGTCCGCAAGATGCCATCAGTTGGGAACTCCAAGTATCACCTGAAAAAACGAAATTGAACCCTGAACGAATCCAATCTTTACAATCGAAGCTAAGCTCATTGAATCACCAGCTGATGCAAGTTAAAAGGAAAATCAACCAGTTAAAGAAGGAGTGAAAGTTATGCCCAAAAGACAAGGAAGAAAAGGTGGTCCTAAATCGGCTGGCCCCGGTGGAGACTGTATATGTCCATCATGTGGGCATACGGTAACCCATCAAGTTGGCCAACCCTGTTATGAAAGGAAATGTCCAAAGTGCGGAACCAAGATGACTCGAAAGTAAGAAAGGATTTCTTAATTCTAGGGAGGTGAATTTAATGCCTAGAGGAAGAGGTTTTTGGGGACCTGGTTACGGTATGGGGAGAGGTTTTTGGGGATTTGGCCGGGGGATGGGTAATCCTTATCCAAACTGCCGCTTTTTCCCTTGGCTCCCCAGACGGTGGTGGACTGGAATGTATGGTCCAATAAGCCCTTACGGGGGAACTTATGGATCAATGTCTAACTTGTCCCCATATTACTACAGGCCTTACTTTTAAATAAATTAAACTTATATTTATCCTAGTCGGCTAGCGTAAAAAGGGGACTAGTAGATCGCATTACTGAATTCAAGCGATGTGGAAATTGATGTAAAGTTATAATAAAGTCTTATGTGAGGTCGATATGCAAATTACGGTAACAGCAGGTAAGGGTGGTACTGGGAAGACTACCGTAGCCACTAATCTAGCTTTAGCTTTAAAGAAAGTGGGGAAAGTTCAGTTTTTAGACTGTGATGTGGAAGAACCGGATGCACATATATTTTTGAAACCACAAATTGATAAACAACAACCGGTTTGGATGAAAAGACCCCGAATTAATGAAGATTTATGTACCCATTGCGGGGTGTGTGCTGAACTTTGCACATTTAACGCCCTTGCAGTATTGGAGGATAAGACATTTTTTTATCCGCAACTTTGTCATGGTTGTGGGTTGTGCCATCTTTGCTGTCCCGAAGATGCTATTATTGAAATAGAGCATCAAATCGGGATAGTGGAATCAGGAAGGTCGGATGGTTTTCAGTTCTTACAAGGAGTATTAACTATCGGCGACCCTTTGGCTCCCCCGATTATAGGAAAGCTCAAAAGCTACATTGATCCAGAGGCTATTTCAATACTTGATTCTCCTCCCGGAACAGCTTGTCCAGCGGTAGAGGCCATTTATAAAAGTGATTTTGCCATATTGGTCACTGAACCCACCCCTTTCGGTCTGCACGACCTTAAACTGGCAATCAAAGTATGTAACAATTTAGGCGTTCCCCATGGGGTGGTAATTAATAGAGATGGAATTGGAGATGCAGGTGTTGATGAATATTGTAAAGAAAACGGTATATCAGTATTAATGAGAATTCCAGACAGTAGACAAATAGCTGAGCTTTACGCCGATGGAATTCCCTTTATTTTGGAAATTCCCGAATGGGCTGATCGGTTTGTGAACCTCTACAATAAGATAGAAAAGCAAATCCACAGCCAGGTGGCAAGGAACTAACTTCCTTAGCTTTGGAAATGAAGCTTACTCGATTAGTCACACTGATAAGTGACGGATAGAGAGTTATTTACTTAGAAGGAGGAAAAGTGAAGCAGCTTTTAGTCATTAGCGGCAAGGGAGGAACCGGAAAGACCACTCTAGTGGCTTCATTTGCCACGCTAGCTGAAAACAAGATCCTGGCGGATTGCGATGTGGATGCAGCAGACCTGCATTTGATACTGGACCCTGAAATTAAGAAATCCCAAGAATTCCTGGCTCTGGAAGCGGTAAAGGATGACACCAAATGCAACCAGTGTGGTTTATGTCGTGAACACTGTAGATTTGATGCAATAAATGAGGACTTTGAGATCGATGAGTTGTTGTGCGAGGGTTGCGGAGTTTGCGCTTACGTCTGTCCACAGGATGCCATCCAATTAAAAGACGGGCTTTCTGGATATTCTTATATTTCCGAAACCAGGTATGGGACAATGTCTCATGCCGAGCTTAGTCCGGGGGGTGAAGCATCGGGCAAGCTAGTAACCCGGGTTAAACAAAACGCTCAAAGATTGGCCCAATCGGAAGGTCGGGACCTTATAATAATTGATGGGTCCCCAGGTATGGGATGTCCAGTGATTGCCTCACTGGCCAATGTCGATCTGGCTTTGATTGTTACTGAACCTACCCTATCTGGATTTCACGATATGAAGCGTATTCTAGGAGTGGCTAGACACTTCGGGGTGAAACCGCTTATTTGCATAAACAAATACGATTTACATGAGAAAAACACTCGCCAAATTGAGAACTACAGCCAAAAAGAAGGAGTACCAGTAGTTGGCAAAATCCCCTATGATCAAACCGTAACCAAAGCTATGATCGAGGGCAAGAGCGTAATTGAGTATTCCAATGGCAAAATCGCCAGAGAAATAAGGGGCTTGTGGGAAAAATTAAAGGAGGAGTTAAGTTCAAACGGTGAGCAAAATGGATAGAAGGATATTGACCTATCCTGAACCCGAACTTAGGGAAAAGTCAAAAAAAATAGAAAATTTGGACGAGGAAATATCTCAAATAGCAGATTTGATGTTAGAAACAATGTTCAGTGCTGATGCTATTGGCTTAGCCGCTCCTCAAATAGGTGTTAATCTTAGATTGATTACCGTCAATGTACATGGGGATTTTCATGTATTGGTTAACCCCCGGGTTTTAGAGGCCAAAGAAGAAAGTATCAAAAATATAGAAGGGTGTCTTTCTATTCCCGGAATCAACGCCTCGATCCAAAGACCTTCACAAGTACTTGTGGGTGGGATTGATTTACTGGATGAAAAGGAGAAGAGATTGGAGAGAGAAGGGTTAGCTGCTCGAGTTCTACTGCATGAAATCGACCATCTGGACGGTAGGCTTTTTATCGACCATTTGAGTGAAGCTAAGAGAACTCAGATACTAAAGGAGTATGAGAAGATAGGAGAGCAGGTGGAGACTTAGTCATTATAATCTATTACAGCTAAACAAGGTTAATTTAAAGGAGCTAGTAAAATGAACAAGGCAAAGACTGAAATCAAGAAAATCAAGATGCAGGACGTAAAACATAAGTTGGTGGTGATGAGCGGCAAAGGAGGGGTAGGAAAAAGCACCGTAGCTGCCAACTTGGCTGTCTCACTGGCCGAGGGTGCTGATTTTCAAGTTGGAGTGATGGATGCAGACCTCCATGGGCCCAACATACCGAAGATTTTGGGAGTTGAAGACCAAATATTGGCCGGTGATAAGGAACGGATTAAGCCTGGACATGTAGGGAACGTCAAAATTATGTCTATAGCTTTCGCCCTGCCCGACAGGGATGCACCGGTGGTATGGCGAGGGCCTCTAAAAATGAAGGCCATCAGACAATTTATCGAAGATGTGGATTGGGGAGCTCTTGAATACTTGGTTATAGATTTACCACCGGGAACCGGTGATGAGCCCCTTTCAATTGCCCAATTAATTGAAGGAATAGATGGAGCTATAATCGTAACCACACCTCAGGACTTAGCACTACTTGATTCAAGGAAAGCAGTTAACTTTGCCCGAAAACTGGAACAACCGGTGATAGGAATTGTGGAAAATATGAGCGGTTTTGTGTGCCCTAACTGCGGGCAAAAAGTAGATATCTTTAAAACTGGGGGCGGAGAGAAAGCAGCCGAAGAGTTGGGCGTTCCATTTTTGGGTAGAATCCCTCTTGACCCACGGATAGTAACTACTGGTGATGATGGGACGCCTTTTGTAAAAGAATTTAAGGATTCCCAAGCTTCTCGAGCTTTCGCCGAGATTGTAGAGGAATGTAAAAAATTCATGAAGGTTGATTGAAGTATAAACGGGGCCTATTAGGTATTTGAAAGACAATGAATAATAAAAAATCAGCCGGCAAGATAGGGATCATGGCCGACAGTCACGACAACATGCCTATGATCTCCAGGGCAGTTGAGCTATTTAATAAAAAAGAGGTAAAGTTAGTCATCCACGCCGGGGACATAATATCTCCCATTACTGCCAAGGAGTTTGAAAACCTACAAGCGGATTTGATCGGTGTGTTTGGAAATAACGATGGGGACAAGCTTTTCTTACAGCAAAAATTTAAGGACCTAAATATTGGAAAACTTTGCCCAGATCATCATCAATTTGAAATAGAAGGAAGAAAGATTTTTTTGATGCATGAACCCAAATTTTTAGATGCCCTAATAGCAGGGGACAAATGCGATTTGATCATTTACGGCCACACCCATGAAATCGATATTCGAACAGGGCATCCGTTAGTAGTAAATCCCGGAGAATGCGGGGGTTGGCTTAACGGCAAGTGTACGGTTTGTATAGTGGATCTTGAATCTATGAACCCGGAGGTTTTTGATTTAACCAAGATTTGATCGCCCGTGGAGTGAGTTAAATTGAGCATTATATATGAGTTGGTACCTTCCCGAAATCACCACACAACTACGAAATTATTGATTATGTAACTTTCTCCGGCTCCAGAGGGTCAACATTAAACCCCAAACTTAAGGAACTGACATTGAAATTAGGAAAATATATGGCTAAGCTTCTTAATAGGCAAGAAATAGAAGTAATCAGACCCGACAAGAAGGTTTATTATAGAAAGAATGAGGGTTAAAAATATGCGCAAAGACCCCAAAACTATCTTTAAGCAGTATCTTAAAGCTACAGATAGAAACGTCACCGAAGCCAGAAAGAAAATAGTAGAAGAAGTATTTAACTTACATGGTCATTTTGACGCTTTTGACCTCTGGGCTAGGCTCCGCAGCGAGACCAATATTTCCATCTCTACCATTTATAGAACTTTAGATCTTCTAAACAACGCCGGCTTGGTAAAGGAAGTTAACCTAGGGCAACCACAGACTTATTATGAACACGTATTTGGAGAAGGGGAACACGGACATTTAATCTGCCTAAGTTGTGGAGCCATAATTGAGTTCTCCAACCAAGAAATCGAAGAATCCTTGCGGGAAATTGAAGAAAGGCACGAATTTAGTAGGGAGATGTATAACCTGCAGGTATTTGGCTTATGCAGCAAATGCTCCAGAGATCGGGATCGATCGCGCTAGAAAGAACCCATTTATAAATCATCTAAAGGCCCAAATTTAATTTAGTAATAAATTGATGTACTTTTAAGTAGAGAATTTGAACTTTTTAAAGGAGATGATCAAAAATGATGGGCCAGCAATCAAAGCCGGATGAGGAGATTTTAGGTTACCTGGAGGGAGAAGAAAAGATAGTTATTATGGGTTGTGGAGGATGTTCCACCATCTTTCACACCGGGGGGATAAAAGAAGTACAGGAAATGGGGACCAAACTAAGGAATGAAGGTAAAGTTGTACTGGCTGAGATTGGGCTTCCATTTGCAGTGTTTTGCTGCTATCTTCCTATGAGCCAAATGTTTGTCAAGGAAAATCAAGAGGAATTTAAAAAGGCCGATGCTATATTGATGATGAGTTGCGGGGATGGATTACAGGTAATAAGAGAATATTTGGATGAGAAGTTGGGCATTGTAAAACCAATCTACCCAGCTAATAACCCTTTGGGTTTTTTTGGCGGAGGACCTTCGGAGTTTAGTGAGGAATGTCAAGGGTGCGGAGAGTGTGAAATGGGAAAAATTACTGGAATATGCCCTCTAACCCAGTGTCCTAAAGGGATCTTGAATGGACCTTGTGGTGGAACCAGACCGGATGGTACCTGTGAAGTGGACCCGGATAAACCTTGTGCTTGGTATCAAATTTATGAAAGGTTAGACGAGATAGATCAACTTGACAAACTTGGAATGATGAGAGAACCTCATGATTGGAGCAAAGTGTCAAGACCCAGGAAACTAAAAGTAGAGCCAATTGACCTGCACGAAAAGCTGGCGGAAACAAAGCAAGTAATCGAATCCCTCGGAATCTAGAGCCAAAGAACTCCTATACTTTAAGAAACAACCTCTAGCTAATACAAAAAGGAGTTGAAACCAGAGCCTAACCAACGGAAGTAATTTATTTCGGCCGTCGTAATATGAAATTGAAATTGGATTGTATACCCTGTTTTTTATCCCAAGCTCTGGAAGCACTTCGTTTCACCAAACAGGACGAACTAAAGCAGAGACAGGTAATAAAAAAGTTATTAAAAGCCTGTTCGAAATTTGATTTATCCTCACCCCCCTTGGAAATGGCTAGGTTGGTACATGGGATAGTAAGAAATGAAACCGGAGTGGATGACCCATACAGGGAAGCTAAGATCAAAAGTAATAAGCAAGCCTTAAAGATCGTCCCTCAATTGAAAGCGAAAATTCAAAAAAGTAAAGACCCACTAAATACTGCGGTTAGGTTGGCTATAGCTGGAAATATAATAGATTTTGGTCCCCGAGGTGATTTTGAACTTGAGAAAGCCATAGTCCGTAGTTTGAAGAGAGATTTTGCAATCGATGATTACCGTGAGTTCAAACGCCGGTTAGAGACTTCTACGAATCTCTTATATTTTGCAGATAATGCCGGAGAAATAGCCTTTGATAAGCTGTTGGTCAAAACCTTATTGGAGGTTGGGAACCTAGACAAGATATCCTTTGTGGTTAAAGGGGGACCTTTTCTTAACGATGCCACTATAGAGGATACAAGATATGTTCAACTGAATGATATCCTGAAGATCGAAATTTATGAGTTAACTAATGGCGATCCCGGATCGGGCCCCGTACATAACTCCGATGAAGTAAAGTCTTGGATTGATGAACACCATCTAGTTATCTCCAAAGGACAAGGGAATTATGAGGGCTTAAGCGATTTGGAAGATAAACACTTATTCTTTATGCTAATGGCTAAATGCCCGGTAATAGCTTCTGATCTAGGGGTGGATACCGGAGAGATGATATTAAAAGAAAACGGGCCTGATTGAGATGTTTGCGATAATAGAGAGGGCGGTGATAAGCTTTATGATTTTTCTTACCCTTATAGGTACAGCAATAAAACCGGTAACTGGTACGAAATTTTCAACAAACCAAACAATGGATGAGAAAATTACCTTAACTGTTATCTATGATAACTACAATTATAAACCAAATCTTAAGACTGCCTGGGGGTTTTCCTGTTTAATCCGGGGTTTAGATAAGACCATCCTATTCGATACCGGAGGAAATGGCCAAATTCTTTTATCGAATATGGAAAAGTTAAATATAGACATCCAAGATATAGATCTAGTGGTTCTTTCCCACGAGCACGGTGATCACACAGGCGGATTGTCCGATTTGCTGGAAAGGAATAATCAGATATATGTCTACTTACCTAAATCTTTCCCGGATCGATTCAAAATAAATGTGGAAGAAACAGGTGCAGAAATTGTGGAGGTAAAAAAATCGATGCAAATATTTGGGCAAGTCTATTCCACAGGCCAGCTAGGTACTCATATTAAAGAACAATCCCTAATAATAAAAACAGAAGAAGGGGCAATAGTAATTACGGGTTGTGCACATCCGGGTATAGTAAACATAATCAGGAAAGCAAAGGAGATAACCGGGGAAAAGGTTTATTTAGTTATCGGAGGATTTCATCTCAGTGGAGCCAGTGGTGCCCAGATAAATGAAATCATAAAAGAATTTGAAAAGGAGAAAGTACAGAAGGTCGGACCCTGCCACTGTTCGGGAGATCGTACACGAAAACTGTTTAAAGAAGCTTACGGCAGCGACTATATCCAGGTTGGGGTGGGCAAGCTAATAAAAGTCGAACAAACGGACTAATCCATGAATAACAAAAGGTGATATAAAAATTTGCCTGCTAGAGAAGAAAAGACGCTGGGAAACCGTCAAGTGGTTTTGCAAAAGGAGGTCAAAGATGGTTAAAGAGTCTACTAAATTGAAGACTTTAATTAGGGCCATATGGATCTTTAACTGGTTCAATTCATGCGGCTTTGCGGAGCTAATTCCGGTAGTTGGTTCCAGGTGGGATATGGAAAGGTTCGGAATGTTGATAGTGGGAACCCCTCGACACGCCGACGTTCTATTTATTGCCGGCTACCAAACTTTTAAATCCATAAAAAGAGCTCAGAGAATATATGATCAGATGCCCGAGCCGAAGGTGGTAATCGCTCTGGGTTCATGTACTATGACCGGTGGGATGTACTGGGATTCCTATAACACGATAAAAAATTTAGAGGATTATCTACCGGTTAATATGTACATACCTGGATGCCCACCGCGACCGGAAGCAGTATTTGAAGCTTGTGAGAAAATATTTAAGCACGTAAAGGAAATGGATTAGGAGAAACTATGAACAATAGCGTAGAACAGTCGGAGTTAATAGAACGAATATGTTCCAAATTCGAAGTCAAGGAGAGGAAACAGGGAGATAGAAGGCTCTGGATATCAATCGACAAAAAAATCCTCATGGACATGCTCAAGTGGGCTAAAAAAGCGGGTTTCAATCACTGTTCGGCCATCTCAGTAACCGACTGGCCGGACGAGGAAATCTATGAATTGACCTATCACCTCTGGTCATATACAGATAGGGTCCTTCTCACTGTAAAGACGCAGATTAACCGCAAAGAACCTACCATTGAATCTGCAGTGCCACTGTGGGGTGGGAGTGCCCAGATACACGAACGAGAGTTACATGAGCTTTTTGGAGTAGAATTTGTCAATAACCCCGATTTAGAACCCCTTTTCTTGGAAGATTGGGAAGGTCCACCTCCATTTAAAAAGGATTTTGATTGGAGAGATTACGTAAGGGAGGAACATTATGATAGAGGAAACGAACGTGAAAAAGTTTACTGGGATTGAACAAATAAAAGAAGCAAAAGAGGCAAGTAAGGCAGATGGAACATATGAATTGCTCTTCGGACCTGCTCATCCTGGATCGGGCAACTTCGGCGTCAAACTAATGATAAAAGGAGAGGAAATAATATCGGCACGAGCTGACCCGGGATACCTCCATAGAGGATTTGAAAAGCTGATGGAATACCGAACACCAATGCAAAATGCTGTACTCTCAGATAGACTTTGCGTCTTGGAGTCCCTTAATTGGAACCTAATTCACGCAGAAGCCGTCGATCAATTGATGGGTAGTGAAATACCAAGACGGGCCAGGTATATTAGAGTGATCATGGCAGAACTATCTCGCATTCAATCTCATATCATCTGGTACGGAGCTATGTCTATGGGCCTTGGTTTTGATACTGGGTTCAAAGTGGCCTTTGGATACAGGGATTATATACTGGACTTATTTGAACTGATAACTGGAGGGAGGGTTTATCCCGCCGGATATATTTGTCCGGGAGGAGTAAGAAGAGATCTACCCAATGGAGCCGAGGAAAAAATAAATAAAGTTTTAGATCAAATGGAACAGATGCTGTATGAATTTGAAGGGTACGATAATGTAACCATCTCAGCCAGGACACGGGGAGTGGGAGCCTTGGAGCTGGATGATGCAATAAGGCTGGGAGCTACTGGTCCGGTGCTTCGAGCATCCGGGCTAAAGGCGGATGTGAGAAGGGATGATCCTTATGAAGTATATGATGAATTCGATTTTGAGATACCGGTTTGCCCAGAAGGTGACGCTCACGCCAGGTGTATAATAAGAAAAAGAGAAATTGAGGAATCCATCAAGATCGTAAGACAGGCCCTTGATAGATTACCAAATGAAAATTTAAAACCTATGAAACCTAAAATAAAGGGTAAAATACCGGAGGGTGAAGTATACGTACGCAATGAAATTGCCAGAGGGGAGGCTGGGATATATATGAAAAGCACTGGAGAGGAAAAGCCATACAGATGCAAGATAAGAGGACCCGATCTTCTACATATGATACCAGTCCTTGAGCACTTGCTAGTAGGATCTGAGATCGCGGACATACCGGCCATCTATTGGAGTTTAAATATATGTCCGGCGGACATGGATAGGTGATAGAAGTGGAGTTTGGAATAATTGCAGAGCTTTTCCGGAATCTCCTGAAAAAGCCGATGACCGTCAGATTCCCTCATGAATCTATTCCCATCCCGGATGGGTATCGAGGAGAACATGAGTATGATGTTGATAAATGTATAAGCTGCGAACTTTGCGCCAAAATATGTCCAAATCGGGCAATTCAAATGGTAGAAGCTCCTGAAAAATATAAAGATAAATATTCCCAAACCTACCCTCAGATAGATCTAGGGAAGTGTTGCTTCTGTGGGTTATGTGAAGACATATGCCCAAAAGGAGCTCTAAAACTTGGAAAGGGCTTTTTCCTTTCCACCTTTGATTCCAAAGCGGTGATTAAACCCCCTTTATCGGAGGAGGAAATAGATAGCTAATTTTCTTTAATCACCTATGTATGGCTAACTCTAGTTAAAGTGCCTTTCTTCTCAGGTCCATTGAAAGTACAGAACTTGCCTGGAGCCTGCTAATAGAGAAAGTCTTGAATATAGGAGGTGAATATGGAAATTGATAATCAAAAAGTAGACAAGATAAAAATACATACGCTGGTGGAGGATTTTGCGGGTTATAGTACCCCTTTCTTCGCCCAGCACGGGGTTTCCTTTTCCCTCCAAGTTAAAGGTGAGGACGCAACCAGCAGAAATATTTTATTTGACACCGGTACAGATGCAACACCTATTCTTCATAACGCAGACCTGATGGGAGTTAACATTAAAGAGATAGACACCATTTTTCTTTCCCATTGTCATTATGATCATACAGGTGGGCTGCTCCAAATGCTGGAGCTAGTTAAAAAGGATGATATCCCCATAGTTGCCCATCCGGAGATATTCCGGGTCAATTTGACCACTGATCCTTATCTTAGGCATGCTGGGGTTAGTGGAGAGACCAAAATAGAAGCGGAAAAACTGGGTGGGATATGGACTCTTACTAGGGATCCATTGAAACTGACCAATGGGATTATTACTACCGGTGAAATATCATTGGCGGATAGAGTTGAGTATGAGAAGAAGTCAAGTTCTAAGCGCTATACTTTACAGGGTGGAAAGCTAGCGAGCGATAATATGCTCGATGATATGTCTTTGGCGGTGGTTACTCCCCACGGATTAGTGGTAGTAACCGGATGTTCTCATGCTGGAATAGTAAGTATAGTCAGAAAGTGTAAATCATTGACTCAAATCGATAAAGTAAGAGCGGTTATCGGGGGTTTTCACCTGCTACACGCCGACCAGCAAAAAATCGATAAAGTAATTGAGGGGTTAAGAGGCCTAAAAGTTGAGGAAATCCACGCCGGGCATTGTACAGGGTTTAAAGCAGAATGTAGGCTTTCAGATGAATTCGGGGATAATTTCCATAAGTTGCAGTGCGGGAAAACAATCGAGTTCTAATTTCCTACTTCTTTTTTATTTTAACGAGATTTCAAGGCGGATAGGATAGTGAATATAGAGTAAAATTTGGTAATCGATAGCATTGTAACGCTATCAGATAATATGTCTCTTTCTGATGGAAATTACCTTAATGATGAGCAGATATGGTCCCGAGTTGAGAAATTAGAGGGTAAGCAACAGCGAGTAAGGAAACTTCTAGCCCAACCTGAGGTAAGTACTGATCCAAAAAAACTAGCTAAGTTATCCAAGAAGTTAAACCAATTAAATCAAATTTGTTCACTAGCTGATCGCTTGAGAACCTGCATAAAGGATTTAAGGGAAGCTAGGGAGATATCGGAGCAGGAGAGTAATGAGGAAGCTCAGGGTCTATTTGATGAGTATCGAGACCTATGTGACCAAATAAGCGGGGAATTATATCAGTTATTGTTGACGAAAGGTTATATTGAGGAGGAAGTTGAGGATGAACGCGATATAGAAATCTTGGAATTCATCCAATCTGTGGGGCCGGAATACACCTGGAATCTAGCCATAAATCTCAAGATGGAGGTGGTAGAAGCACGTAATCGCTTAGAGATATTGCTTGAGAAAGGTTTATTAAAAAGGGTAGAAGGGACTATGTTGGAAAGCTATCATCGGCAGGAAGGTTGGGATAAACATATGAATCACACTTATTATAAGCTTTCCCGAAAAGGGAAATTATTTTTGAGGGATTTGCAAAGAACTAACCTTCAAAAGAGGAGTTGAATCACTACTCGCCGGATTGGATATTTCCGGATAATAATACGGGTAATCGGTCCCGGCACTACACTGAAGGCCATTTGTGATAAATTGGGGCTTTCTAAAACCTTACTGGATATCGATGCCGTTAAAAAAGGAAAATTAACGGGTAAAGATTTAAATGAAAAGGATATTTTGAGGCTTCTGGACGAAAATCAAAAGGAGAAAATAATAGTCACCCCCATTGGTGGAAATGGCAATGAGGCTGCGATTAAGGTGAAAGGAGCTGTAGCCTATGGAGTATAGGTTAAATTCCGAGGAAATTTATAAAGCTGCTAAAATACTAAAAATACCTGAAAGGGCAACGATGAGGGAGATAAGAGAACAATATCGAAAGCTAGCCAGGAAGTGGCACCCGGATAATTGTAAAGATGAAAGGGAGGTATGTGAAAATAAGATTAAAGAGATAGTCCGGGCCTATCGATTAGTAATGGATTATTGCCGTAATTATCAGTATTCATTTAAGAAAGATGAGATCATCCAGAGTTTACCTTCAAAAAATCGTTACCGTGAGGAATGGATAAAGCAATTTGGCAACGATCCACTTTGGGGAAGGTAAGTTTACATATATGGCTGGTCCTTTCCATTACTTTTAGGTCAGATTCTTTCTCATTATCTACGGAGATATTTTAGAGTAACAAGAACCTTAATTTTGTCAGAAGCAGTGTCCAATTACCCCCGTTGCCTCATTTAAAAAAGTACTCGAAACACCTATCGTTGCCTCACTTAGAAAGGTACTCCAAATCCTTGGCATTTTGCTTCTCTTTACTGGCATCTCTCTTACGCTGATTAACCCTCTCCAGCTCCTCCTGCAGCCTGGTGATCTTCCTCTTTAGGGCTGCCGGGTTTAGCTCCTCGTATTCCTGTGCAAGCGCATCCTTGGCTTTTTTATCTATAACCGGCGACTCTAGGACTCTCCTAAAAGGAGTCTTAGCCCGATCATACTTCTTTTTTACCTTGCTTCCAACTCTCCTCTTTGGCAAGTAATTATTGCATAAAACGGACATTAAAAAATGCAGAGCATGGTC
>CAYUCE010000032.1:0-20467 GCA_964443275.1 uncultured Thermotogae bacterium | reverse complement strand
AACCCCTGTTAGTAAGCAGGTTTGTGCAAAAGGGAGGGGGGTGAAGTTGAGTTAATAATCAAATGTGCAGGGTTATCCGTACCATCTCCTGCACGAAGAGATCCGTTTTTTAGTTCTGCATTTACTGGATTAAGATTTCTATGATTTCTAAAAGTCCAAACGATATTCCCGTTTAGGTCAATTTCTAGTATCTGTCGGTGTTGTTGGACCGCTTCTTCGCACTTGAAAATCTTTAAAATTTGCAGATTTATTTTTTCGGAGAAGTTCTGAAAAATCCAAGCTAGCGCAATCGCCTTTTTCCGGTAAAAACCATACTCTCAAAGACCAGGTGAGAGGTTGAGAAAATTGCTATACTTTAGGTAACTTAATACTTACAATATATTTGCCAAATCTTGAGAAGACAGAGTTTCGTGACCTACCTCAACAACACGATTTAAGCGGCGAAGATAGAGTAACACAGCCGTATAATCTCTTCAGGCACTTTTATTTCAACCATGTTAAATGTTTTGTATTTGTGCTAACTTTCTTGTATAAAACATGAATATAGTAATGCATTTTATTAACTTTGTCAACTCGGGGCCTGGGAAATTTCCCTCGCCTAATAAAAAACCCATGATGGTATCATGCTTAGATTAGCAATCTGTTGTTAAGAATCTTTCCACGTGATGAACTGCTGTCAAAAAGGTTGTTATGGAAAATAGCCACAAATTCTACCTATCCGTAGGAATGCAACCCTGATAACAGGTAATTGACCCCAAAATAGGTAAAGAGAGCTGCAACAAAACCAACCACCGCTATCCAGGCACTTCTCTTGCCTTTCCAGCCCCAGGTCAGCCTTGTATGTAGATAAAGGGCAAACACAACCCAGGTAATAAGAGTCCATACCTCTTTTGGGTCCCATCCCCAGTAGCGCCCCCAGGCTTTCTGAGCCCAGATGGCCCCGAATATCAACCCTCCTAAGGTAAAGATGGGAAAACCAACCGCCACCGCTTTATAGCATATATCGTCCAACTTAGAAGACGAAAATTTGGTCCAGTTAAATCTCTCCTCCAGCAGATAAATAACCCCCACTCCTGAAGCAATGGCAAAGAAAGCATACCCTATCAAGCTGAAGCTGACGTGAAGAGCTAGCCAATAACTTTGCAAGGCGGGTACCAAGGGAGTAACATCTTTAGGGATGATAGGCGAAGAAGCAAAGGCCATTAGGGCAAAAACCACCGGTAGCACAACTGCTCCCAGCGACCGCAGTGAATAAATTCGTTCAAAGATTAGGAAAGCAAACACTAATACCCAAACCAGAAAGGAAAGGGATTCATACATATTAGTCATGGGAGCAAAGCCTGATTTCCCAAAACGGATGATAATGGCAATCGTGTGAAAGATTAACCCTATTCCTGTACCCCACGAACTCCACCTTCCCAAAACTTCCTTTTTTGAACTGACAAAAAAGAAATAACCAACCATGGATAAAAAATAGATGCCAAAGGCTACAGTGAAAAATAGAAAATCATTCATGGATTTTTCCTCTCCTAGTACTCACTATTTTGAAGACCTCATTAATCTCTGATTCAAAACTACTAATCTTTTTGTTACACTTACCTCCTATCAATATTTTTTCTGACTTCTTGTCAGCCGAAACCCAGATGCGCCTGTGAAAGATATAAAATGAGAATATCAAGCCAATCATCAGTAATCCAAAACCGCCATAGATCAAACTCAAACCAGGTTGGGAACTAACCTTTAGAACGCTTATATCTCCCTCCTCTGCTATGGGACCAAAATCTATCAACTTGAAACGTGGTATTTGGGGATTCGATTGTGTGACCCGTTGGTAATGAACATCACCAAATTTTTGAAATATCCAGCGATCTACGTCGTTTGCTCCGTTACCCTCGTCTTTCTCATTGGAAAATTGTAAGTATACAGCTGGATTGTTCAAACTATAGGATCTATTTTTCACCTTCCCATTCTCATCCATAATTAAGTCAGGAAAGACCTTGGTAGGAGTAACAAAAAGGTTCTCAGTTACCTGAACTTTCTCTCCAACTTTTATCTTTTTCTTCCAAAGTAAATTGCTGTCGTCATTTGCACTTTGATAAGCTTCAAGCAACACCCAATCAGCCTGTAGTAGTTTTGGTGTTCCTTCCTTATAGCTTTGTTGGTAAAAATTAATTCCCCGAAATTTTAAGGGATGGTTAACTTGGATAACACTTTTCTTTCTTATTTGGCCGGTTTCTTTATCAGTTATTTCCACTGTGCTTGAGTATTCTTTAATAAAAAAACGAAATATCGCCCCAAAGTTGCCTGGTAAAATAACCCGTTGGTTATCTTCGACGATCTCTATTTCTTTCCTTTCAACACCATGAATTGCTTGCAGTCTCAGCTTTCTTTTATTAAGTGCATCGGTTTTAGTAGTAACGTTTAAGCTAAGGGTTAATCCTTTATAATTTACCTTCTTTTTTGTAGAAAGAACCATCTTTTTGACCAATCTATATTCTCCACCTGTAGGCTCATAAATTGATAAACTAAATTTATCATCGTAATAATCGAGGGAAAAATCATTAAGCTTGATGTAATAATTTTCCTTCCCAGGTATCGGTAAGCTTTCTCCTTCAGGGATATTCATAAGCGTTGAGAAGCCCGAAATGCCACCTATTAGCGCTCCGATAAGGATCACCAATATGCTAATGTGAACCAATTCCGGCCCCAACCTTCCCCATTTACCTTTCTGAAAAAGAACGGCTATGTTATCCTGTTTGCTCTTACTTGATATTTTATAACCTCGCCTTATCAAATAGCTTTTCAGATGGTCAATGATATCTTTTGACTCTCTTTCAGAAACGTTAAATTCCTCTGCTAATGTCAGGTTATCAAAAAACCCCTTCCCCATTTTTATTTTTGGAGAAAGCAGGATTCTCTTTAGGGTCTTCAGGCGCTTTAAAGAGCATACTAAAGTGTTTGTGCCAAATAAAGACAGCAAAATAATAAAAAGGTAGGAGTGGAAAATCTCTGTAAATTGGACCGCTTCAAATATATTGGTAATAGTCGGTCCATAAAGGTTTATATAACGCTGGTGGTCTTGGTTTTGAGGGATGACCGTGCCCATCACCATTACGATTGCCAAAATAATAAGCAGGGCGATGGTAAATCTCACTGATGAAAATAATCGGATAAATTTGGCTACAAATTGGCTAACTTTCGTCATTTCTTTCAAAATGTGCGTTTTAAGCCTCTTAGGCTACCTTTACAGAAGAAATAATGGAATTATCTTTAAAAGTTTGTATGGCATTTACTACAATCACCCTCTGCGGAAATATCGTCCTCGTGGCAAGATATACAGGAATCATGGCTTAGTTCAGTAGTGGTAGCCTCCAAATGGTCAACATCCTTGATCTGCGGGTGACAGCTAAAACATCCAAACCCAAAATCTACATGGGAACCATGAGAGAACTGTATATCCTTTGAGGAATCCTCAAATTCCGCCGTGTGACATTGGAGACAATCGGACGGCTCGGTTACTGCAATGATTTGCTTACCTTCTTTCGGTTGGTGGCAACGATTACAATCCGCTGAAGCGAAAGCTTTATCTCCATTGTGACAATCTTGACAGAGGCTCATATCTGCTTCCTTGGGATATTCCTCGAAATATTTTTCACCCCTTGCATGGGCAGTACCACCGTGGCAGTTCTGGCATGATAGTTCGCTATGTTGAGAGTGAGGGATGACTACAGTTTCAAATTCCTTTTGTTCATTGATTTCCTTATGACACTGTTGGCACCGAGGATCAGGTACGGTTACCCCACTTATATCCTCAGCGGTAACGTCTTGTGTAATATAGATAAAAAGCTCCTTAGTACCCTGTAGCTTGGCTGTAACGAAACCAACAAATCCTGGATCTGCGTGGCAATCGAAGCACTCTGCCGATTCATGGTGAGGAGCATCCTGCCATGATCGGTGTGCAGGGTTCATTATATGACAAAGGTTACAGAATTCTGGAGTTTCAGAGTATTGGATCCCTTTGGCGACTCCAAGTCCTACTATCACAACTACGAGTGCCAGGATTATAAATTTCCATTTCCGTTTTTTTCTAAACATTACCGTCCGGCCTCCCTTTTTTATTTTAGCTTGATCATCACTCTCTCTAGGATACTCTCTGATTCACTGTTTACATTTCTTGATTAGTTATTACAGTATTGAAATCTTGGAGCATTATAGCAAAATGTGCTGTAAAAGTAAATTGATCTTTGTAAGGACCTACTTGAGTTTAACGATCTACTGGTCCATTTCCAATCACTTTCGTTCCTTGACAAAGCAACAGGGGCATGTTATAATTTTCGCAATCACAAAATCAAGTCGAAAAGAATGGTGGAAAAGAAAGGTGTTCAATTAACAGTAATTGAGTTAATTAGAATTTATTTGTGAAAATTCAAAAAGCTTAAACAAAGGAGTGATGGATTGTGAGAAAAGGAGTATTCCTAACTGTGATAGGGTTATTTGCAGTCACCGCGGTTATTACGGCGATAGTGCTTTTGAACAGTAGTGGTTCTAGCAATGCTTTTGCCCAAGCTAAAGCTGAACGAGGTTGTAGTTTCTGCCACTACGATGGATCAGAGCACGGCACCCTTGCCCAGGAAGTTCCGGAGGGTCACCCAAAAGCAAAGAAAAGTGATATTGGTTATTGCTTAAAATGCCACGGTGCTGAAGGTCCAGCCCCGGTCTATAAGACCTTCATCCACATGGAACATTACTACTACTTCGTGGAGCATTTCCCGGAAGAAGTAGGCAATTGCTGGGTCTGCCATGTACTGGACAAGGAAGGGAATTTTCACCTCTATGAGCTAGCTGGCTAAGCGAAGGAAGAGCAAATTTAATATTGAGTTTCCTATAATTTTAGTATCTAAGGAAGGAGATAAGGCAGCAAAAGTTATAATTAAGGGCACTGTAAAGGTGCCCTTTTTTCCCACTAACTTAAAGTTTATATAAGGATGAAGTAAATTGAAGATATCTCGACGCAAGTTCTTGAAGCTGTGTGGAGCCTCGGGTATGGCTTTTGGACTCTCTTCATTACTTACAGGAGAGATTGTAAAGGCATTAGAAGAAGCCGTGGCAAGAGGGCCACATGTGCTCTGGCTCCAAGGCGCATCGGATTCTGGATGCTCGGTATCATTACTTAACACCGTTCATCCAAGTATCGCCGAAGTGCTGCTTGAGATAATAAGTTGCGATTTTCATCAGACCATCATGGCTGCCTCTGGTGATCTATCTATCTCAGTTCTGGAAGATGTATCCGAGAAATATAAGGGAGAGTTCATCCTGGTCCTGGAGGGAGCCATCCCCACGGCGGACAATGGAATGTATTGCACTGTGGGCGAGGTGGGGAATACACCTATTCCAGTGTTGGATTGGGTAAAGGATCTGGGACCAAAAGCGCAGGCGGTTTTGGCAGTAGGTACTTGTGCGACTTCTGGTGGTATTCCGGCTGCAGATCCCAATCCCACTGACTGCAAAAGTGCTGGTGAAATATTTGAAGCCAATGGGATTGACACCCCTTTAATTAATCTTCCCGGGTGTCCGCCTCATCCAGATTGGATGGTGGGAACTATCTATCACTACTTGAAGTACGGCCTTCCCCAACTTGATGAGGTCGGCCGACCGAAGCTCTTCTACGGCAAGACGATTCACGATGAATGTCCCAACCGGTCTTACTTCGATAATGGGGAATTTGCAGAGAAGCTATCTGATGATGGGTGTCTCTTTATGTTGGGGTGCCAGGGGCCAGAAACCTATTCCGACTGTCCTATTCGCCTATGGAATAGCGGAGTAAATTGGTGTATTGGAAGTGGAGCTCCCTGTATTGGCTGTTGCAAGCCCGAGTTTCCTGACGGAACATCTCCTTTCTATGCCATGTTACCAGATGCCGACATGTACCTAGCGGGTGTCCGAGAAGAAAAAGCAGAGGAGGTGCTAACCAGTGGCTAAAAAAATAGCTATTGATCCGATTACTAGAATTGAAGGGCATCTCAAGATGGAGGTGGAGATAGAAGACCATCGGGTGGTTGATGCCAAAAGCAGCGGTACGTTGTTTAGAGGTTTTGAGAACATCCTAAAAGGTAGAGATCCCCGAGACGCACAGCACCTGGTACAGCGGGTTTGCGGAGTCTGTCCAGCTTCCCACGCCACAGCGGCAGCTCTTAATTTAGATAATGCTTTTGAAGTCACTCCTCCGGCCAATGCGCGCATAATGCGGAATCTGATCCTGGGAGCCAACTTTATCCAGTCCCATATCTTGCATTTTTACCATCTGGCTGCCCTTGATTACGTAACTGGGCCCGATACACCCCCATTCGTTCCCAGATATGAGGGTGACTACCGGTTACCCAAAGACGCAAACGATGCAGCCGTCAAACATTATAAACAAGCCCTTGAGATTAGGATGCAGGCCCATGAAATGCTGGCCGTCTTGGGGGGGAAGATGCCCCATCTGATGAGCTTTACCCCAGGGGGAGTTACCGAGGAACCCGATGCGGATGAAATTGCCTATTTCTCATCTCTACTAAAGGAATTAAGTTCTTTTATTGATAACGTCTACATTCCGGATGTCCTGACAGTTGCCGATGCCTATCAAGATTATTTCAACGTTGGGGTAGGATGTAAGAACTTGTTAGCCTACGGTGCATTCGATCTAAATGGTACCACAAACAACAAATTATTCCCCCCTGGCGTGTATACAGATGGCGAGATTGGTTCGTTTGATCCCCAAAAGATCGCTGAGGAAGTCAAATACTCCTGGTATGCACAAGAGACCACAGGCAAAAACCCTCAGGATGGGGTCACTGAACCGGAACCGGGAAAGCCGGATGCTTACTCATGGTTGAAATCACCACGCTACGGCAATAAGGTGCATGAGGCCGGACCATCAGCACGAATGGCCATAAGCTATCTCACTAATGCCAGCTCCCAAGTTAAAGAACTAATTGACTCAGTATTAGCGCATTTCGGAGTTCGATCTTGTCTCCCTGCTTTGCTTTCCGTCATGGGACGCCATGCAGCACGAGTTTTGGAGTGTAAGTTTATTGCCGATTCCATGAAGGAGTGGCTTGAGCAGTTGGTTCCGGGAGATCCCGTATACACGGAATGTAAAGTCCCAACTTCTGGAGAGGGAATGGGGCTTACGGAAGCTCCTCGAGGGGCTCTTGGACACTGGATCAAAATTAGAGATCATAAAATTGGTAATTATCAAATTATCACTCCCACAAACTGGAATGTCTCTCCGCGCGATGATAGGGGTAAGATGGGCCCGATCGAGCAAGCCCTTATAGGTACACCCGTCATGGACTCCCAGAATCCGATCGAGGTTGTGCGAGTGGTTCGTTCCTTCGATCCATGCCTTGCTTGCTCGGTGCATCTTATCTCTCCTAAGCGAAAACTGGGCACCTTTAAGATCAATTAAGAAAAGTTCTTGCGAAAGATAAGGAGGTAATGGGGAAGATACTTGTTCTTGGGGTGGGTAATCTGTTGATGGGAGATGAGGGCGTTGGGGTCCATGTGGTTAGAAAACTGATGGAGATGGACCTGCCCCCAAACGTCGAGGTTGTAGACGGAGGAACGGCGGCATTCGATTTGATTCCTTACTTGGAAAATGTCCAGAAATTGATCATCGTTGATGCCGTTCAGGCAGGTGAAGGGGTGGGATCCATATACCGCCTTCGACTTGAAGATCTCTTTCAAAAATCACCTAATTCCATCTCGCTTCACCAGATTACCCTTCAAGAGGTGTTAAAGGTAGCTGGTCTGTTGGATATAGAGCCTGAGACTATCATCATCGGAATCGAGCCAAAGCAAATTAGATGTAAGGATGAGCTATCACCAGAGCTAAAGGAAGCCATTCCTACAGTAATCAGAGCAGTTAAAGGAGAGCTAGGGGTTCTCTAAGGCTGTCTTGGATCAATGGCTGTTGGTGGTTCTTTATCTTTTTCCCTTATAAAGGGTAACTATTCCTCCGGTTAGACTCTGGCGATTAATATCCTCCAAACTGGCTGATTTAAGTAACTTGAGAACATTGCTTTCTTTATAAAAACTGGAAATCGAAGATACCAAGTAATTATAGGGAGTTTTTGAACCAACTATTACTTTCCCTAAAAAAGGGGCTGCTGTCTTTAGATAGAGAAGATAAAGCTCCCTTAATAAAGCGTTTGGGGGGAGAGTAAATTCGAGAATTAAAGCTTTTCCACCCTTTTTTAATACCCGGTTCATCTCTTCGATTGCTCGTCTTGGCTCGGATATATTTCTCAATCCAAAAGCCATACTCACCAGGTCAAAAGTCTCACTGGGAAAAGGAAGATCTTGGGCATCGGCTTTCAGGAATTTAATTCTACTGGCCAGATTTTTTCTGGTTATTTTCTTTCGGGCAATATCCAGCATCTCTTCTGAAAGATCTAGGCCAACTATCTCTCGTCCAATACCTCTTGTCCCAAACTCTTTAACCACCTCGCCAGTACCGGTACATATATCCAGTATCTTTGTGGCTGAACAAGAATTTGCCTCATCAACCAGGCATCTTCTCCAATACCTATCTCGACCAAAACTTAAAAGACGATCCACGCAATCATACTTTTCGGAGATGAAAGAAAATAGCTTGATTATCTTCTCTTGATCCATCATTCCCTTTGATTTATCTTGTCTTTAAGATGCTTTGCTAATCTTATCTGAGAGCGAAGCCTGGCCCAACTCTCATATAGTGTTTGGTGAAATAATTAAGACAAACTGCTGGATGCTGCCAGGGTAAGGTTGATTCTAGCGGTTGAGCTATACTACCCAGGTTAATTATAAAGGGGGAAACTCCCCCTGGAATTTTTCAGGATGATATTTTATTAGAGTACCCGGGAGCTACCGTTGGGGTACCCTTCTTCGCTAATTAATTCTTTTCTAGAAATTGCCGGTTACAAAGTTAAAAAGCGCCATTTCTCCTTCATCATCAATCATGTGACAGGAGAAACAGTTGCCTTCAAAGTGCTCACTAGTGAGGTGAACGAAGTGTGATGAATTAGCCAAGTTTACAGCACCCCCACTTTCTTCGACAGTACGGAACTCATGACATTTTGCACAATCTTTCACCGAACTTATTTCGGTACTTGGATGCCCTTGGATACCATCAATTTCATGCTGTAAATTGTACTTACTCTCTGGAGCATGGCATCCCGTAGCTATGCCACAACCACGAGCCGGGGCTTCTTCCTCTGCCTCCTGAGCTAGAAGCGGTGTAATCAGCAAAGCCCCTATGAGGGCTACTGCAAGAATTACTACAATTATACCAATACGTTTACTCACCATATTTCACCTCCTTGCTTTCCATATATTATAGTGCACTCTATCGTTTTGTCAAGCTTGCTTGTTCTTCATCTGGTAATCATTTGACAAAAAGCAGCAGGCAATGTTATAATTTTCTCAATCACAAATAGGAGGTAAGTCTTAATGTCAGTAAGTGAGAAGAAAGTTTCCAGAAGAGAATTAATCAAAGATGCAGGTAAGTTTGTAGGCGGAGCCGCCGTGGGAGCAGGTATACTCAAGCTGGGCTCAAGATCAGTTGCC
Organism: uncultured Thermotogae bacterium; assembly: GCA_964443275.1. GTDB lineage: Bacteria > Bipolaricaulota > Bipolaricaulia > CAYUCE01 > CAYUCE01 > CAYUCE01. Next base: position 10,879 of record CAYUCE010000032.1, on the reverse strand, counting down.
GGAAAAGCTGCTGAAGAGCCTCCCGAATGGCCCTGGTCCTATAAGAAGTTAGATCCTCAAGCAGTGGCAGAGAGAGGATACGAAGCGTATTTCAATAATTTGCATTGTTCCGGGGGAAGCTTTGAAGCGATAGTTGGTGAATTGCGAGAACAGGTAGGTTATCCTTACACCTTGATCCCATCGAAAATGATGGACTATGGAGCCGGAGGACAAGCAGGCTGGGGGACTATATGTGGGGCACTAAATGGATCATCTGCCGCTATAAACCTGGTAACCGAGGATTACATGGCTTTATCAAGTGAGCTTATAGGTTGGTATACGGAGACCGCTATCCCCGCCTATAAGCCGAGTGAGCCAAAGAAGGCAGAGATAGAGACAACGAGCGTATCCGGATCGGCCCTTTGCCATGTTTCGGTCACCAAGTGGTGTGATGCATCGGGCTTCGGTTCAGAATCCCCTGAGCGTTCAGAGCGATGTGCTCGGCTGGTTGCTCAGGTGTCAGCACATGCAGCGGAATTATTAAACCAACACGCGGCGGGAGAATTTGAAGCCACATGGGCAGCACCGACTGTAGTTGGGGAATGCCTTGATTGCCATGGACCAGATGAATCTCAGGCAAATGTATTCGGAAAAATGGATTGCTTAAAATGCCACGAACCACACTAACCTAAAAACTTAGATTTAAGAGGCAGGCCTCTTTTTGCTGCTCAATAATTTGCTTGCTTCTTTGACTAAAGAGCTAAATGTGGATCGAGGGGGGGTTATACCTACCTTGATTCCATAATTTTTAAGCCTCTGGCGGGTTGGATCTCCTATTGCTCCAACCTGCCTTTGGTTCAGGATTTTTACCGCTTTCTCTTGGTCGGGAATAATATCTAGGAAAGTTCTAACAATAAGCGAGCTGGTAAACAGGAAAAGATCGGCCTTTTCTAAGACTTCTTTCACTAACTTTTTTTCGATGCGCGGACGTTTTAGCCGGTAAAGTACCGTCTCATGAACGAAGGCCCCAGCTTGGTTTAATCCCTTAAGTAAGGTTTTTGAACCCTGCGAACTCCTGGCCACTTCTACCCTCTTTTCATAAACTAGGGGGGTTAGTGTATCCACCAAACCTTTAGAAGAATAATTTTTTGGTATTATACTTGCTCTCAAACCTTGCTTTTCTAACCCTTGGGCGGTTTTTGGACCGATGGCACAAATTGTAGATTTACTCAGTTCATCAGCTTCTAGATCAGCTTGCTTGAAGGCAAACCTTACCCCGTTAACGCTTGTAAATATCAAATAATCGGCATTGCTTAGCGGCCTACAGCCGGTGGGTTCCGGTTCAACTAGAGGTATGGATATAGGATCAAACCCCTGTTTTTTTAAATACTCTCTTGATTTGCGCTCGTAAATTTTAGGCCGAAAGATTGCAGCTTTCATTTTAAGATTCATCCTTGTAGCCTAAAGTTACTACCTTACCCAAGACCATGATCGCCGGCGGCTTGACCTCCTCCTCCATAGCCCGTTTGGCTATTGAATTTAGTTTTCCGGTAATCACCCGTTGATCAGTAAGAGTTGCCTCTTCTATTACCGCTGCCGGAGTATCAGGATCCATCCCTTTATTCATTAACATCCCTGCTATCTCCTCCATTTTGGTTACCCCCATTAGCACCACCACAGTCCCCCCAATTTTGGCTAAGCACTCCCAATTTAGGTCACTATCCTCTTTTGTGGGGTCTTCATGCCCAGTGATAAAGGTGACCGAAGAGGCAAGCCCTCGGTGAGTAACCGGAATGCCGGCGTAAGCTGGAGCTGCAATTGCCGAGGTAATCCCCGGTATAACTTGGCAGGAAATCCCATTTATTTTTAGAAACTCTAGCTCCTCACCCCCTCTACCGAAGACGAAAGGATCACCTCCCTTAAGCCTTACCACCACTTTTCCCTCTTTCACTTTGGCCAGAAGCAATTGGTTGATCTCCTGTTGGGTTAATTTATGGTTCCCTTTCCGCTTCCCGCAGTCGATAAGTTCCACCTCTGGAAGGCGGCCAGCTAGCCTTTCAATAATCTCATCTCCTACCAAGGAATCATACATTATAACCTGGGCTTTCTCTATAACCTCCTTGGCTTTAAGGGTCAGCAAGCCAGGATCGCCAGGGCCAGCTCCCACTAGGTATGCTTTTCCTTCCAATCCAGCAGCTCCTTTCCTATTTCTTTTGCCTTTTTTTTGTAACCTTCAGTCGATATTTGCATGGTTTTACTGTACTCATTCTCTCCATTGGGTATAAGGATCTGAGCTCGAATCTCGAGTTTCCCATTTTGTTTTTGAACTAAGACCCCCAAAGGTAATGCACATCCTTCCCCTATTTCATTTAGTATTATACGCTCTACTTCTGTTTCCAGCCTGGTTTGGGTATGATTTATCCCATTTAGCAAATGGGCTGCCTTGCTATCAGCTCTCGCCGTTACCGCTATCGCTCCTTGGTTGGCGGAAGGGACAAAGGGAAGTCTACACGCCCTGGAAACAGCTAGGTTCAATCGCTTTATTCCGGCCTCTGCAATTACTATACCTTCGTATTTCCCATCTTTTAGTTTATCGATCCGGGTGTCTATATTTCCTCGCAATTTCCTTATGCTAAGGTCCGATCTGTGCCAGAGAAGTTGTGCTCTGCGGCGAACAGCGGAGGTTCCCACTATCGCCCCTTTTGGAAGTTCCTCAAATGAAGTTCCCTGCCGGGTAAGCAGCAGATCATAGGGGGAGTTACGTTGGGGGATGGCTGCGATGGTCAAGCCGGGGGGGAGATCGCTAGGGATATCCTTCATGGAATGAACTCCGCCATCCAGTTTCCCTTTTAATACCAGCGAATCAATCTCCTTCACAAAAGCCCCTTTTCCTTCGATCTCGTGGATTAAGTTTTTTTGCGAAACATCCCCCGAGGTAGTCACTATCTCTTTTTTAGCCTTTATACCTTTGGTTTCAAGTCGTTCCAATACCTTCACACACTGCTTTAAGGCCAACCTACTTCCCCTAGTTCCCAGTTTCAAAGGCATTTCCGGTAAGCATCCACCGTCCTTTCTATCTCCGCTTCCGTGTGAGCATAGCTTATAAACTGAGTTTCGTATTGGCTGGGGGGTAAGAAAATTCCCGCCTCAAGCATACTAGGCCAGAAGCTTTTCAGCCACCGATTGTAGTTACAACGTTTGGCCTCCTCATAATTTCTGGGAACTTTATCTTCCTTGGTGAAAAAGACCTTAAACATTGAACCTATACCGCTTACTTTATACCCCCGGTTTGTGGCTAACTCTCCTACCTTCCTTCGTAAGATATCCCCCAGACGATTGACCTTTTCATATACTTTATTTTCTTTCAAATATTCCAGGAGGTGATAACCAGCGGTCAAAACTAGGGGATGGCCGTTGAAAGTGCCCGCTTCGTAGATATTTCCGGCTGGTGCCACTTCCTTCATTATTTCTCTCTTCCCTCCAAATATCCCTATAGGAAGACCTGCCCCGGCCACCTTTCCTAATGTAGTCAAATCAGGGGTTACCCCAAAATATTCTTGCGCTCCCCCCAGGCCCAGCCGAAAGCCGGTGATTACCTCATCGAAGATGAGAAGTACCTGATGCTTTTTAGTAAGCCTCCTTACTTCTGTTAAGTATCCGTTTCCCGGCAGTATAACTCCTGCATTTCCCATGATCGGCTCCATAATCACCGCGGCCAGATCGTCCTCATATTTGGTGATGGACTCTTCCATAGCCTCCACATCGTTGAATGGAACCTGAATGGTGTGCTTGATGAAATCCCTGGGGATCCCGTTTGATGCCGGAATTCCCATGGCCCCACTCCCCGCTTTGACCAAGACGGATTCGTGGGCACCATGAAATCCTCCTTCAATTTTGATTATCTTATCCTTACCAGTAAATCCCCGGGCGGCTCTGATGGCTCCCATTGTAGCTTCGGATCCGGAGTTTACCAAACGGACCATCTCTAGCCCCGGAACGTGCTGACTAATCAACTCGGCGAATTTTACTTCGATCTCTGTGGGTGCTCCGTAAAGTATACCCTTCTCCAGTTGGGAAATTATTTTTTCCTTGACCGGCTCTGGCAGGCCGTGCCCCCAAAGTAGCGGGCCATAACCCATGCAATAATCGATATATTCATTTCCCTCTTCGTCGAAAATGTGTGATCCTTCTGCCTTATTTACAAAGAAAGGATAAGGCTTTATGGATCGTACTGGAGATGAGACCCCGCCGGGCATCACCTTAAGTGCTCGGTCAAATAGCTTCTCACTTTTTGTCAACTTTTATCACCTCTAGCGCTTGTCTTTTGGCCACTTGGTAGTCTTCTTTTAACAAATTCCAGATCTTTTCTTCATTAATAACTTTCCATAAAAGATGGTCTTTATTCGATTTTCCTTTAAGCCTTTCCCGCAGTTCTTCTTGTAACTTTACCATGGGCAAAGCCTTCTTGACGATGGGCTCAAATTTTTGGCGCAGGTATTTGCTGATTGCCGGACTGGCCCCCCCGGTGGCAATAGAGATCAAAAGTGGGGCTTCATCTATTATAGATGGGGTAATCACATCCTCGATAGGTCCATCCACCCTATTTACCAGCATCCCTTTTCCATGAGCCGCTTTAGTTATAAGCTCATCTATTTCCCGGTCTCCGGTTGCCGTAAGCACCAAGAAAATCTGGCCAAGGGAGTCCAGTATCTCCAAGATCACCTCTTCATCTTTATCTATTTGTTTTTGGACAAGTTTTACATCCAGTTTCTTGATATCGCTTGTAAAACGTGCGCTTACTACAATTACCTTAGCCTGGCCGGCAAAAAGCTCGGCCTTGTGTTGGCCCAACCTTCCGCCTCCAAATATAACCACCTTTTTTTCCTGAAGATCATGTACCAAGGGTATCATTTCAACCTGATCCCCCTCTTCTTTAAAATCGCGGTGCTGAAAAGCACATCGTAGTTGGTCACATTTATGATCTTAGCTATCTGCTCAACTTTCTCTAGTACTTCTTCCTGCATGCGGCCATGAACCATGGCAAATAGGTTATAGGGCCAGATGGGTGGGTGTCGGGGGCGCCGGTAACAATGGCTAACGTAATCGAAGCTCCCTACTTCGGCCCCCACCTTTTTTACCTGATCATCGGGAACATCCCATACGCTCATACCATTGGCTTTAAACCCTAGATTATAGTGATGAGGGATGCACCCTATCCTGCGGATCCAACCCCGATCGAGCATCCTCTTAATTCGTGAGAGGACTTCCTCTTCCGATATGTTAAGTGAATCTGCTATCTTTTTATAGGGGGTTTTTGTAAGGGGGATGCCCCCTTGGATCTCGATCAGTATCTTCCTATCCATCTGGTCCATTAGAACTGGAATTTTACCCCGATATAGAACTCTTCTAACATAGGCATGTTTAGGACCTCTAAGTTGGTCTCCTCCTTGATTTTTTGGAGGGTCTTATCGATCTCATCTTGGTCTTCCCCGCTTACTATAAACCACATGTTAAGCTTATGATCCCGACCATAGTTATGAGAGACCAGGTGTTTTTCATTTACTATCTTGGTTACCTCTTCAAATCTTTCTTCAGGGACGGCCATAGCGGCCAGAGTGGAATTCCCACCCAGTGCCCGGGGGTTTATGACTGGCCCGAACCTGGATAATTTGCCCTTCTCTTGCAGTCTTCTGAGACGCTCGATTATTCCCTCTTCAGTTAATCCCCACCTTTCAGCCCAGTCACGAAATGGCCTACGGGATATGGGGAACCCCTCCTGACAGTTGTTAAGAATCCGTCGATCAATTGCCTCTAAACCGATTCCAAGCTCCTTTCGTGATTTAGCTCATTTGGTCTCCTACTTTGGTACAATAATATACTAAGTTGATACGAAAAAGTCAAATATGGTCTTAGATTTTTTGAGCCTTACCCTGGCCCGGCCCGTTGAAGATATCTTCCTTTTAGGGTATAATTTTAAAAAACGAAAACCTCTTGCAGAAGGAGAAAAAATGATCGGAGTAAGTAAGTTGCTTTCTGGGATGCCCTCCGAAAGTGATGGTCTGCGATATAAAGATGTGAAAAGAAGTCCGAGGCCTCAAATCAGGCATAAGAACCAGATGGAAAATGAGAGACCGGTTGTGGTTTGGAATATGACCCGAGCCTGCAATCTGAACTGTCTCCACTGCTATGCTAAAGCTTCAAGCCATCCCCAAATAGGGGAAATGAGCACCGAACAGGCTAAGGAGATGATCGATGATTTAGCGGAATTTCAAGTCCCCGTCCTTCTGTTCAGCGGAGGAGAGCCGTATCTTAGGGATGATCTGTTTGAGCTAGGAAGTTATGCCCACCAGAAAGGGATTAGGCCGGTGATCTCCACCAATGGCACCCTGATGAGCCGGGAAGAAGTCGAGGAGACCAAAAAGGGCGAATTCCGGTATATCGGGGTTAGCTTGGATGGAGTAGGAGCAAGTAACGATGAGTTCCGAGGCCAAAAAGGGGCCTATGATGCTGCCTTAACGGGCATACGTTTTGCTAAACAGCTTGGCCTCAAGACTGGATTAAGATTTACCATAACTAGAAAAAATGCAAATTATTTAAAAGATGTGCTGGATTTGGCTATCGCTGAAAAATTGGATCGGGTATGCGTTTATCACCTCAGTTATTCTGGTAAAGCCACAGAAAAGTTAGATTTGGACCTTCAGGAAAAGCGGGAGTTGATCCGATTTTATTTCAATTGGACCCAAAAAGCTCAAAAGAACGGCCACCAAGTGGAAACTCTGCTGGTGGGAAATTATGCCGATGCCCCCTACTTATATAAGTATTTAAAAGAGCAGGACAAGAGTTTAGCTGAATGGGCCTACAGATTGTTGGTAAATAACCAAGGAGATGGGACTGGTGAAACCATTGCTTGTGTGGATGCTAAGGGAGATGTGCACCCTAACCAGTTCTGGCAGCATTATACCTTGGGGAATGTAAAAGATAGGCCTTTCAGCCAAATATGGATGGATACCTCCGATCAGGTGATGAAGGGCTTAAAAAATAAAAGGGATTATATAAAGGGTCGATGTGCTAGCTGCCGTTATTTTGAAATTTGCCAGGGGAGCTCCAGAGTGAGGGCTGAAGCGGTGTATCAGGATATTTGGGCCCCCGATCCGGCTTGTTACCTTACGGACGATGAAATCCATGCCCATACCTGAGATTACTTACCCTAAGGCTCCCCATATTCTATTCTGGGAGGTTACCCGGGCCTGCGATTTTGCTTGTAAGCACTGCCGAGCCAGTGCCGTCCCCAACCGCCATCCAGATGAACTTACCACTGAGGAGTCCAAAGAGCTTTTGAATCGGGTCAGCGAATTTGGTGACCTCATATTGGTGATCACTGGAGGGGACCCTTTGAAACGGCCCGATCTATATGAATTGATCGAATATGGCAATCGGCTTGGGTTACGGACGGGGATAGCTCCAAGTGGAGTTAAGGACATGAGAAGAGAAGACCTAAAAAGACTTTTAGAAAGTGGAGTTAGGGCTATATCTTTAAGTATCGATGGCCCCACAGCCCAAAAACATGATTCTTTCCGAAAGGTACCTGGGGTCTTTGACTGGACCGTAAAAGCTGCTCACCTTAGTTTACAGGAAGGCCTGCCCTTGCAGGTAAATACCACGGTGGCTTCGGAGACGGCTGACGGGCTTCCGGAAATGTATGAGTTGGTTAAGGACCTGGGGGTTGTCCGCTGGAGCCTCTTCTTTCTGGTTCCCACCGGTAGAGGTAAACTAGTTAAGCAGATAAGTCCCAAAAAGTGTGAGCGAATTTTAAACTGGTTATATGAAATTTCTCAAGATGCCCCTTTCCAGGTGAAGACCACCGAGGCCCATCATTTCAGAAGGGTTAAGCTTCAGCGGATGATGGGGGAGGGGATCTCTATAGAAGAGATCTTTGGAGATGGAGACCATCAGGCAGAATTTATAAGAGGGTTAGGAATAAGTGATGGTAACGGGGTAATGTTTATATCCCATACAGGCGAGGTCTATCCCAGCGGCTTTCTGCCACTCTCCGCTGGAAATGTACGCCAAAAAGATCCGGTGTGGATATACAGGCATTCTAAAGTTTTTGTCAACCTGCGAGATAAGGGATTGCGAAAAGGTAAATGCGGCCGTTGTGAATTTAAGGGGATTTGCGGTGGCTCCAGAGCGCAGGCCTTTGCCGCTACGGAGGACTACCTAGCCGCGGATCCTTTATGTATTTACCAACCAAGGGTGATTAACGGTGTTTCCGAGGTATCGACCTAGAAGGATTAGAGCTAAAAAAAATCTAAGAAGGTTAGTTCAAGAGAACAGACTATCTGTTAATGATTTAATCTATCCACTCTTCGTTGTAGAGGGGGACTCTGTTCGTGAGGAGATACCCGCTATGCCCGGTGTCTTTCACCTATCGGTGGATAAGCTTCCAGATGAGGTTGAAGATTTGGTTGAATTGGGGATACCGGCGGTGATCGTCTTCGGGGTTCCTGATTCAAAAAAGAAGGACGAAAGCGGCACTGAAAGCTATAACCGGGAAGGTATCGTCCAAAAGGCGGTGAGAAGGATAGGAAAGCTCACCTCTAAGCTAGTAATAATCACCGATGTATGTCTCTGTGCTTACATGGCCCATGGCCATTGCGGCATTGTGGAGGGGGAAAGAATAAAAAATGATGAAACTTTGGAAGTGCTGCAAAAAATGGCATATTCACACGCTGAGGCAGGGGCAGATATGGTAGCTCCCTCCGGGATGATGGACGGGCAGGTAAAAGCAATTAGGGAGGCTTTGGATAAGGATGGTTTTTTGGATGTGGCTATTATGTCCTATTCTGCCAAGTATAATTCTAGCTTTTACGGTCCTTTTAGAGAGGCAGCTCACTCCCCTCCTCAGTTTGGTGATCGAAGCACTTACCAGATGGCCCCGCCAAATGTCCGGGAGGCCATTCGTGAGGTGAAGCTGGATATAGAAGAGGGAGCAGATATAGTGATGGTAAAACCGGCTCTGGCTTACCTGGATGTTATCAACAAAGTAAAAGATGTGTTTAATTACCCGGTGGCTGCCTATAATGTGAGTGGGGAATATGGCATGGTGAAAGCGGCGGCAAAGAGGGGATGGATTGAGGAGAAAGGAATAGTTTTAGAGATACTAACCGGATTGAAACGGGCGGGTGCAGATATGATCATAACTTATCATGCCAAGGAGGTTGCCAGATGGCTATCGGAGTTTTAGGTATGAACCATAAGACTCCTATGAGTATTCGAGAGAAGCTCTCCTATGCCGCAAACGAGATCAAACCGGCTATGGAGGGCTTTCTGCCGCTTGAAGGGGTTGAGGAAGTGGTGATCCTCTCTACTTGCAATAGAACCGAGATTTATTACCAATCAAAAAGCAAGCAAACAAATAAGGAGGTTATTCATCGGATAATAAAGACCAGGGATATAGACCGGGAAAGTTTGCAGGATAATATTTATATCTTAAAGGACTTGGATGCTGTTAAACATCTTTACCAGGTGATCTGTGGACTCGATTCCATGGTGCTGGGGGAAATGGAGATAGCCGGACAGGTAAAGGAGGCCTACTACCGGAGTCATGAACTGGGTGGAACGGGAAAGCTACTTAACCGACTCTTTCAAAGTGCCTTGGAAGTAAACAAAGAAGTGAGGAGCAAAGTGGCCATAGAGGCGGGGCCGGTTTCCTTAAGCCATGTGGCTGTGGACAAGGTGGAAAGGGAATTGGGAAGCTTAAATAACGTCCAGGCCATGGTAATCGGAGCCGGCGAGATGGGTAGATTGCTTTTAAAGTATCTGCTCCAGCACGGTATAGAGAAAGTGTACGTGGCCAATAGGACTTGGGAGCGTTCAAAGAAAATAACCCACAATTTAGGTGGGGAACCAATAATCTTTGAGGAAAAGGGAAACTACCTGGGAAGAGTAGATATATTGATCTCGGCAACCGCATCTCCCTATTATCTTATAGACCAAGATGATATCCCCCTCCATCGAGATAGACCCCTTTATTTAATAGATCTGGCCGTTCCCCGGGACATAGCCCCAACCATAGGTCGATATAAAACCTGCCGGCTGATAGATATAGACGATTTAAAAGATATTGCGGAGGAGAATTTAGAAGAAAGAAAAGAGGCTGCAAAGGATGCCCAACTCACCATTAAAAAAAAGGTTAAAGAATTTGAAAATTGGCTCAAAGTTCAGGATGTCACCTGGCTTATCTCCTCTTTGAAAAAGAAAGCAGAAAAAATAAGAAAAGAGGAGATAACCAATCTTGATGGGAAAAAGCTCACCCGAGAAGAAGTGGAAAGGCTGAGCAGACGAATAGTAAACAAGCTACTTCATCAACCTATAATAGAATTAAAGAGGATTGCCAAGGAAAGAGAAGAGAGTGCGAACCTAATAAATACTATCTCATCTCTTTTCAAATTAGACTGATTCTTATCCTTGAGTTTTACACCTAAAACAACCATCAATATACTAAAAGAATGTACTGGGATTCTTTCTCATTTTAAATTCATCAACACAAGACCTGGGGAAATCCGACAGCTCAAGTTTACAACGAAGGTAGAAAAATTATTGAGATAACTTAAAATTATGCATACAGGACAACATGGATGTTTCTTACCCAAAAGAGAAAAGAGTTAAAAAAATATTCTCCGAAATTTCTGATAGATATGATTTAATTAATAACCTGATTCCTTGGGGTCAAATAAGTCAGTGGAGAAAAAGATTTGTATTACGGATATTTCAATTACATTGTACCTTTACTTGGAAAACTTATCCACGGCCGGCGGGAACCTTATGAATATCTAATTAAGCCTTTCCTAAATTGAGCGATTCTTCCACTTGGAACTCCACCAATGCGAATTTTAGCAGG
>CAYUCE010000031.1:0-20899 GCA_964443275.1 uncultured Thermotogae bacterium | reverse complement strand
TTAGAATATAGGATCTTATAACCCTCTTCTGGGTGGTCGATATCTAAAACTGCTTGTTCGAATGGGCAGCTTTGCCCCTTTTTTCTTCCACTGATTCTTTCTACCGTTCTTTTAGCTTTAAATTCTATTGTTTGTTGGTGAAGGAACCGGGCTGCCGGTTTGCTTATGGTTTGGGAAAAGATCCTTTCAGCGTGGAAGTAGCAGATTAGAAGTGCGGCCGCTTTTCCTACCACTTTGTCAATGACTACGGAGTTTTCTAACCTCTCTGGCTTGATTTTTTCACTTGCTTCCAGTAAGGGTTTGATACCCCGATCGGAGCTGGTAAAGATCTTCTTTTCCCCTTTTAGGATGAGCAAGCTGAGGTCTTCTTGGGTAAGCATTTCCAGATACCCGGCCAGCTCTTTTTTCTCAATTCTGTTTTCAGTAGAAGTCATGGTTTATTATAGGTTCTAGGATATTAAACTTATCCTTATAGGTGCAAAATACGGAGTGCGAAATATCTTTAAGTAAGCAGTCAGCCAATAATTGCCTGTAGGAAGGTATAAATGATCATCCCCGTACATAAAGCGATTTTTAAGGTGGAGGAAAATATGCGCCCTATGAAAGCTGCCCACCCGGTGCGTAGAGCTTGTTTCACATCTGCTCGCACCAGCCATTCTAGCAGGAAGGCACCCAAGAAAGCTCCTAGGAAAGCCCCAACTAAATTACCTATAAAGGGAAGCGGCACTCCGGCAATTGCCCCTAAAATCCCGCCCAAAAATGCCCCGGCCATGCTGGCTTTGCTGCCCCCTTTCCTTCGGGGACCAATTAGGCCCAAAAAGAATTCGGCCACTTCGGCGAAAACGGCTATACCCAAATAAACTAAGACCAGCGGTATAGTGATTTCGGACCATCCGGTCAGTGCCCCGTAGCCGGCGGTGGCGGTCACAATCAAGAAGCTTCCCGGCAAGCCCAGCGGGATTAGAATAAGACCGCCCCCTCCAATTAGCCCGTATAAAATCAGCCAGAGTATTTTTAGCATCATAAATTACCTTTAGTTAGTTTTTAAGACCTGATAGGAAGCTTCTTCCTTGTAGATTGTATCCGCCTTGATTTTTATTTATAGATAAAACTCGGCCACTTTACCAGCTTTTTATATAAACCTCTGCTGTATTAATCTAGCAAGCCGGTAAGAATCCTCCCATTTGCAAATTTCAGTTTCCCCACCTAATATCGTAGGGCAAAATGAAGTTTGTGGACAGTTTAAAAGAGTGCGCACAAGAGAACGGTAGCCTGGTCTGTGTGGGCCTTGATTCGGATATTGATAAAATACCTCACTTTTTAAAGACACATGCTAAAGATAATAAAGAGGCTGTATGCAAATTTAATAAGGCCATCATAGATGAGACCCGTGACTTAGTCTGTGCATATAAGTTAAACATTGCCTTCTATGAACTCCTGGGCCCTGCCGGCTATGAAGCCTTAAAAGAGACCAGGGATTATATACCATCCAGAATACCGGCTATAGTTGATGCAAAAAGAGCGGATATAGGCAATACTTCGCGTGCATATGCTCGTGCCCTCCTTGATTTTTATAACTTCGACGGGATAACCGTCAATCCCTATCTGGGGTATGATTCCTTAGAGCCCTTTTTGAATTACCAAAACAAAGGGATATTTATACTTTGCCGGACTTCAAATCCAGGTTCAGCCGATTTTCAGGATCTAATTTGTGTCCATAAGCCACTTTATCAGATAGTTGCGCAAAAAATAGCGGGGTGGAACCAATATGGCAATGTAGGAGCTGTAGTAGGTGCCACCTACCCTAAAGAACTGAAAGAGGTGCGAGAAATCCTGGGGGAGGATATACCTATTCTAATACCCGGGGTGGGAAAGCAAAAAGGAGACTTGGAAGCAGCGGTGAAAAACGGTACTAATTCCAAAAGCGAAATGGCGATTATCAATTCCTCCCGGAGCATAATCTTTGCCTCGCCGGGCGTGGATTTTGCTCAGGCAGCCTGGGCCGCTGCTAAAAAGTTAAAGGACGAAATTAACCGCTATCGATAAGTTTATCAAAACCACTTCTCAAGTCTACTCATGACAGTCTCTCAGCAAGATTATCAACATTTTCCACCCACAGCTTATCTTCCTTTATATACGGAACCGAGACTAAAGAAAGCCTAATAGCGTTAACTTTATCTCCATAGAAAGGTTCTGCTGTGACCGATATTACTCCCTGTTCATTTAACTTCTCAGCGTACTTTCCTCCGGGCCCGTCAGTTTCGACCAACACATAGAGTGCCCCGAATTTTCCGTTATCCGGGAGTATGAGCGGAATATTTTTCTCCAGTAAGTAATTTACTCTATCTGCCAGAAGCTCTGATACCCACTCATAGATTCTTACCCCTTTATCCAGAAAAACTTTCAATATCTCATCGCCTATTATAAAGGAGGCGGTGGGACTACTTAAATTTTCCCTACCAATAATTGCGTTCATATTTTGAATCCACTGGACCGGGGCGGTGGCAAACCCAAACCTCACTCCCGCAGCCAGGCAAGTTTTGGATATGCTGGATAATAGGCACATATTATCCCCAAAATCCTGGGCAATAGATGCGAAATTGCTTATCTCCTCGGTCAGAAAATCGGAGCTAAATTTCGCATTCCCATCGGTTATTTTAAACATGATGAAAAGATAGGGAGCATCCCAAATGATGGCTCCATTTCGCTCTTTCATTATTTCGGCTGCCTGTTTTAACTTTTCTGAAGAGACGTAACCTGATGGATTATTGGGCATGCTGGTGTAGAAGACCGACCCTTCTTCGGCGACTTCACGTAAATCTGAAAGGGAAAATCCTAACCCACCTACATCCGGCAGTTTAACAAATTCCCAGGAAGCTTCTGATGCTATTCCGGTCACCGGGGCATACTCCCACCTGGGCACGATGACTTTGGAGTCAGGGGAGATGGACCGAAGAGCCGCTGCCATGGCTTGTTGTCCTCCGGCGGTAACAATTACTCTATCCGTATCATTATTAGATAAGGGTACATTATGTACTTTCTGGAAATATCTTATAACCGTTTTCTTCTCACTTTCAGTACCCCCGGTGGGTGAGTAAGACAACCCCTTGGGGGAAGTGACAAAAGCTTTATTAATACCTCTTGCAATAGCATCTGCAATTTCTCGAAATTGCTCCGGCATTTCACCGGTGGACATGGAAAAATTTGTAAATATCCGATACCCCATTAAAAGCCTTCCGATATTACCGCTTGAAAAATCGTAAACCGGTAACCCTTGCTCTTCCCGTTGAGATGCTTTTGCCATGGCATCTCTTATAGCCGGGGGTTCTGGTGTTGGTTTGAGATAAGATTTCTGCATTTTAGCCCCCTTGGTTTAAATTAAGTAGCCTAAAGGATATACTTTTGTATAAAATAATACAACCTGGCTTTTTTATGATCTAAATTATACTTTGAAATGGATGAACCCCATAGATCATTTGAAATATTACCTTAAATTATAGTGCTTTATCTATATTAAGCACCGCGCCGGCGATAGATTGAATCGCTTTCTTTTCTTCCAGACTGAGTGCTTGCAAGGGAGGACGTGGAATGCCGGCAGGCTGATTCAAAAGTCCCAACACACACTTTAAACCGGCAATGCCAAAGGTTTTGGTTATAGCTCGATTTAACTCAATTAATTTGTAATTTAGATCTCTAGCTTTTTCCAGGTTGCCTTCACTGAATAAGTTAAAGATCTCCGAACATTCCTTGGGAGCCACATTGGCCAGGGCTAGTATGCCCCCTTTTCCTCCCGCTTGAAGAGTTGCATATAATAAGCTCCCGCTTCCCGCCAATACATCGAAATCTTCCTTTTCGGTTCCCACTATGATTTGCTGGATGGAAGTCAGGTTACCGCTGCTTTCTTTTATTCCAACTATGTTATCGATCCTGGACAATTTTATCACCGTTTCAGCTTCCAAATTTTGATGGGTAAATTTAGGAACGTTGTACAGGATTATGGGGATATTAACTTCCTCAGCTATATGCCTATAATGCTCAAAGAGCTCCTCTTGATCTACAGGGTAGTAAAAAGGGGTTACAATAAGCGCCGCATCTGCCCCAATGTCTTTAGCAATTTTTGTCATTTCTATGGTTTGTTGCGTACTGGGAAAACCGGTTCCTGCTATAACCGATGCTTGTCCGGCCACCTGATCCACCGTAATCTCAATTAGCTCTATACGCTCTTGTTTTGTTAAATAGGTAACTTCCCCATTTGAGCCACAAGGTACAATTCCACCTACTCCACTATCGATCCACCAATCTAACAAATCTTTGTATGATTTCTTATCGACGGTCCCATCTTCTTTGAAGGGGGTTACCGCCGGGGGAGCAACTCCTGAAAACTTAAACATCTTGCCTCCTTATATCTATCTAACCCCTTAGATCTTATTTAACTCATCAATGTATCTCCTCTGTATTTATTAACCGATCGAAATCTCTCACCATTCCCCAAGAATCATCCAAGAAGCTTCTAAAATCCAGGTCACTCAAGATCTGTTTTGTCTCATCCAGAGAATAGTTAAGTCCTAAAAGCAGGGTGTTAATTGCCCCGGCGGATGTGCCGCCTACTCGCTGGATATTTTCCAAAACCCCATTTTCTCCCAAAACTTCCATGGCTCCAACGTAGGCAATGCCTTTTACACCCCCGCCCTCAAATACCAGATTCTTGAAAGGATAGTCCACTTCCACCCCTCCTTTGGAAAGTGAATTTCGCCTTTAGTTTGAAGCATAAAAGAGTATATATCAAATTACGCTGTCCGATCAGGTGTAATATTATTCTATAGGTTGGAAGCTTCTATCACTCTCCTCTTTGGCGTCCCCCACCCTTACTTTAATGCCTCGCTCTGCCAGCAATTCTTTGAAGCTTTCCAAGGACAATCCACACATTCCGGCAGCTTTGCCAAAGATATTAAGTACCAGTTTTTAACCATCAGTTATCAGACACGAGGGATTCATAGATTAAACCTCAATTCCAATCTCGTAGAGGAAGGCTTCAGCCTGTCTTTGTAACTAGATAATCTACACAAGAGAAGGCCTAAAGCAGAACACTCTAGTCTTCCACTTAGTGTGAGTCTATTATTTTTCGATAATCCTTTGAATTTTAGTGATAAACTCCTCAGCACGCTCAAGCAGTTCGTCAATACGTTCCTTCGTTAGCTCTATTCCTGTTTCATAGGTTGTTTCCTGCCTAAGATCAAAGGCTTCTTGCAAATATTGGAACAATTTGAAACTTACAGTATTAGTTTTCACAAACTCTTTGCTGAACTGGTTTATGAGCCCCTTATGAGTTTTAGTGAATATTCCTCTTTGAACTAAAGCTGCACGTGTTGCCCAGAACATGGCATAGTAAACTCTATCCGTGGCAGACGAAAACCTCTGCTTCTCGTGCAGGAGTTGTGCATCTGATAAATACGCAGAAGCCTGTTTAAGATAATTTTCTACAGATTTTTTGTAAGGTTCCACTGTCATAGAGAACTTTTCCTTCATTTATTACTTCTTTGATGAAAAGGGACCCATTTTCTAAGCCCTTTCTCAAATTGGTTGGAGTTCTAAAAGTTAAGGTGGTAAGCGTCCCATACTCCACATCTAATTTAGATCTTATAAAGGAGAGGTGTTCCCGGATTCTATCAGGATGTTTGGTGATTATCAAAAGGTCTATATCGCTATGTTCGTCTGCTCCACCACGGCCAACCGAACCGTAAAGCAAGATAGTTTCAATATCGTCACCCGCGGTATCTATTGCCTTTTCGGCAAATTCTGTTGCTACCCGTTCATAATCCTGCTGAATTTTAAGCTCCATCTTATTTCACCTTACGTATTGTAACATTCCCCGATAGCTTTTGAAAGTGATAAAACAAAATTCCAAATATTCCGACAGCTTTCCAAAAGGTGATTTCCTAAAGATTTTGCTTTGTTTCAGCGTGATGTCGCAACTAATGGCGCAAGGATGTCGTAAGTCGTGTCGCTAGTTTGTCGTAAGTTGGCTATCTTATCTGAAAGTACCTCATCCTAAAACGGTCTTCTGTCTTCATGGGATCAAGTTTTTACTTCTACATTACACCTTTTTATTTTGTTGATTTTATTCCGCTTTCGCAAGGTTATTTCTTTAGGTCTCTCGCTTTTAGGACTAGATATCAAAGGTCTCGATTTATGGATAAATTGCCTCAGTAGAAAAGGGAAGGCCTCCTAGGAAGGCATGGGCTTTTGGGATGCTCTGTATTTTTAGATGGCCACTCTTTGCTGATAGGGTTCGTCAAAGACAGACATTAAAATCCAAATTCATACAGAGAAATCTGATGTTTGAAACCATTTACCTGCGGTTGAGTGTCGTTTGAAATTCCGGCGCTTTATAAAGGGTTCAATTTCCTTTTGAATCTTCTGAAATTCTCTCTTCGCTTCAAGAAGACGCTTTTTTTTGACATCTTTAGATTTTTGAGAAGTTACCGTTTTTTTATTCATTATTCCTCCTTAGCTCGTTTAGATACCAGCTTCCCATCTTGAATTTTGTAATCCTTCAATATGGAGACAGTCCCTTCAACAATCGTATGCAGGTGATCAATAGCCTTGCGAGCATCTTTTTGAGGATGCTTACCGCCTGCATGAGCATATTCGTTTCTCAACTCACCTAAATTCTTAAAATCCGATTTTAAACTCTGATCCAAAATCTCGGCATTAATCAGGAATTGACAAATTCTTCTAGCACCAAATTTTTCTAATCTTCTACCCATTTTATCATTTGGGAACTCGGCTTGATTACCTTTAATAATCAGTAAATGTCCAGTAAAAATATCCTTGAGAATTCGTTCAGCTGTAATTCCGCACATTGCAACACATGAGTAAAAATAACCCAGAATATACAACCATCGAGCCTCCTTGAGAAGCCAACAGTATTCACCGGGTTGAATCATCAATGCTGGGAGAGAACTATATCGCTCAATAATGTCCTCTAATCTTGAATCAAAACCCTCGCGGATCGCTTCTTTTTTTCGTTCCTCAGACAGTGAAGACTGTAATAAGTTTGGAATTGTATCTATGAAAACTGGGACCTGTCTGTCTTTATTGCTACCCATTATCAAAAATTCCTATTTTTTGTACCCTTTTAGGTATGTCAGTATTTTTGCCGTTTCACAATCTGCGCTTTTTGAACTCACCTTGGACTGACCTCTTCTATTTTGCTGATTTTATTCCGCTTTCGCAAGGTTGTTTCTTTAGGTCTCTTGTTTTTAGGACTAGATACCAAAGGTCTCGATTTATGGATAAATATAACCAGTAAAAAGAGAGGCCTTCCCCAGGAAGGCATGGGCTTTTGGGATGCTCTGGATTTTAGATGGCCATTTTCTGCAGAAAAGGCTGGTCGAAGACAGAGGAAGATATAAAGCTGTGAACTATGATTCAGATTCTTTCAGATTTACGATTTTTCGAACAATTTCTTCCAGTACTTCACAGTGTTTCCTAGAAGCCTTAGCTTTATTAATGATTCGTTCGATAACATGAGGTTTTTTACGAGCGTCCTTTTTTCGGTTTATGCAAAAATGCTCACAACATTCTGCTAAAGTTTCATTATAAAAATTCTCACCCATGCTATTACATATTCCCTTGGTTAACGTATCTTTAAAACATGCAAAGCTTTCGGAGATCTCTTCAGGCCAGTTTTGGGTTAATGGATGATTTCGATGATTTTGTCCTATCCTACAATGTTGGATACAGTAAATTAGAGATGAAATTTTACAAAGTATTGATCAAAAAACTTAAATGTGAACCTCCAGAAGCGGTTTTCATCGATGATCATCAAGAATTTATAGATATGGGTAAATCACAGGGTTTAAACGGAATTTTGTCCAAGGATATAGAGCAAATCAAGAGCGATTTACATGAATATGGGTATTGATATAAATAATGGTCTATTTGATGATTATATTGCTAAATTCTGGCAAGATCTGTATCTACCAACTTATAAATGCACAACGGGATAACCGCCATGAGCCAATAGCCTAGAGTCTGAAACACCAGCCAATAACTTCCTATTTTGTAGTTTGTGAAAGGCATATCTATTACCTTCCAGGAATCCACCTGCAGGTTTAGAGATTCGGTCAAAAACCCAACTGGAGTCACAAAAATTAATAAGCCTAAAAGAAACGAAATTAGATTGCTACACCCCAGGCGTTTAAATATCTCTTTACCAATTAGCAAGGAAAGCATATGATAAAGAAGGGCGATTACCCATTCCAACGGATACTTAAGAATATGATCGATTGTTTGGTAATGGGGGTAATACCAGTAACCCAAGGACATCCCAATCATATCTATGCAAATGGAGATAATTAAAAGTATCAACCAAAATAAAATTATACTTTTAAAGTTCCATCCCTCAAACAAACCTTCTTTTGATATCCTACTGCGGATTACTACCAGGATAATGAACATTCCCAGGGAAAAAGCGCTATAAAAATGAGATTGTTTTAATACCAGATTTTGATAGAGGGAAAAGATAAGCAACGTTAATCCAACTAAGGTAATCGACTTTTTGAATTTTTTCACTATCTCCATTGGTGAAAAACCTCTCCGTATTGGCCTACAAACCACCCACTGAGAATAGATATTGAACCTCCAACTAGTAAAACAACTCTATTCACTAAATATAATAAGGACGCCGGTTAGAGCTCATTTTTTTGAGGGGTATCATTAATTTTTAATCACAAATTACCTACTTTCCTGAAATTTAGAAGACAACCCTCCTCAGGCCTACCCTCATGTAGAACTGTTCCGCAGTTCTGACCAGTTAAAGTGAAGCCGGCGCATTCTATCTTTTCTTTTAGCTTATCTTCATCTATATGCTTGGGGTAAGCTGAAATTAAAGCGTAAGGTTTTAAAACCCTATAAATGGCATCCAGTAATTCATCCAATTTGGGATCAGTTAAAGGAAAGTACCAAAAGATATCGTAAAGTAAGACCACATCCACTGAACCATCAGCCAACCCGATATCATCCACTTCAGATACTTGTTTAAAACGTATATTTCTTAATCCCCGTTCTTCAGCTCTTTTTTTAACATCACTTAGCTTATCCTCGCTTTTGTCCACTGCATAGACGGTTCCTGATTTTCCCACTACCTTTGCGGCGGGAATAGTGTAGTTACCTGAACCACACCCAAAATCCAATACTGTTTGACCTTCTTGCATGCCTATTTCAGCTAACTTTCCAACTACATGCTCCTCCAGCCCTTCCTTCATTTGCTATTCAAAATAACTATAATTTATGGTACCTTAAGTTAGGGATCGAATATATTGAACATTTTTGATTGGTCTCTATGACTTACCGACTGAAAACTGTTGAACCAATTCCCCAATTTATTTAAACGTATTCTTCATCTTCTCGGGCATCACGGCTATTCTTGAATATTTTCTAGTGGCAACTCCTATCCCCTAGACAGCTTATATATTTTCGGGAGTCACTTTAACACCTTTTTCATATTTGTAACGCTAAATTATATCATTTCTTTGTCAAATACAAATTTTCCCTCCCCCCTTTGATCATCAATTTCCGTCTTTTAAAGGCTTCCATTCAAGTTTTCCATTATCTGCGACTATCATAATAAGTAAGAATATAGTTTGGCAAGAGCTAAATGTCATACTATGATCAGGAGATACTATAGCTTTCATCCGCTAATTTCTGCAAAGTCGCGATTTTGACTATTTTTCTGCTCCCTTGTATAATTTCTTTTTACCTAGTTAGCATCGGATCATTGTTTTCCCCTTTTGGTATTTGTACGTTTTAGCTGGATTAAAAACCAGCACTGATAAAGCGTCTTGATACAAAACCTTTTATAAAAACATAAAATAAGGAGGTCTAAAAATGAGACATGCAAAAGTACTAGTTATTGGAGGAAGTGCAGGTGGTTTGACTGCTGCACTTACGGTCAGAAAACTCCACCGGGACGTGGATATCACCCTTTTAAGAAAAGATGAAAGGGCCCTGGTTCCCTGCGGAATTCCTTATATTTTTGAAACCTTGGGCTCAGTTGATAAAAACCTGCTGCCGGATGAATTGTTATCCGGTAATGATATAGCTTTACAGATAGATGAAGCGACTTCCATAGATAAGGATAACAAGAGTGTTACTACTAAAGAAGGTGAGAACTATACCTACGATAAGCTAATCCTGGCCGTCGGATCCTCACCTATAGTCCCTCCCATTCCAGGTATGGATTTGGAGAATGTATTCGATATTAAAAAAGATGCAGACTATCTGGAGAATTTGGCAACCAGACTGAAAAGTGATGAAGTAGAAGATGTAGTAATTATTGGCGGGGGTTATATCGGGGTCGAATTTGCCGATGAACTAAAGAGGATGGGGCTTAAGGTAACTATAGTGGAGATGCTATCATACTGCCTTCAACTGGCTCACGATGAGGAGTTTTGCAAAAGAATTGGCCAGAAGCTCGAAGAAATAGGGGTCAATTTAGAGACCAACAGCACAGCAAAAAAGATCGTTGGAAATACCGAAGCTGAAAAAGTAGTTTTAGAAAGCGGAGATGAGTTGGAGTGTGATTTAGTCCTGTTAGGTATTGGATCCAATCCAAACCTGGCTCTGGCCGAGAAAGCGGGGCTTGAAACCAACAAAAACGGAATATGGGTTGATGAATACATGCAAACCAGCGAGAAGGACATCTTTGCGGTGGGGGATTGTGCTCAAAAGAGGTCCTTTTTTACCGACCAGCCTACAAAATTACATCTTTCTACAATCGCAGCCAGAGAAGCCAGAATTGCAGCGGCAAACTTATATGATAACGAGGTAGAAAATGAAGGGATTATCGGGGTCTACTCCACTTGCGTGGGAGACCTCTCCTCGGGAGGAGCAGGGCTGGTGGAGCGGGATGCTTATGAAGCTGGCTATAATCCTCTGGTGGGAACAGCAAAGACGGTAGATAAACATCCCGGCAGCATGCCTAACGTGCACTCAGTAGAGGTCAAGCTAGTTTTCAATCAGGATACAGGCGATCTAATTGGAGGTCAAGTCATGGGGGGTTCAACCACAGCCGAACTAGTAAATATAATTGCCACCCTGATAAACACGAGGTCAACTGTGGATGAAATTGCCACCTTACAGATAGGTACACAGCCTATGCTAACTGCATCCCCCATTGGTTACCCGATAATAACAGCGGCTGAAAATGCCTTAATAGGGGAGAAATGAGCATCAAGAATTTAAAGATAGTTATATAATGAGTGAGGTTGGGGAGTGTTACAGAATTTAAAGGTAGTTTGCGAGGCGAATGGAGATGAAAGTACATGTAGGAACCGAAAATCGGGTTAAGAAAAAAGCGGTAGAGAACGTATTCAGAAAAGTATTTGGAAATGAAGTAGAGGTAAAGAAGATAGCTGTCGATACCGGGGTGCCGGAGCAGCCATTTGGCGAGCAAGTAATCAAAGGGGCAATTAAAAGAGCGGAAAAAGCTTTAACTGATGCCAATTTTGGAGTGGGAATAGAAGCCGGTCTCATTTGGAATCCTTATCTTGAAACCCATTTTGACGTCCAGTACTGTGCTATCATCGATGATTCAAAGAAAATAACTATCGGCCACGGCCCAGGTTTCGTATATCCGAAAAAAGTGCTTACAGAAGTAAAAAATGGACAAACGGTAGGGCAAGTCATGAACCAAATATCGGGTCAGAAAAACCTGGGGGGAAAGCAGGGAGCGATAGGGTATTTATCGAAAGGGTTGCTTACCCGCACAAAATTATGTGAACAGGCAGTCCTAATGGCCCTGATTCCCAGAATTAAAGGCGAACTTTATGAATAATAATCTCTTAAAACTCAGGCTTTTTTATGTAAGAAAAATTCTAATCCTTTCAACACTTTCCTTCCTATTAATCTTTTATTTAGGATATACTAGCGGATTTCCAAACTCTGCTAACCATCTTCTAATCATTAGTATTGACGGCTTAAGACCGGATGCACTCTTGGAAGCTGATACTCCTAACATCGACTCCCTCTCTGAAAATGGTTCCTACACTCCGAAAGCACAAACTATCTTGCCGTCGAGCACTCTCCCCGCACACGTCTCTATGTTAACCGGGGTAACCCCGGAAAGGCATGGAATCGAGTGGAATTATTGGAATCCGTCAAAGGGCTACGTAAAAGTCAAAACTATATTTGAAATAGCTCATCAGCATGGGCTAATTACAGCCATGTTTATAGGCAAAGAAAAGTTAAAGCACTTAGCTAAACCGGGGACGGTGGACTTCCTAGATTATCCTGGCCAAGATTTAGAAACAATTGCCGAAGCAGCTTGGAAATATATTGTTTTAGAAAAACCCAATCTAGTTTTTATTCATCTTCCCGATCCGGACGGTTTGGGTCACAAATACGGCTGGCTATCGGATGAACAAATAAAAGGGATTGAAAGAGCAGATAGAGCTATTGGAAAAATCCTTAGCGTTCTCTATATTATGGGAATAGATGACTCAACCGCTATCATCGTCACTTCTGATCACGGTGGTCACGGTACCACTCACGGGACGGATGATCCCCTCGATCTAACCATCCCCTGGATAATCAACGGCCCTCAAATAAAGAGTAATTATCTTATCCAAAGGGTAGTTAACGTATATGATACCGCCCCCACCGGACTGTTCACCTTGGAAATTTCGGCGCCTGAAAACTGGGAGGGAAGGGTGATTTCAGAGGCCTTTGGCCTCACCTAAATTACGACGCAATTTAGTGGGGAATAGTTTAACAACTCCTTTGCGCGAGGAAGCAGCAAGAGAGAGATTTAAGATGCTGAAATTAATAGGAAAGCTGAAAAGTAGGAACAAGTGGGCGCTAGCTGCTTTCTTGCAGATAGGACTTTTAGGGATGGTCCTTCAACTCAGAGGAGCCCTGTTACTAAACATCAAAGAGACTTACGCCGTCTCAGAATCCCTTCTAGGACTAATCGCCCCGGCTGGCGTCCTAGGCTTTACCATATCTGCTCTAACCACGGGGATGATTGCTGGTAAGATCAATATAAAGAAATTTATTCTTATCGGAGTGGCCACCACTGCCCTCACTACCTGTCTTATCTCCACTGCCCACCTTTATCCCCTATTTTTAGTTATGATCGCCTTGAGCGGTTTAGCGAGGGGAATTTCGGGGGGATTAGGAAGACCATTCTTAGGCCATTTATTTGCAGAAAAGCGAGGTCAGATCTTCAATATCAATGAAGCTGTGTGGGCTATTGGGGCCACATGCGGTCCGCTACTGGCCACCCTGGTACTCACTTTCAGTACCTGGCGTGTTGCTTACCTGCTGGTGGGGTTAGCCTTCATCCCGGTCTTTTTTCTAATGTTAAAAACCGACCTCTCCCATGTCCATGTGGATGAACGGAAAATCTCTTTTGGTAAATTATGGACCATCCTCAAGAACCCGATTATGATCGGAGCTATCACCGTTCTTTTCTTTAATGTGGGGGTTGAAGGCGGCTTTTTCACCTGGCTTCCTTACTATCTGTCTCAACACTTCCCGCAAAGTATTGCCAACCTTTCTCTATCTGCCTTCTTAGCTGCCTATATTCCAGGTAGGTTTATAAATAGTTGGTTTGCAAAAAAGTACCACTATTCCACCCTGATACTTATGGATTCAGTGATAGTAATTTTACTATTAATTATTGCCTTCTATTTTACTTCCGGTTATTTTACCATAGCCTGCATAGTTTTGGCCGGGTTCTTTATCTCTCCCACTTTTCCCAACCTATTTTCTCTGATCATGGAATCCTTTTCCGAACACAGTGGTCCTATGAACGGGGTAGTTATGACCGTTGATCCACTGGGTTTTTCTCTGGTACCATATCTTGTAGGAGTTATCGCCGATAGTTTTTCCATATCTTTTGCCATGCAGTTTATGCTTGTGCCCATGTCGATTGTAGTGACGGTATCTTTCTTCCTTAGACGGAAGATCCTATAGTTATTTTATTTCAAAATAGTTACGCCGCCTCATGCTCCATGTCCGAGGAGAGCAACTTTGGTATACTTATTCCAGAAAGTTATTGGCAAATGGGGATAAAATATGAATAAAGAGCAAATAGAAGAAACCACAGATAAAACAAAATGGAAATCTTAGAAGTTAAAAATCTAAGCTTATCTATAAACGGAAGCAAGATTTTGGATAACCTAAGCCTGGAAATCTGGGCCAATCATATTCATGCGTTAGTAGGCCCTAATGGAGCGGGCAAATCCTCTCTTGCCTTTGCCATAATGGGACTTGAGGGATACCAAGATATAGAAGGAGATATCATTTTTAAGGGTGAGTCATTAAGTGGGTTAAATCCATACCAAAGAGCAAAAAAGGGGATTACGCTGGCCTGGCAAGAGCCAGCTAGATATGAGGGATTAACGGTAAAACAATTTCTCACTGCATCGGCAAAAAACAAAAGCGATGAAATTGCAAAGGGAGCCCTTTCCAAAGTGGGTATGAATCCGGATGTTTATCTAAAAAGAGCGATAGACAATGGTCTTAGTGGTGGGGAGAGAAAGAAGATCGAACTAGCTTCCATCCTGGCTATGTCCCCTGATTTGGTACTTTTGGATGAACCGGATTCAGGTATAGATGTGGCTTCCCTGGAGAGGATATTTCAAACCATCAAACTATTGAAACAAAATGGTAGTACTGTTATTTTAATAACCCACAGCGGCACTGTCCTTAAAGAAGCCGAGCATGCTTTCCTTATGTGCTGCGGGAATATAGTGGATAAAGGAAAAATTGAGAGGATAGACAGATACTTCGAACAAAAATGCATACCCTGCGATCATAAAAACCGGCCCGAATTACAACAGGTAAATTCAGATGAAAGTTAACCAACTTTACCAAGCTGCAAAAATAGAGGACGGGATATCCGACCCACAGACCGCTCATTTAGCTATAAATAAAGATCAAGTAATAGGGATGAACGATGTACCGGGATTAATTGTAACCCCGGAAGCTATCCAGGATGGAGTGGAAATAAAGATAATCGTGGAGGAAGGTGCAGTTATAGTAAAGCCGGTGCACTTATGCTTTGGAGTAACCCAAAAAGAGGCTATTCAGCGTATAGTAATGGATATCGATGTTAAAAAGAATTCTCAGATTGGAATCCTTGCTCACTGTATATTCCCGCAAGCTGAGGACGTAAAGCACTTAATGGATGCCCGCATACATGTAGCTGAGGGTGCCAAATATACCTACCTAGAAAAGCACATACATGGACCTTTTGGAGGGATAGAAGTTATCCCCAAAGCACAAGTCCAATTGGACGAAGATGCCCGTTTTGAGACTCATTTTGAACTCGTTCAGGGAAGAGTAGGAAAGATCGATATAGATTATGAAACCACCTGCAAAAGAAAAAGTGTAATGGAGATGACTGCCAAGATAAACGGCACCGGTGATGACCAAATAAGGATAAATGAAACGGGAAATCTTTTGGGTGAAGGGTCAAGAGGGGTTCTCACTACTCGGGTGGCGGTAAGAGACCGAGCAGAGGCTGATGTTTACAACAAGTTGGTGGCTACTGCGCCCCATGCCCGAGGACATGTAGATTGCAAGGAAATTATACAAGACAAAGGACGGGCAAATGCGGTACCGGTGGTTGAAGTTAGGCATCCTAAGGCACATGTAACCCATGAGGCAGCCATAGGAAGCGTGGACACCAAGCAGTTGGAGACTTTAATGTCTCGTGGGCTTTCTGAAGAGGAAGCGGTGGATTTGATCATCCAGGGTTTACTCAGCTAAGACAAGCAACGATTTTATCTGCTAGGTGAAATTTGATCAGATGATGGTGAAAGATTCGAGTTTTAGCGATATATTGCCGGGTCGTTGAGTGAACATTTTAGAAATTATCTGGACTTGAATCTAGCTAAACGAGGTAGGAGGGATTATGTATGAGTAGACAGGATAGTATAGGTTACCTTAAACGGAAAGCAACTAGGGCAGTAGATGATAAGGCAGATGATCTTATTACGCTGGCCAAAAAAATTTATAAAAATCCCGAACTTAAATTCGAAGAGCATAAAGCAGTTAAGTGGCTAACCGATAAATTGGAAGAGGATTCTTTCCACCTGAAAAGAAAAGTAGCGGGATTGGAAACTGCATTTGTGGCCACTTATCCAGGTGATTCCTCCGAACCAACTGTAGCTTTTGTGGCTGAATACGATGCCTTACCTAAGCTAGGGCACGCTTGCGGACATAATTTAATTGCCGCTTCATCTTTAGGAGCTGCTTTAGGGTTAGCGGAGCTAGAGAGGGACCAGAGAGGCACTGTCCAACTGATCGGAACTCCGGCCGAGGAAGGTGGTGGAGGTAAGGTAATTATGGTAGAAGCAGGGGTATTTGACGAAGTTAATGCAGCTATGATGGTACATCCCTCGGATAGAAATCTGACTAGTCGAGGAAGTCTAGCTGTCTCTGAATTAAAAATTGACTTCTACGGAAAGGCTGCTCATGCGTCTTCTGATCCAGAAAAGGGGATAAACGCCTTGGATGCAGGCATTCTCACTTTCAATGGCATAAATGCTTTTCGTGAACATATGAAGGAGAAAGCCAGAATCCACGGCATTATTACCGACGGAGGAGCCAAACCAAATATTGTACCTGAACATTGTGGCCTGCTCTTTTATGTAAGAGCACCGGAGAACGATTATCGAGATAAATTGTTAGAAAGGGTAAAAAACTGCGCTAAAGGTGCAGCTATGGCCACCGGGGCAAAGGTAGAGTTTAACTTCCCCAGCCGTGAATATCAAGCCATGAAGCCCAATTCAGCGTTGGCAAATGCATTTGCCAAAAATCTAAAAAATTTAGGAATTAAGTTAGGCAAAGAACCGGGAGGAATGGGCTCTACGGACATGGGGAACGTATCTCAAACCGTCCCCGCCATCCACCCTTACCTGGCCATCGTCCCCTTGGATACTCCCGGACATTCCAAAGAATTTGCCCAAGCTTCTAACTCGGATAGGGGATATCAGACCATGCTAACCGCAGCCAAGGCTATGGCCATGACCGGGGTGGATTTATTTACCCAGCCTAAACTGGTGGCGAGAATAAAACAGGAGTTTGCAAAAATTAGTTCTACATCCGTATAAACCTTTAGCTAGCTCTAAACTTCAGGTTCTATAGATGGATATTTCCGGTAGAGCTTTCTAATGTTTTGGTCACTACCGGAGATTATAATTTCGTCACTTTCTTTAAATTCAAAGTCAGCTCCGATGTCCGGATACGTTCTACCGGATCGCTCTACTGCCAAAACTGTACAACCGGTCTCTTTCCTGAGCTTAATCTCGGCTAGGTTCTTATCTACAAATTCCGGGGGAAGAGGGGATTTGATCATCCTTATTCTCTTACTGTAATCGACCACCTCTTCACCTAAAAGCATCCGGGCGACTATCCTCCCCACTACCATGGCTACCGATAACACATAATCAGCTCCTGCCCTATACATCTTGTTTACCATTTCTTCACTGGTAGCTTGGGCAACTATTTGTATGTCTGGGTTTAAGTTGCGAGCTAAAAGTGCGGTAAATAGGGAATCGACGTCATTTTCCAAGGTTATAATGAGGGTATCAGCCTCTTTAATTCCCGCCTCGATTAATACCTCTTCCTCAGCCGGATTTCCAACTATGTCTACTCCACCCTCGGACAGGGTGCTAATTATTTTAGAGATTATATCCTCTGTTTTGAGGCTTTCGCGCACCTTTTTACCCACCTGATTGAAACCAGCAATTAGAGCAGTCCGGGGAAATTTCATAGGCCTTTTCCCGGCCAAAGTTAACTCCATTAGCTTATCTAACTCCTGACTCCCACCCGAAGCTACTAAGACACTATGTTCATCAATTAGGGTAGCTGGTCCGGGGTCAGATACGAATTCACCATTAGTCCATACCCCAATAATCTTGGCTCCACTCCATCGACCTACCTGAGACTCACCCAAAGTTTTTCCAGTTAAACCGCTCCCCCCAGGCACCGGCAATTCCACTATATTTAAGTCTTCGCTAATGCGGGTAATATTGGCCGGTTTACCCATTATCCCTCCGGTAGCCTTGTTGGCCAGGCTGGTGGCTAATAGCTCCAGAGGTGAGACCACCAGGTCAGCTCCCGCGTAGCGTAGTCTCTTTTTGTTAGCAAAATCGCCTACTATACAAAGTAATTTAGCTGATTTTTCACCCTTCAACCGGTCAAGCAATGAAGCAGCGGTTAAAAGGATAGTAGCATTTTCTTCGTCTCGGGCATTGGCAATTAAAGCCCGTGCCACTTCCAACCGGGCATTTTTCAAGATATCTATATAGTTGGGATCTCCATGTATTACCGGTCGGCCTTGTTTAAATAACTCAGTAGCTTTATCCTTTCTTTTCTCCACTATCAAAAAAGATATTTTCCTGTTTTCAAGTTCCTCAATCAAGGTTTCTATCAAAGGAGAATATGAACAAATGATTATATGATCTTTTAAATTGGTAGAGGAACGGCGGGGGACTCTAGGTTCCAATTTCTCGCTAATCCAGGGAAGCACAAATAGAGGTAGTACCATAAACAAAGCAAGGATACCCGATCCTTGTACCAAAATCATGAATAAATTTAGCTGCCAAGTCTCCCAAGGTGCATCCTCTCCGTAACCCACCGTAGTCATACTTTCCACAATTATCTGCAGGGCTTGGAAAAAGCCTTTCTGTCCCCCTTCTAGACTCTCCATCAACCATTGATATATAAAAGCGTAGAGAAGAATTATAACTAGGACTGATATCAGGTAGATAGCTAGAATCCTATTCTTCTTGGTTCTGAGGCGTAAAAATAACTTCTTCATGCTTACTTACCCCAATCCTTTTCAGCTGGGAGCCTCAAGGGAGATGCCCCGTATTTTTATAATCAAGCAGGAGTTTACGAGGACCCAGTTAAGTTAGCCCTAGAAATCGTGTTCATAAGCCAATCCGGCCGTTAAAAAGATGGTCAACCCCATAAAAATCCATACATTCAAGTACCAGGTAAGGATAACTACCCCGTAAAGAAAGCCCCTTCTTCCCATCATGTATCGCTGATTCCCAGTCACAAATAACTTTTCCAAGTACTTAACTGGTGTTTTCCCTTCGATCATCTTTAACTTATCCGGTGAACTCTTGGCCAAAACAGTTAAATGACTCAAATGCCTCAAGGCCAGGACAAAGTTCAAAAAGGAATAACCCAGGGTAAAAATTATAAGCCAAATTGGATAATCTCTTGGATGTAAGGCTTTAGGAAATTCTGCGATAGCCTCCCCTACACGGCTAAAGTTAAACAAAAATCCCAACACAATTACACTGGCCGAGGCCAGAAAAGTAATAGCCATGATCATATTTCTAAGCTGGTGAACTAACAGTAGGTGATCATCACCCTTAATAATTTTATCTAACCAGGATTCTATACAATGATTAATGCGTCCCTTCTTAGTTTTAGTAGGGTATCGCCTAGTGATCCAAAAATAAGTCAAATGATAGCCTAAAAAACACACGGTGAATATGACTATTGCTGCCATATTTGAAATATTCATCGATTTCCTCCCTTAAAACCCCTGACTAGAGGCTTAAGCTTATAGAATATCCACCTGCTAAATCCTTATCTAGTTAAAGTTTATGATGATCCAGAGAAAGAAATAATTACCATCTCGAGGCTCACATATCCATATTAATCTCCGTAGTGCATTTGAAAACGGTAAATCTTTCTCTAGTTAAATATAGTAACTTCGCCATTACCCAGTTGTCTGCTCCTCCTTTTCTAACTCCAGGCCGTATTCCTCTTTTCCATAGATTTCATGCATCCTGTGCAGTACCATCAACCAGGAAAGTAGAGACTCAGCTCCCTCATTTTGATTTACCCGGGAAGAATGGAGACCATCTTTACAGCCACCAGTTCTAAAGTCATACAGGTTTGTCCCTAGATCGTTTTGTCCCAGGAACCATCCATATACCCGCTCCATCTCCTGAAGGAAATATGAATCCCTAGTAGTTTTATAAGCCCCGTAACAGGCATCAATTAGCGCACAAGCCTCCACCGACTGCTGATCAAATTTAGCCTTCTCTCCCCCTCGGGTAAGCCAGCCATCGTTACCTATCAAGGAAAGATGCCCCCCTTCGGGATCGGTCTGTATTTCCAGAAGCCATTTCAGAGATTTGAGGCCACAAGATCGAGCTTCCTCTACATTGAATCGGTAACCGAAAGCTATCAGAGCTTGAGGCAAGCGAGCATTTTCATAGCTTACTATGTCTTCTCCCCAAGGCCAATCCGGAGAACTATTTTTCTCAAAAAGCTCAAGTAACCTTCTTCCTAAGCTCTCGCAGGTCAGCCTAGCATTTCTATCTCCCCTAAATTGCTTCAAGTAATATAAAGCCCCCAGAATAGCAAAAGCCCAAGCTCGCGGTGAACTAGATTGGTAAACATTATTGAATGCGTCATGAAAAAGCTGGGTGGCCAAGCTGAAAAGAGATTCATTAGGAGCTCTAGTCACAAGCTGACCTAGGGCCCAAAGCAAGCGCCCGTGACTATCTTCGGATCCTTTTTCGTTCAGCCATCTGCGGTCATAAGTGAGCACGTTTCTTACTATCCCTTCATCCGAATCTAGGGCATAATTTAAAAACGAGAGGTAGATATTTAGCAGCGGAAGTATAGATTCATCCTGATAGAGGGCCCAATTTTGTAAAGTTACTATAACTGCTCTGGCATTATCATCGGTTGTATAGCCATGATAACGGTTGGGCACTGTATATGCAGCATGTTGAAGGATGCCCGTATCATCGGTTAGATTCTTTAGGTGTTTTAAGTTAACTTCTGGGAGCCCGAGCTTGGATAAGGCAGACTCCTTTTCCTCATCTTGGATAGCTTTGGAAACGATCTT
>CAYUCE010000030.1:15085-21188 GCA_964443275.1 uncultured Thermotogae bacterium | reverse complement strand
TGGCGTATCATAAAAACGTAGGGTTGGGCCTCTGTGCCCAACCGAAACATGCCGGAATGGCACAGAGGCCATTCCCTACATCTGGCCTATCGCGAATTTGTATCTTAAAGCCTCTGTACCCCACCGGATGCCTACCGTCAAAAGTTAACGATCCCCTATTATGGCTTCTTCAGATGGGTAAACAATTACGAAATAGATATAGACAGGTGAAAATGACGAAACGGAGAAGATTATGGAAATAGGTGATTTTCTAAACTTCCCTCTTTCCGAGAATACTCCCCTCCGCATCTATCGCCATATTATCACTACCTTTATCCTTGCATGAAGTAAAGTGCCAGGGCTGCTACACCGGCTAGCAAGCCTCCTATAGAAAGCATGTATGTGGTTTCAGCCTGCTTTTGAGTCTCCTCAAGTGAGGATTGAAACTGACCTAATTCCTGATCCAGCTTTTTCTCAAACTGGGATAAGCTGTCTTGAATTTCTTGTTTATCAGCTTTATTGAGTTCCAAATCGGATATCTGCTTCTTCAATTCATCTATTTTGGCCCATACCACCTGCATGGATTTAAGCGGAGCTTCTTCGATCTCTGCTTCTAATCTCTTGATTTCCTGCTTGAAATCATGATTAAAGCCCTCAAAATTAGCTTTAAGAACTTTAAGCTCCTGAGATAGTTTGGTCAAACTTGATTTGTTGTTGCTTATCTCTACCGAGAGATTATCTACAGTGCTTTCCAAATCCAGCACCTTCTTCTGGTAGGTATTCATGGTTTTTGATAGCTCAGATACCGTGTTTTCAAGAGCAAGCAGCTTAGGCTGCATCTGATCAGTTACCATCTTCTTGAACTTAAGTAAACCTTTAATCTCACTCTGATTATACTTAGTCTCGTAGGAAACCTCCTTTAGCACCGATTGGAAATTCCGGGTCTCATCCACCTCAAAAGAAAGCTCCTTAACCATATCTTTTAAATTCGCCAGAGAATCCTCGATTCTTTCAACCTTATTTTCCAATGCTTTTGGATCTTGTGAACTCTCCTCCGCTAAGGCGGAAGAAAAAAACAAGGCCGCACATAGAATCGAGACCAAAAATAACAATATAGTTCTCTTCATCCTCAATACCTCCTCAGTTTGAAACTTGAAGTAACCAAATTCTAAATCTTTTGGACACACGCTTATAAGGAGCTGTGTCGAAGACGGTTGAGAACTTTGCTACTCACGAAGGTGATATAGGTTACGTTTGTAGTTTGACGAATCAGGCGCTTTACTCTAAAATGCAAAAAAGCCACACATACAATGGGAGCAGCTTTCTTGAAAGCAATCATTTTCTTGAAACAGGTGAAGGGGACGGGCTTTACTCGAATAAAAAAGGTGGTGTGTAAAAAAAGTGATTTTAGTAACCGGGGGGGGCGGCTATATAGGAAGCCATACCACAAAAAAGCTATTAGAGAAAGGTTATAAAGTAGTAGTTTATGATAACTTATCCTCTGGCTTCGAAGAGCTTATCCTGACCGATAAGGTGGTAATCGGGGACCTGGCCGATATCCAATTGTTACAAAAGACCTTCCGTGACCACCCCATCCAGGCGGTGATGCACTTTGCCGCCCACTGTCGGGTGGATGAGTCAGTGAGCAATCCTCAAAAATATTATCAAAACAACATAATTTGCGGTTTGAATTTACTACAAGTGATGAAAGACTTTGGGGTCGAAAATTTGATCTTCTCTTCTTCCGCCGCTGTCTACGGCAATCCCACTAAAATACCTGTACCTGAAGACCACCCCAAAAATCCCCGCAGCCCTTACGGGCGGACAAAGCTTTATTTTGAAAAAATTTGCAAAGACTTCAGCAAAGCATACGGACTAAAGTGTATATCTTTAAGATATTTCAACGCTGCAGGTAGCGATCCGGCTGGTAAGATAGGGGAACTACACCAACCGGAAAGCCACTTAATCCCCATCGTACTGGAAGTAGCTTTAGGGGAAAGGGAGAAAATTGAAGTTTTCGGAATCGACTACCCTACCCCGGACGGTACCTGTATAAGAGACTTCATCCACGTAAATGATCTAGCCACCGCTCACATACTGGCCTTGGAAAAACTTAAAGATTTAAAGGGCCACCGGGCGTACAATCTGGGTATAGGAAAAGGATACTCAGTTAAAGAAGTTGTCCAGACCTGCCGGACCATCACCGGAAGAAAGATAAAATCCCGCCCCGCACCTAGAAGAGAAGGTGACCCTCCCCAACTGGTAGCCGATCCCAGCCGAGCCAAAGTCGAGCTGAATTGGGAACCGGAGTTTAACAAGTTAGAAGATATAGTGGAAACTGCCTGGCAGTGGCAAAAGAAGAAAGGAGCAAAATTTAAATAATCCTTGAGACTAGCCCCTTAGGTCAAGTAGTACAAATGGTGATCTAAATATCTACATCACCTTGGGGACTCGAAAGTAGCCATCCTTTTTCTGGGGTGCGTTCTTTAAAACTTTTGAGACCGGAAAGGTATCTTGCGGTTTGTCTTCTCTGAGGATATTTTTTACATCCAGTACGTGCTTCATCGGTTCGACTTCCTCTGTCTCTAATTCCTCTAACTTTTTAAAATACGAAAGAATGCCAGCAAGTTGATCTGCCATTTTCACTTCCTCTTCCGAGGTCAGCTCGATCTTTGCCAGGTCTTCGACCCATCTGACGTCCTCTTCGATACTCATCTTAGTCCTCCTCTATTTGTAGAATCAATTCTAGGTTGTTAGTGATTTAAATTCTTCTTCACGTCTTTTTGCAAATTCTTTCATCAGTCGCTGGTAACTCTCTTTTCGATTATTACCGGCCAAAAAATCCTTTGCTTCCCGCCGGGCAGCTTTCATCAGGTCTAAATCTTTGGTTAAATCCACCGCCTTAAATGTATTGCCCATACCCCGAGAGATAAGGCCTAAAAGCTCACCCGGACCCCTTATTTTAAGATCAATCTCTGCTATTTCAAAGCCATCTGTTATATCTCTAAAAGCCTCAAGCCGAGCTTTTACCTCTTCGGCGGCTGGGGTGGCCAACCCAAAGCAGTAGGATTTCTGTCCTGACCACCCAATTCTTCCCCGAAGCCAGTGTAGTTGAGTCAAACTAAACCGGTCCGCATGTTCGATAACCATCAAACTTATGGTAGGAATATCAATTTCAATATCTATGGGCATAGTAGAAACCAGGACGTCAATATCTCCACTTCGAAACATACTTATTACCTCTTTTTTGCATAAATCGGGCATCTGAAGAGAAAGCAGCCTCACTCGAAAGTCTTTGAAAAGCCCACCGGCCAGGTCTTTCCTACCTTGAACCGCCGTGGTTAAATCAAGCCCGTCTGACTCTTTGATAGGTGGGTATATTACATAAGCTTGTTGGCCCTGTTTCAATTTAGTTAGGACAAATTCGTATACTTGGTCCCTCCTGCCTTCCGACACCCAGTAGGTTTCTACCTTCCGGGTTATGGGAAGCCGGTCAATAGTGCTAAAATCATACTGCCCGTAAAGGGTCAAGCGTAAAGTTTCGGCAATAGGGGTTTCACTCATCACCAAGATATCTACGTTCTCATCAATCTTACCCAACTTCCATCTCCCTAAACTTGCTGGGTCTGACTGTTCGTCGATAACCACAAGACCCAATCTATCAAAGACCACCCCGTCTTGGCCCAGAGAATGGGTACCAACTAATATGTCAACCTCCCTGGAGCCTACTCTTTGTTTTATTGCCTCTTTTTCCGATTGAGTCTGGCTTTTTTTAAAAATTTCCACATTGAACTCGCTCAACCTTTCTTTAAGATTTAGGTAGTGCTGCTCAGCCAGCATTTCGGTAGGAGCCATAAAGGCAGCTTGATACCCTGCCTTACAGTAGATGAAACAACCTAAGGTTGCAACTAAGGTTTTACCCGACCCTACATCACCCTGCAGCAATCTGCGCATCGGCTTGGGACTTGCCATGCCTTCAGTGATCTCTTCTATCACTTTCTTTTGAAGGTGGGTAAGCTTGAAAGGATAAGTGGAGAGAAAATCTTTAATTACCTGGCCCTCAACTTTTAACTTCTTACCTGATCGAATTTCTAAACGCCTTTTCCTCTCTTGTAAAACCCCTAATTGAAATATAAATAGCTCTTCATGCGCTAAAGTGGATCGACTGCGCTTTTGGTCAGAAATACTTTCGGGAAAATGCAATCCTTTAATTGCTTTCTTCCGAGTAAGATAATCCCGGCTCTCTCTGAGATCCCTTGGTAAAATTTCCTCCACTGAACCTAAATAAAGCCTTAAATTATCCCAGATCAACTTTCTTAAGAATAAAGTGGAGAGTCCCTCGGTAGTACGATAAATGGGAACCAGCCTTTGGGTATGGAGCTTCTGATCGATAGGTTCAGATACCGGATTTTTTATCTGAACTCCCCCTATGTCTTTTTCTATCTTCCCATAGATGGCTACCTTTTCGCCCTTTGAAAATTGACTCTTCACCCCGGGTTGATTAAACCATATTCCATAAGCAGTCCCCGAACCATCGCTGACGGCAATCTTAACTATTTGAAGATCCTCTTTAGGTCTGATGGTATCCACAAATTGGACATATCCTTTAACGGTAACTTCTTCACCGTCTTTAAGGTCAGCTATTTTTTTAACCCCCCTCCTATTCTCAATACGGTAAGGAAAGTAAAACAGCAAATCTCTTATAGTCTTTATCCCCAATTTCTTTAAATATATGGTTTCCTCTTTCCCCACCCCTTTAGCGTACCTGATGGGCTTATCCAAGTGACTTTTGGCAACTGCTGCTTCGCTTTTCTCCTCTTTCTTTACCATCAAAGCCTTTTGGATATCCTCAAGCTCTGAGATCGCTTTTCTTCTTTCACTGATAGTCTGGTGGGAATAACTAGCTGCTAAATCTTTCATATCGGAGATAAGAGAAGTCGAGCAGTCTATGGAAGGGGAGAATCTTATTTTTTCACTAAAATCCTCAATAAAAGTTTGTAGGCCTCCAAATACTGCCTGGTCTTGATATCCTTTAGCCTTCTCTAATTGCAAGATTTTTTTAAAATTCCTAATCAATCTGTGGGATTCAGTCATCCTGGAATGAAGTTTGAGTTTCTTACCCTCTATTATCAGATCTCCACCCTTCCTTTTAAGGCTTGGCTAAGGGTCACTTGGTCGGCAAATTCGATATCTCTGCCCACCGGCACACCATGGGCGAGCCGGGAAATCTTAATCTCCAACGGTTTAATTTTTTTGGCCAAATACATGGCGGTAGTTTCACCCTCCACCTTAGGGTCTAAAGCAAGTATAACTTCCCTTACCTTGGATACCTGCTCGTCCTGCAGTCTTTCCATTAACTCCTTGATCCTTAAATCCTGTGGATCTACATCTTCAACCGGAGATATCAACCCACCCAACACATGATAAAGACCATTATATTCTCTGGTTTTCTCGATCTTCAGTATCTCCTGCGGTCGGCTAACCACGCAAATGGTTTTTTGATCCCGGCTTTCATCCTGACAAACCGAGCAAAGTTCTCCCTGAGCGAAGTTAAAGCAGCGCGAACAAGTACTTATCTGCTCTAAATTTTTAAGGGCTTCGATTAAGGACTCTATCTCCCTCCCATCCTGGTTTAGCAGATAAAAGATTAGCCTCTCCGATGTCTTTCTGCCTATGCTGGGAAGCTTTTTGAATTCTTTGATTAAATCTTCTAAGGCTTTAGGATAAGCGGTCATGGCAGGCTCTATTTACCAATCGCTGTTTAATTAAAACTTAAGCGGACTAAAGTCCAGGTATATCCGGGAGGTTAAGGCCTCCAGCCAATCCCCCAATTTCCTTCTTCACTAAATCCTTTACCTTTCCCTGTACTTCTTTAACCGCTGCCAAGATCAAATCTTCCAACATCTCCACATCATCTGGATCCACTACTTCTGGATCAATTTCTATATCCAAAATCTCCTCTTTACCATTAGCCACCACTTTAACCATCCCTCCGCCAGAAGTAGCTTCCACCTTCATCTCCTCTAATTCCGCCTGCTTATCCTCCAGTTCCTGCTTCACTTTTTTCATCTGCTGCATAACGTCTTTTATATTTCCCGGAAATCCTTTCATTTTCTCCCTCCTC
>CAYUCE010000030.1:2889-14985 GCA_964443275.1 uncultured Thermotogae bacterium | reverse complement strand
CTAAACAAATTATATTAATCCAG
Organism: uncultured Thermotogae bacterium; assembly: GCA_964443275.1. Taxonomy (GTDB): domain Bacteria; phylum Bipolaricaulota; class Bipolaricaulia; order CAYUCE01; family CAYUCE01; genus CAYUCE01. Next base: position 14,962 of record CAYUCE010000030.1, on the reverse strand, counting down.
CCCACATTCTAGCAAACACCAAGATCGCCTAAATTAGGTAGAAATAAATGCCAATAAAAAGCCCCATCCCCCAGCAGTAATAGGCAAAGAGGTCCAACCTCTTTCTTTGAATTAACCAAAGAAGGGCCTTAATGGCAATTATTCCGGTTAGAAAAGAAAAGACCGGGCCCAAAATATAGGCGAGCAAAAAGGAGTGGTGAGTGGCCGGAGCGCTGGCCGCCTCGATCAGCTTAATTATGGTTGCTCCCAAAATGGCCGGAATAGATAAAAGGAACGAAAATTCGGCTGCTAGCTTCCGATTCAAGCCCCTAAACAGCCCAGCGGTGATGGTAACTCCGCTCCTGGAGGCACCCGGGAGAAGCGAAAATATTTGCATGAGACCTATACATATGCTGTCCAGAAAGCTCATCTCTTCTAAATTGCGTTCCTTTTCCCTTACTTTGTGAGCACCATAAAGTAGGAGTCCGGTGAACCATAGGCTAAAACTCACTACCAACAGATGATCGAAGGCCCGTTCCACCCATTTGTCTAAAACGATTCCCACCACCCCAATAGGGATGGTAGCCACTACCAAAAAAATAAGGAGCCTAAGGTTCTTTCCGCCGGTAAAGGGTGCCTTTAGTAAATTCCATATCCTTCTTCTAAATAAATATATTACCGACCCCAAAGTTCCAAAATGCAAAAGACTTTCAAATAACAATCCGGGCGGATCGAAGTGAAATACTTTTTCAAAAAGTACCAGATGTCCTGAAGAGGATATGGGTAAGAATTCAGTTAGACCTTGGATAACCCCAAGTAATATGCTAATTTCTCTCATACCACAAACCGGCTAGTTAATAGCATAAATTGATCTTTAAAACAAGTTAAGATTCCCATAAAAACCGGAGCTTTGAGTTGAAAGAAGCGTTCCTTTCTGCTATAGTGGCATATCATAAGTGTGATGAGTGGGGAGCGAGCTTTTGAATTATCCAAAAAGAATAGATTACTTAAGCAGAAGGATTTTGACAGAGTTTATCAGAAAGGAAAATCTTACCAGGGACATAAATTTTGCTTTTACTATTTGGAGAAAGACAACCCACCACCTAGGTTAGGGCTTTCTGTAGGAAAAGAAGTAGGAAAAGCTACACAAAGGAACAAGATAAAAAGGATCATAAGGGAGACTTTTCGTACCCATAAAAAGCTTTTTGGGAATATGGATATAATTATTAGACCATTACCGGAAATAGGAAAGAGCAAAAAAAGAGAAATCCGCCAGGCTTTACTAGAAAGCTTACATCAATTACCCGAAAGAGGTGATAGTCATGCCGGAAGAAGAGACTGATCAAGTCCTATTAACCAAAGATGGCTACGAACTGAAAAAAAAGCAACTTGAAGAATATAAAAGGATACTTTACGAAGAGATACCCAAGAAACTCAAACAGGCAAAAGAACATGGGGGGGAGCTTAGAGAAAACAAAGAGTACATTGATTTAAAACGAGACCAGGATTACTACGATTCCGAAGTTAGCCGGTTGGAAAACCTGTTAGATAGAGCCAAGGTGATCGATGAATCCAGCATCAGTACTGAGTATGTAACTTTGGGAAGCAAAGTGATATTGGAGGATCGGGACGAAAAAAAGGTAAAAACCTATCAATTGGTAAGCCCAGCGGAGGTAGATCCGGAAAATAACAATATCTCCACCCAATCCCCGGTGGGAGAAGTGCTAATGGGGCTTTCTATCGGAGAGGAGATAGAAGTAGATACTCCTTCAGGCAAAGTAAAATATAGAATCTTAGGTATAGAAAGGGGATAATTCAATTGGACCACCTGGACCCGCTGACTAAAGAGCGGTTTAAAAAGCTTGAAAACCTAGAAAAAAAGGGGATCAATCCATATCCTCACCGTTATAAAATTAGCCATCGAATAAGCCAAATTATAGACTCCTACGATCAGCTTACCACCGGTGAGCACAGTGGGAAGCGGACAAAAGTCGCCGGCCGGATAGTTTCCCTGCGCCCCATGGGAAAAGCTACATTTTTTGATTTAAGAGACTCCAGCGGGCAAATCCAAGGTTATGGAAATCTAGGTAAGTTAAATAAAGAGAAATACGAACTTCTAACTGAACTAGACGTAGGGGATTTCATAGGTTGTGAGGGAGAAGTCTTTAAGACAAAGCGGGGCGAACTGTCGGTGATGGTAGCCGATTTCAAACTTCTGGCCAAGGCTCTACGACCACTTCCGGAGAAATGGCATGGCTTAAAAGATGTAGAAACCCGCTATAGAAAAAGATATTTAGACCTCATAGCGAACGAAGAAAGCAGAAATATCTTTATCAAAAGGAGCCACATAATCAAGGCCATGCGGAAGTTTTTAGATAAAAGAGAATTTCTGGAGGTAGAGACCCCAATTTTACAGCCGGTATATGGAGGAGCTTCGGCACGGCCCTTTAAAACCTACCATAACGCACTAGATCAAGAGCTTTACATGCGAATCTCCAATGAACTCTACCTTAAACGGTTGATCATAGGGGGATTGGGAAGGGTCTATGAAATAGGAAAGGACTTCAGAAACGAAGGTATTTCCACCCAACACAACCCGGAATTTACTCAAATGGAGTGTTATGGTGCGTACTTTGACTACCGGGATATGATGAAGCTAACCGAGGAGCTAATCGCTTATATTGCACGGGAAGTTTTAAACACTACCGAAATCACCTATCAAGGTCACCAAATAGATTTAAGCGGTGAGTGGAAAAAAATTACTCTACGAGATGCCCTCAAGGAAGCTATAGGGGTTGATATAAAGGGCTGTTCGGGAAAAGAGGAACTAGAAGAGAAACTAAAAGCAAGAAAGATTGACTACGATAACCAACCTACTTACGGAAAGCTAATAGATGAGCTATTTGATGAATATGTGGAAAGGTCTTTAATAGATCCCACCTTCATTATGGACTACCCGGTGGAAATTTCACCTCTAGCTAAGAAAAAACCGGGAGAGGAAAGATGGGTGGAGCGCTTCGAACCCTTCATAGGGGGACTGGAGCTGGGTAACGCTTTTACCGAGCTAAACGACCCGGCCGATCAGCGAGAAAGATTCTTCCACCAAGAGGAAATGCGAAAAATGGGAGATGAAGAAGCACAAACTTATGATGAAGACTTCCTTACCGCCATGGAGTACGGGATGCCCCCTACCGGTGGATTGGGAATAGGTATAGATAGGTTGGTAATGCTTTTTACTAACTGCACTTCCATTAAGGAAGTCATCCTGTTCCCCACCCTGAGAAGCAAAGAGTAAGCGAGCTGTACTTTACCAAATTGGCTAATAAACTGATCAATACAATATCCCTGGATCCTTATGTATAAAATAGGTATTTTCACAGATACCTACACTCCCCAAATAAACGGGGTGGTAACCGTAATCCGGATGATGGAAAAGGAGCTGGTAAGGCTGGGTCATCGGGTCTTTGTATTCGCCCCTTCCCATCCGGATGAAAGTAATCTACACTCAAACCGGCCAAAAAGTTCGTTAAATGCCGAAAGTATCTATCGCTTCCCTTCTTTTAAGTTTATCTTCCAGCCCGAATATAGAGTAGCCATACCTTACAACCGGGAAGCTTCACAAGTCTTACCTTCTTTAGACATAATTCACAGTCACACCCCCTTCTCTATGGGACTACTTGCCAAACATATAGCCGCCAAATACGATTTACCTCATATCCATACCTACCATACTTTCTACGCGGAGTATCGGCATTATATTCCCGCCCTTTTTCGCCCCCCCCGGAAACTAACGGAGACATTCTCCTCCTATTTTTGTAACCAATGTCATTGTGTAATCGCCCCTTCCAATGAGATAAAAAAGGAGCTGGAGGGGTACGGATTGAAAACACCTGTTATCTCACTTCCTTTCGGCGTCGATATGGAGAGATTCCAAGCCGAAGATGAACCTAAATTCGATCCGGCCGACATATTTCAGATTAAGGAAAAAGAAAAAGTACTCCTGTCAGTGGGTAGGTTAGGCAAGGAAAAAAATATCGATTTCCTGCTTACATCTTTCAAACACCTACTTTCATACAGAAATGATGTAAAGTTAATTATCGCCGGAGATGGACCGGAAAGACATAAGCTAAAAAAAAAGGCCCAAAAAGATATAGGTGACAAGGTCATATTCACTGGATATATTGAGGAAGAGTTGCTAAACGCCCTATATAGAAAGGCAGATATTTTCGTCTTCGCTTCCAAAACGGAGACCCAAGGTATTGTAATCCTGGAAGCATTTGCTAGCGGGACGCCGGTGGTCTGTATTGGAAAGATGGGAGTGTTGGACTTGATGGAAGATGATAAGACCGGGGTTTTGGTTAACGAGGACGAAGAGGAGTTTGCTTCAGCCTGCAATAGACTTCTAGAGAACAGAGAAAGAAGAGAACTCATGGGTAAAAAGGCTAGAGCCAAGGCTTTTTCGATGAGTTCCCGCCACTGTACTAAAGAATTGGTAAAGCTGTACGAGCTTCTTCAGAATAAAGTAAAAAGAAATAAGATAAACGAAGAGTCTATTAGAATTTAAGGTAGGGTAAAACCGGTCTTGCCAATAGATCAATGGGAAATTGATGAGGATTAACCTGGGTCACCGATTGCGGTTTGACCTACATGGTCATTTGTGGTATATTTTTATCCAAGGTGGGATCTATGCAAGAAAATCATGGATTGCATATGGGTATTGATGTAGGCTCAGTTACAATCAAAGTCGTCCTTTTAAACCAAAACAAAAAGCTCCTACATCATTATTACCTGCGCTCTCGGGGCACCCCTATATCTACAATCATCGATATCTTAGATGACCTGTTTGAGAAGGTTTCTTCCAGGCGGGTAATCAGCTTGGGTACAGCGGGGTCCGGAGGCAAACTCTTTGCCGACATTTTAGGTGGTTATCACAGAAATGAGCTGATAGCCCAGACCAAATCCATAAATGAGTATCATCCAGAAGCAAGAACAGTTATAGAGATAGGAGGGCAAGACTCTAAATTGATGATCTTGGAAAGGGAGGGAGACGAAACCGTATTGAGTGACTTTTCCTTAAACACTCAATGCGCTGCCGGCACTGGCTCTTTTCTTGACCATCAGGCGGAGCGTCTGGACATGAGCATTGAAGAATTTTCCCGGATCGCTTTGAAATCACAAGATCCTCCCTATATTGCTGGAAGATGTGCTGTTTTCGCCAAATCGGATATTATTCACCTGCAGCAGGTGGGAACTGCCCCCTATGATATTGCGGCCGGCCTCTGCTATGCATTGGCCCGTAACTTCCGGTCGGACATAGGAGGTGGAAAAGTTTTCAATGAGCCCATAGTATTTCAGGGAGGGCTTTCCAAAAACCAGGGAATGATAAAAGCCTTTGAAGACGTCTTGGAGCTAAAAAAGGGAGAGCTTATCATACCGGACAGGAATCTTTTAATGGCGGCCATCGGAGCCGCTCTTTACGCCAAAGATAAAGAAAAAATTATCTCTTTTGACTGGGCCGAAGAAAGGCAGAAATTAATCCGATACAGCCGTTCTGAGAAAAAGCACTCATCACGAGATAAATTGTCCTTAAACGATAATATTTTCCTCTATCCGGGAGAGGACATTTCGCCCCCTCAAAGCATAGTGAATGCTTATTTAGGAATAGATGTAGGATCGATATCTACCAATCTAGTGGCTATAGATGAGGAAGGAAAGCTAATAGGGCGAGTTTATTTAAGAACGGCCGGCGATCCATTAAAAGCAGTTAAAAACGGGCTTAAGAAACTTAACCGAAAAGCGAGAGGGAAAATAAACGTGGTGGGAGTGGGAACTACCGGTTCGGGAAGAGAGCTGATAGCTCAGTTTATCGGAGCCGATGTGGTAAAGAACGAAATTACCTCCCAGGCAGTGGGAGCAGCTTTCATCGATCCCCAGGTAGACACCATATTTGAAATTGGGGGGCAGGACTCAAAATATATTCGTTTAGATAACGGAAGCGTAGTTGATTTTGCAATGAACAAGGTCTGTGCAGCGGGCACCGGTGCTTTCCTGGAAGAGCAGGCAGAAAGGTTAAATATAAATATAGACGAGTTTGGTCAAATTGCCCTGGACTGTGACAGGCCAGCCGATTTGGGTGAAAGATGCACGGTATTTATGGAATCCGATCTGGTCCACCATCAACAAAGGGGAGCCCAAAAAGAAGAGTTGGTTGCCGGACTGGCTTACTCTATAGCAGCAAATTATCTAAATCGGGTGGTGGAAGACCGAGAAATCGGCCGAAAAGTTTTCTTTCAAGGAGGGGTGGCTTGGAACAAAGCGGTAATAGCCGCCCTGCAAAAACTTACCGGGAAAGAGATTATCGTACCTCCAAACCATGACGTTACCGGAGCTTACGGAGCTGCCTTAATTACCAGACAAGCTATGAATAAGGGCAGAGATACCAATTTCAGAGGTTTCGCAACCAACCTGGATTATACCGCTTCTCACTTCACCTGCCAGGGTTGCTCAAACCACTGCAAGATTAAGAAGGTAGCTTTTGAAGACGATTCCCCGCCGCTTTTTTTCGGCTCACGTTGCGGTAAATATGATCAGCTAAGTGAGCAAAATAAAGGATCTGATTTACCTGACGCATTTGAAGAAAGGAGAAGGTTACTTTGGGATAGAGACGAAAAGGAAATCGATATAGATGGTTTGACCTATTATAAAGCAAAAAATGAGCTAAAAGGGAAAGTGGGTATACCACGAGTTTTGCTCTTTTGGGATAAATTCCCATTTTGGTCAGAGTACTTTAGAAGGTTGGGTTACCAGGTGGTATTGAGTTCGCAAACAGACAAGGACATAGTAACCACCTCGGTACAGGGGGCCACCTCTCTAACTTGCCTTCCTTCCAAAATAGTACACGGACACGTAAGGAAATTAATGGATTGTGATATTGATTATCTTTTCCTTCCAGCAATGATTAATCAAGACCTTGAAAGCCTGCGGACTAGAGTCAACCAAAATTGCCCGCTTATACAAGGCATGCCCTATATTGCCAATGGACAATTTAACTTTAGAAGGCTGCAGATAGAAGTCATCCAAGATGCTTTCCATTTCTATAATGAAACGAAGCTTAGGAATGAACTTTTTCAATTAGGAGCAAATCTCTCTTGTTCGAAAAGAAGGGTAAGCCAGGCGATCAAGGAAGCCCAGGGAGAGCAAAAAATATTTGAACAAAAATGTCTGGAAGCTGGTCAAAAGTTATTACAGCTGGTAAATGAGGAAAGGAAAGGTATAGTCATCATATCACGTTCCTATAACGGGGGCGATTTGGGTATTAACCTGGGTGTACCCGATAAATTCAGAGAGCTAGGAGTAATACCCATTCCCATGGACTTTCTGGATTTAAGTCAGGTTGATATATCCAAATATTCCTTTATGCATTGGAATTATGGGAAGCGAATTCTAGCCGCTTCCGAATTGGTAAAGAATACTCCCCATCTATACGGAGTTTATCTATCCCACTTTATGTGCGGTCCGGACTCTTTTATTATCCATTATTTCAATCAAATGCTGGCCAGCGAGCCCCATCTACATCTGGAGCTGGATGAACATTCTGCCGATGCAGGGATTAAGACCAGATGTGAAGCCTTCCTGGATTCACTGGCCTTCTCCTCAAGCCGTAAAACTTACCCAAAACCCAAAGAAAAAGAGGCGGTGTTACTACGTGGATAAAGAAGCCTTAGAAACCGCACCCGCTGCCACCCGCTCCGCCAAGCAAGATAAAGTTGTGTACATACCCTGGATGAGCGATCACTGCAATGCGTTAAAAGGGGTTATGGACTTTTGTAATGTAAAAGTGGAAATACTGCCTCCGTACGATGAGAAGGATCTAGAATACGGCAGGAGGTATACCAGAGGAGGGGAGTGCTTACCTTTTATCCTAACTACGGGTGGATTTATAAGGTTTATAAAGGAGAATCCGGATTTTGACCCTGACAAATCTGTCTTCCTAATGCCCACTTCCTCCGGTCCTTGCCGCTTCGGTCAATACTTTAACGTCCAGAAGTTAATCCTCGAAAAACTAGGATACAAAGTAGATATGATCTCCCTTGAATCCTATGATTCCTACACTATGAAAGACCTGGGAACCAAATTTCGCCGGACGGCGTGGTACGGGGTGCTAGCAGTGGATCTACTCCAGAAAGCGCTTTGGAAGATAAGGCCCTACGAAGTAAAGAAAGGGAGAACGGAGAAGGTTTACAAGCAGAACTTGAGGCTCATTCAAGATAGCCTGGCCGAAGGGGGCATTGAAAAAATGCTGGAAGCCATTAAAATCAGCGTAAATAAATTTAATCAAATCCAAACAAAAGATGAAAGAAGGCCTTTAATCGGGGTGGTAGGTGAGTTCTACGTTAGAACCAATAACTTCAGCAATTCGGACATAGTCACCAAGATAGAGGAGTTGGGAGGAGAGGCAAGGGTAGCACCGGTTTCCGAATGGCTCTATTACACCAATAGAAAAAAGAGACAGGATACAAAGGAAAGAAGGCAAGTTTTATCCTTCATGAAATCCTGGGTTGAAAAACTCGTGCAGGTATACGATGAGAAGAAAATAGATAGGTATTTCACCAAGATCTTAGGAGAGAAAGATATTCATGAACCCTCAATCCAGGAAATAGTTGATAAGTCCGACCCTTATGTTAAAGAAGCCTACCGAGGTGAGCCAGTACTAGATATAGGAAAGGCCATCGATTACATAACCAAGGGAGCTGATGGGATCATCAATCTTACCCCTTTCTCATGCATGCCGGGCATAATGGTCCGGGCAGCTTCTAATCTAATAAGAAAAGACCATGGGAACCTACCTTGGCTTAATTTGACCTTCGACGGTCAAAAAAATACCAATCTGATGACCCGCTTGGAGGCCTTTATCTTTCAAGCAAAGAAATTCAAATCAAGTAAAGAGAGCCCAGGGACCGGCCTTGATTAAATAAACTATCTGTGAACATCAATAAAGCTTCTCATATGAAAAGAGTTATTAAGGATATAGAAAACCAAGGCCAAAATATTTTAAATAAGCTGCTTATCTGGGATCGGGAAAGCCTAACCTGGATCCGAGAAAACGGATTTCTAAAAAGGTTTAGTAAGTTTTTTATCGCAGCTACCTACCTAGGGGACGGCTGGTTGTGGGGTATGGTTGCATTGTCCATATTCATCCTGGATAATAGAAGATTCTTCATACTTTTAATCGGATTCTCCATTATCTTTATAAACAAAATTCTAGTTCTATCAATAAAACACTATTTTAAGCGTTCCCGTCCCAAACCGTTATCCTCCAATCTCAGATCGAAGATAGTTCAAGAATACTCATTTCCTTCTGGACATTCCACCGATTCTTTTAGTATCGCATTCCTTATGGCTCATTTCTATCCCCTCGTGCCACTGCAAGTTGGAATATACCTTCTCTCCGCCCTAATTAGCTTCTCCCGGCTGTATGTGGGTGAGCATTATCCAACGGATGTTATAACCGGAGCCCTACTAGGAATTATAATGTCTAATATGCTCTTGAAGCTCTCCGAGAAGGTAATGGCCTGGTTGTAACACAAAATAGAATTAACCCCTACTTTGCTTCCTCACCAACCTATCCACCTTTATAACTAAAGAAGATCATCTTGCAGCGAAGTTAAACTGTGGGTAATATCTTTGTAACTATCAAACTAACTTTTTTCACCTAATTTCAAAATTAGAGGGGAGGTTAATAATGTCAGACAAAGAAGAAAATAGCTCATACGGTTTCGAGACTTTGGCCGTGCATGCCGGCCAAGAAGATCCGGATTCAAAAACACTGGCCCGAGCAGTACCTATCTATCAGACCACTTCCTATCTTTTCAAAAATGCCCAGCACGCTGCCGATCTATTTAGTTTAGAGAAGAAAGGAAATATCTACAGCCGCATAATGAATCCCACAAACCAGGTCTTCGAAAAGAGAATGACAACACTAGAAGGAGGAGTAGGAGCACTAGCTTGTTCTTCGGGGATGAGCGCCATCAACTTGATCGTCTTCACCCTAGCTCAACAGGGAGAAAATATAGTTTCCTCATCGAGCCTTTACGGAGGGACTAGAACCTATTTCAGTCAAAGCTTACCCCGATATGGAATAGGAGTTAAGTATGCAAAGTTAACCGAGCCAGAAAGTTTTGCCCACCTGATAGACGAAAAGACCAAGGCCCTCCACCTTGAAACCATTGGAAATCCCGCACTCCTAGTACCGGATTTGGAGGCCATATCACATATAGCACATTCCGCAGGTATTCCCCTGGTAGTCGATAATACCTTTGCTACCCCCTATCTCTGCCGGCCCTTCGATCACGGGGCGGATATAATTTGGCACTCCACCACCAAATGGATCAACGGACATGGAACAACCATCGGCGGTGTAGTAATCGATTCGGGCAACTTCCATTGGGAAGAAGGAGATTTCCCCAATCTCACAGAAGAAGACCCCAGCTATCATGGACTTAACTTCCAGGAAGAATTTGGTGAAGCTTGCTTTATAGAGAATCTGAGAGCCAGAGGATTAAGAGACCTAGGACCAACCCAGAGCCCTTTCCACAGTTTTCTAAATCTACTAGGCTTGGAAACCCTTCCTTTAAGAATGGAAAAGCACTGCCAGAACGCGTTAAGAGTGGCTAAATTTCTAGCTGGTCATCCTCGGATAGACTGGGTTAGCTATCCGGGGCTTACAGACCATCCTACTTACCACCTTGCATCTAAATACTTATCCAACGGCTTTGGAGGGGTACTAACCTTTGGAGTTAAAGGGGGCTTGGAAGCGGGTATAAAACTTATCGAATCAGTTGACTTGCTTTCCCTTCTAGCCAACGTAGGTGATGCAAAGTCCTTGATTATCCACCCGGCCAGTACCACACACCAGCAACTAAGTAGGAAGGAAAGGGAATCCGCGGGGATAACCGACGATTCTTTAAGGTTATCCGTAGGTATCGAGGACTCCAAAGATATTATAAGAGATTTAGACCAGGCCCTGTCCCAAATATAAAAATCGGGAGTGAGCATCCAGTATATCGGACCTCAGGGTCTATCAAGGGAGATTTCTCCATTTTCGATTTTCTCCAGAATCACTTGAGCTACATCAGGATCATACTTTACACCTGCGCCTTTCCTTACTTCTTTAAGTACTTCTTCCCGGTTCCTAGGGGGGCGGTAGGGACGTCTTGAGAGCATCGCACTGACCACATCGCATAAACCTAGGATTCGCACTTCTATTGATAATTCATCGCCTTCAAGCCCATCAGGATAACCGGAACCATCAAGCCTTTCATGATGGTATAGAACCATCTGGCCCACCGGCCAGGGAAAAGGAGTCTTTTTTAATATTTTTTCATAACCCCGTCTGGGATGGGAGCGAATAAGAGCCCATTCTTCATCGGAGAGATCACCCGGTTCAGTCAAAATTCTCTGGGGGATGGCAATTTTGCCAACATCATGTAATAATCCGCCGATATAAAGGCCTAAGCACCTTTCTTTACTTAGTCCCATCTGTTTACCGACCTTTTGTGCTATGGTAGCTACATTAATCGAATGTTCAGCAGTATAAGGATCAGAAATACCTAAAACTCTGGATACCGTCTCAGCTAGATCAATATAGGATTGTTTAAGAGATTCCTTAGCCCTCTTGTTCGAAGTTGAGTCTCTTCCTATCCCCGTTACTCCTATTAAGTTACCTTCCTGGTCTTTAAGTGGGATCCCATACCAACTGGTATGAATTACCTCTCCTTTCTTGGTAAACACCCGCCCTTCTACTTGAATTTTACCTCCCTTTAGCACTTCTTCGATTGCTTTCTGGATCTTTTCTCTGTCCTCTTCGATAAAACTTTTCGAGAAATGCATTTTGGATAGCTCTTGGGTTGAATATCCAAATACTTCTTGTAATTCTTCATTCCAATCTATTATGTTTCCATTAGTATTTAGGCAGTAATAAAGGCCCGGAAGTTTCCCGATGGTGTTCTTATAGCGGGGCAGGATTTTGGTAAAATTATTTGACATAAAGAAATTGATTCACCCTCTACTCTTTAGAAGATTCCGGTTGGGCACA
>CAYUCE010000030.1:0-2789 GCA_964443275.1 uncultured Thermotogae bacterium | reverse complement strand
GGGATGGGACAGAGCCCATCCCCTACGCAGGGATGTTGGTGAATTAAATATGAGGGCGATGTGACTTAAATGTAGGGTTGGGGCTCTGTGCCCAACCGAAATAATTAAAATTAAAGGTGCTCGAAATGGGTAAAGTGGTATCCCCAAAGATAAAAGATTTATCCGCTTATCTTCCAAAAGAAGTTAAATCAAGGATTACCACATCAGTGCTTGAAAATTTTGACAACAAAAGGCTCCTAGCCCAAAAAGTTGGTTGCAGTTATCCTGCAGTAAAGAAATGGAGCAGTGGAAGTACCCCGTCCCAGAAGTATTTCCCTAAAGTTTTACAGTTGGGACTGGACAGGATTCCGCAAGTTAGAGTTCTTCTCAAGAGGGAATTGGCCAAATTGCTGGCTACCTGTAAAGAAGTGGACCTTTGGGAACCCAGCCAACCATCAGTTGGATTTCTTTCCAAATTAGATAGTACGAGTATTAAAATCCTGGAATATATTTATCAAAACCAATACGCTCAAATTGAAGAATTGGCAAATTTTGTTAAAACCAACAAACATAGTGAAGTTCTCGGCCGCATAAACAAGGTTATAAATCCTCATTTTCAAAAAATTTTAGGGAAACCAATTCTAGAGTTCAAAGAATGGGGTATCGACCCATTAACCGGGGAATCGATAACCTTCTCTTGGTGGTTGACCGACATTAGTTCTGATGTCTTCGAATCCCCGTTAAATGATCAACAAGTAGAAGCCTTTAATGAGGGAGAACATCTAACCATAGTCTACTCTAACCCTGATGATGAGTTTTTAAATCCGGTGGCCGAAGCCAGTTTTAAGAATGGGTTACTCTCCATAAAGGTACAAAAATGAAAGCGAGGCGAATAAAGTAATGACTATACAAGCCACAAAAGATACTACTAACTCCAAAGGCCTTGCCGATGTAATTGAGCTAATCCTGGATAAAGGATTGGTAATAAATGCTGATATTGCAGTTTCGGTGGCCGGAGTTGAGCTTCTAGGTATAAAAGTGCGTGCAGCATTAGCATCTTTTGAAACTGCGGCGGAGTACGGCTTAGATTTTCCCAGCGGGGTAGATACTAAAACGAAAAGCTGGAAGGAGGCCAGGGGTGGAAAAGAAACCTGCCCTCAGTGCGGAAAGTCGGTTATAAAAAAAGAGCTCTTAGATGGTGGTTGCCCTTGGTGCGGTTGGAAAAGTGCCCGGGCCAAACAGAAAGAGAAAGGCCTGGAAAAAGAGGGTACAAAGGATGAGATCTGGGCCTGAGGGATCATTTTACAAATAGTTGGGAGGTGTTGGTTTCCGGTTGGGGACGAAAGGTCCAACCCTACGAATTAATTGGTACCATCAAATGTGGGTTTCCTGGTACCATCAAGGTTTCCGGTTGGGGACAGAGCCCCAACCCTACGAATTAATTGGTACCACCAAATGTGGGTTTCCTGGTACCATCATATGTAGGGAATGGCCTCTGTGCCATTCCTATCAATGTGCTAATCAATTGTGAAACGCTGTACTAGGGGATTTGCGATGAGCAAAGTGTTGAATGTAGATGAAGAGAACTTAAAGAAAGGGCTCCTAAGTCTAGTAGTGGCCTTGGTGGAGATAATAAGGGATGCTTTGAGACTTCAAGCCCTAAAAAGGATGGAATCAGGAAGGCTTGACGATGAAGAGATAAACAAATTGGGGATGACCTTAATGGACATGGATCAAGCAATCGAGGAAATAAAAGCCGAACAAGATATTGTGGAAGCCGTTCAGTCCACCCGTGATGGCTTAAACGACATAGTGGAAGATGTAATAGATAAGATTGCGAACCCTGAAAGATGGCAGGAAGAGGTATAATTTGAAAGAAAAGCAACTTAAAAAAAGACTTAAGCAAGCTATCAAAAAAGAGCTTTCTATATGGAAAGAGGAAATAGAGGAGTTGACAAGAGAGTTAATTGGGGAAAACTTTCTTCCCCATGTTAGGGACTATATCCACCAGGCAGTAAGAGAAGCGATAGTAAAAGGGATAGAGACTGAAATTGAGGAAACTGAAAAAATAGTGGATCCACTTCGCTCTAAGGAGGAGATTAACCGGAAAGAAATAACTGATGGAGAAATTCCCCAATCTGCACCAACTGAACAAATGACTGAAGGGCTTTACCTTTACTGTATTGCAAACTCAGGAGAGAGATTTGATTTTGGCAACATAGGTATCGAAAAAAATAGAGTCTATTCAATACCGAATCAAGATATATGTGCTATCGTCCATAATTCGCCCCCCCAGCCTTATGAGTCAGAGGACCAGGAACAGGTAAAGGAGTGGATCAAGGCTCACCAAAATGTCCTAGATTGCGCTAAGGAGGAATTTGGGACCATCATTCCAGCCAGATTTGATACCATATTTAAGGAAATGGAGGGTAAAAGCTCACGGCAAGTAGTAAAATCTTGGCTTAATTCAGAATACGATGATTTACTTGAACAACTCTCAAGAGTAGAAGGTAAACAGGAATATGGGATTCAGATCTTTTATGATAAGAAAAGGCTAGCTGAGATTATCTCTTTAGAATCTGAGGAAATAGCAGAATTTAGAAAAAGAATGGATTCGATGCCCGAAGGGCAAGCCTACATATACAAGGAAAAGCAAAGAGAAGCGATTAATCAAAAGTTAAAAGAGCGTGAGGATGAGCTAGCCCAAGAATTTCACCAAAAGATCAAGCCTTGCGTAGAGGAGCTAAAGATCAAGGAACCAAAGAAAGCCGGGAAAGGAAAAAAGATGCTCCTTAACCTCTCTTGTTTAG
>CAYUCE010000029.1:12615-21496 GCA_964443275.1 uncultured Thermotogae bacterium | reverse complement strand
TATCCCCAAGTGGTTGAATCAAAGCTTACTATTCACTTAAATTGGTGCGGTGGTAAAATGAGTGACATTATTAACAAGCTAGATACTCTTATCGAAAAGAAAAAAGATTTAGAGCAGCTAATGCGGGACCCGGAAGTCATAAATAGCGACCGCTACCAGGAACTGTCCAAGCAATATTCTTCCCTTAAAAAAATAACTGAAAAGTATAAAAAGCTAAAAGGACTCCAACAGGAAATTAGTGAAGAGGAAGACATGCTAACCATTGAGGAAGACCCCGAAATGAAGGAGTTAATCAAAAGCGATTTGGAAGACAACCAAAAAAAGAGAGATAAACTAACCGAAGAAATAAAGGAAATACTATTACCTGAAGATATCTTGGACAAAAGAAACGCCATAATGGAAATCAGAGCCGGAGCCGGGGGCGCGGAATCTGCACTATTTGCTGCTGATCTTTTCAGGATGTATGCCAGATACGCAGAAGAGAAGAATTGGAAAATTGAGCTGATGGACTCTAGTCCCACCTCCCGAGGGGGATTTAAAAGGATAATTTTCGCCGCAGAGGGAAAGAACGCCTTCAAAAACTTAAAATACGAAAGTGGGGTACATAGAGTACAAAGGGTGCCAGACACCGAGTCCTCCGGTAGAATCCATACCTCCACGGCATCGGTTGCCGTCCTTCCGGAAGCCGAGGAGGTAGAAGTGGAAATTAATCCTAATGACCTTAAGATAGAGACTTTTAGATCCTCCGGGCCGGGCGGACAGCATGCTAATGTCACCGATTCGGCAGTGAGGATCACCCACCTGCCCGCCGATCTAACAGTTAGTTGTCAGGATGAAAGTTCACAGCACAAAAACCGGAAGAAAGCGATGCGCATCCTAAGAGCCAGGCTAAAAGAAAAGATGGAGGAAGAAAAAAAGAAAAAAAGAAGTGAAAAGCGAAAAGATCAAATAGGCCACGGAAGGAGAAGCGAAAAGATAAGAACTTACAACTTCCCCCAAAATCGAGTTACCGATCATCGAATAGAACTTACCGTCTATCAATTAGAGGAGATTTTGGAGGGAAACCTAGACTTACTTATAAATAAGTTGGCGGCTTTTGAACGAGAGAAAATGTTAGAAAATATTGAAGAGTACTCCGAACTTATCTGAAGATATGGTCAACTATCCCCTTGATCTCCTGTAAGGGATAGAAAAAGAAAGGATAGTCCCTGGCTTCTATTATCCTCTTATCATGAAGAGCCACTTTCAGCTCAGCCAATTTCCGTTCCCAATCGCTTTTAATGTCGGAAAGCATCCCTTCAAGCTCTTTATTTACCAGATTTAACCTTTCAATTACCTCCTCGTTATGACCATTATTTGATTTCAACCGACCAACTAACTCATTCTTTTCATCCAGCAGACTTTGAATCCCTCCCCTTTCCTCTTCACCAATCCCCGGGCAGCGAGCGTATTTTTCCGGATTCTCTTCCAGGATTCTTAAACCTTCTTCTAAGTTCTTTCTTTGCGTTTTTTGAACCTTCGGCTTCGGTTCCGGCAAGTGTAAAGTGAGGGAGATGAAAGCATATTTGGGCGGTGTTACCCGATAGACACCTTTAATAATCTGATCAGTAGCACTTTCATATCTTGCTCCCCCTACCCCGTGGATAAATAAATCGCACAGAAAAAGCCTGCAAAAAAGGGTCAAAGTTATTGCCCGAGGGTAAAGTAAAGTCTCTCCTACCTTCCCACTACCTTCTAAATCGTCCACAAAAACCTTCTCTCTTTCCCCATGTGCACTTACGGTCCAAAAAGGTAGCTCTCCCCGGGTAAGTTTGGATGCGGGTAAATTTCCGTATTTCTTTTGATAATCTTCCAATGCCTGATTGTAATGGTTCCTAAATTGCTCATATCTATTCAGGATATCGGCGATAAAAAGCTTTGCTTCCTCGGTCTCCCAAACTTGGGATATGGGAAGTTGTAGATAATTTGATTTAAGAAAGTCCCGGGTGGAAAACGCGAACCAATCTCGGTAGTTGGAGTAGTTTTCCCCATTATCCATCGCAATCTGTAAGAATTGATCTGCCCATTTTTTAATCTTATTATTCTCTAGGGACTTCAGGCGTTCTGTAACCATCTGGGCAAAGTTTTCTATGGTTTTTAAAGAGGGAGTTTTTAGCTTAGCAAATACGGACTTTTGGGAATTGTCAATTAACACCAACTGATGCGTAAGATAACGTCCCTCCCTTCTGAAGGGAACCTTCGCACTTATCTCCGTTGTAACATCCGTATCCACCGAGAAATTAATACAGACAAACTGACCGTTAAATTTCTCCAAGGTAAGTTCCTTGGACAGGATTCCCGGATGATAAAAAAGTGGCTGATGCCCGGTAGCCAGTATTTTCTGGCCCCCTCTCGCCTCTTGATTGGAATAATCACAAGCTTGCTTTAGGATCTTCTCACGCAGGGAATTCCTTAAAAGTTGGAAGTCGCACCCACCAATTTTTTGGTCTACCTGGCTTAACTTCTGGGCATTATCTTTTAAACAAGAAGGTATATCGCCGTTTCCAGAAGAGAAAACATATTCGCCATTTTCTTCTGGAATTCTCGGTTCCGGATTCATAGCTTATAAATATTTTATCCTAGTTTAAAAACAATCCTACAAGCCCGGACTACCTGACCAAGTCCTCTATCCCTTTCAAGCCCAGCTCCTCGGGAGAGTAAAATGGTTCGCCGTAGTTGACCCCAATTCTTGATCCCCACATTCTATTAATATTTCGTATATAATCTTCGAATCCCCCCTCTTCCATAGAGGAGCCAAACTGAGATTGATAGCATCGGACCGCTTTCATTTTCGCCTCCATACTGTCGCTAATATCCATAATAAAAGACGGTTTGAAAAATCTCCTAAGATGCATAGCATAAAAATTAAACCAAACCGGAGGGTAGTAGGGATCACCGGACATTTCAGTTTTGGTCAATTTGGCGTAAAATCGGGCGTATTTGCATATCCGAGCGGCCGCAGCATGATCAGGATGCACATCACCCGGGTAGTGAGAAAGGATTATACTTGGCCTTTGTTCCCTCATAACTTCGGCCACCTTTTCTCTAGCTAACCGGGAGTCCATCAGATATCTATTGTCCAAATCGAGGGTCTTCCTGAAATCTATACCCAACTCTTTTCTGGCCTGTTCTGCTTCCTTCAATCTAATCTTTCGGGTCCCCCGAGGGGTAGGTTCACCATCGGTTAAATCCAAGATCCCCACTTTGTAACCCTTTTCCTTAAGGGCAACTATTGTTCCCCCGGTGCTTAATTCGGCATCGTCCGGATGGGCTGCCATCACTAAAACGTCTAACATAGCGCCTCCTCCATAACTTGCAAATAATACCTATACCTCTTTTCAGGATCATCCAAATCCTGACCAAAGCTCCTATCCGGTTCTTTATAAATCAAGGGTACCGGAATTTCTTCCACTTTTAACCCTTCCTTATGAGCTTTAATCCAAAGTTCAAGCGGCATTCCGTAGCTTTCTTCCTTAAGCTCCAATTTCCTTAAAGAGGAAACTTTATAGATCTTAAAACCGCAAAATGAATCGGTCAACCCATAGCCGGTTAACTCATTTATCTTACGGGTAATTTTACGATTAATCGCCTTCCTTTGGTTAGGCACTTCAACTTCTTTTGCGCTTCCATCTATATACCGGCTCCCCGAAATTATATCTACTGCTTTATCCTGTATGGTTTGAATAAACTTCGGTATGAGCGCAGGCTGGTGCTGCTGGTCACAATCGATGGTGAGTGCATATCGATAACCATTATCAATGGCAATTGTAAACCCCTCGATCAATGTCTTTCCATAACCTTGATTTCTAGAGTGAAAGCGGGTCAAAATACCGGGAATGTTCTGAATAAACTCCGTACTACCATCATCCGATCCATCGTCTATAACCAGTATATCGCAAGTTTCATCTTTAAATTGCTTGATCTTACAGATTACCTCAAATATGTGCTCTTTTTCGTTGAATATAGGAACGATTATTAGGGTTTCCATTTTCAGCACCTCTCCAATATTCACTCTCTGCTTTCAGCGTTCATATTGAATGACCTCAAACTCAAATAGGATAAATAGTCTAATCTCCCACTACTGGTTAAATCCACCAAATCTTCAGTATAACAAAACATATTTAACTGCTAAAAAGTTTGCGTATCTATTTAGCCGCACGAAAACCTTGGGAATGACACAGAGGCCATTGTCTACATCTGGCATATCATAAAAACGTAGGGTTGGGCCTCTGTGCCCAACCGAAACGTGCCGGAATGGCGCAGAGGCCATTCCCTACCTATGGCGGGAAAGACAAAAGATGGGAGGATGGCTAATTTGGTATTGGTTTAAAAAGGTAACTTATGCGTGTTTATCAGCAACCGAAGATGCACCGTAGGCTTCGGGTTTTGTCTTTACCGCAAAACCGGACCCCACTATCATCCCTACTACCTCATCAATCATCTGTTTAGTCCTGCCGTTTTCACCGATGTCCACGTGTATCTCCAAGTTGTATTCAAGAAGAGAATGAAACTCCAATTCCTCCATTAGCCTGCGGGCCAGTTGAAAGGATAAGGTAGCCTCTTTATATATCTTCTGCCGCAAGCTGTGGATATCATCTTCCTGGGTTCGGGTCCAAAAGTAACGTCCACCCTTGCCAATTTTATGGATTATAATCGCCGACACAAAATCGGCCTTTCCTATCCCCGGAGGGGAATGAGAATCGGTCCCCACAACTAGCTCATAGCGCTCATTAGGGGCTTCATTCATGGAAAGGACTAGATCTTCGATGACTTCCCTAAATTCCATCCTTCCTTTGGTAGGACTGTAAAATTTAGAATTATCCTCTATCATATAAATCCTCCGTATATTTCGGATATATTATACTAAGTTTTAGTTTATGAGCAAATGGCACTTTTCGTTGATTCAAATTGGAAATTCTTAAAGGTAAACTTCCTTCTTTCTTTTCCCATAATCTCGATCTTTACTTCTATACAGTTGGGAGGCAACATCTCCCTTACCTTCTCTGCCCATTCAATCACCGTGATCCCCTCGGTATTCAATAGATAATCCTCGACGCCTACCTCCGAAAGCTCTTGGGGATCAGATATTCTATAAGCATCTATATGGTATAGAGGCAATCTGCCGCTTGTGTACTCCTTAATTAGCAAAAAGGTGGGGGAGACAATTTGGCTCTCTATTTGCAAACCTTTTGCTAATCCCTTTACAAAGGTAGTCTTTCCGGCTCCCAGCTTGCCAATCAAAGCAACGGGTCTTCCGGGAGAAACCGCTTTAGCTAATTTTTTTCCCAACTGAATTGTCTCCTCCCGGCTTTCAGTTATAAACTCCCTCAATTAATCGCTTCCACCTCTTTAAATTCCCCATCTTCCTCTTCCATAATCATATTATCAATAAGTCTGGCCTGACCGAAATAGACTGCTAAAGCTATTAAGAACTGACCTTTCAGTCTTTCAATAGGTTGAAAGGTTTCAGTTTCCACTATCTGGATATAATCTATTTGACAATCCGCTCTTTGGATTAAATCGGCCATTTGACCTATTATATGTGAACTTTCCCTTTCCCCGTCTTGGATAAGCTGCTTGGCTTTCTGTAATGATCGATATAAGACGGATGCTTCCTCCCTCTGTTTGGAAGTTAGATATTTATTCCGAGAGCTGATAGCCAGCCCGTCTTCTTCTCGTACCGTGGGGCAGGCGATGATCTTAATATCAAAATTTAGATCTTCTACTAACCGTTTGATTATAAATAACTGTTGGGCATCCTTTTGCCCGAAGACAGCAATATCCGGCCGGAAAATGTTAAATAGCTTGGCCACCACGAGCAGTACTCCCCAAAAATGCCCTTCCCTTCTGGCTCCGCATAAAGTATCGGCGAGTTTTTTTACCGATACTTGTATTAGTGGTCCTCGAGGATACATCTCCTCATCGGCCGGGGCAAAAAGCAGGTCCACACCCTGCTTTCGAGCAAGTTTCCTGTCCCTGTCAAAGTCGCGCGGATAAGACTTTAAATCCTCCTCTGGGCCAAATTGGGTAGGATTTACGAAAAGGCTTACTGCCAAAAAATCGCTTGATTCCCTGGCCCGCTCCATCAATCGCAGATGGCCAGCATGAAAATAGCCCATAGTAGGGACCAAACCTATTTTCTCCCCAGCTTTTAGCCTTTTGGCTACTATCTTTCTGGTCTCTTCTATAGTGCGGATTATCTTCATGCTGTTTAAGTTTACAAAAACGGGATTTCAAAGCTTATATAGGGAACCCCAGCTTTAGCACTTTCCTCCATCCCAGTCAACGGATACGCATAGCCTACCCGCAGGTTTACCGAAAAAAGTCCCCCAAAAGAAGTACCGGCCAGATTAAACTCCGTTCCAATCTCGGTTTTTAAATCATCCAGGCTAAAGTCCGAAAGGCGATAGCCAGTATAACCGGCTTTTAAGAAGAAAACCCCCTCAACGGTATCTATCTTGGCCAGATTGGCCACATAATAACCCATTTCCCGCTGAAGCGGAAAACTCAAGGAAAGCTTTCCAAATAACTTTGCCTCACCCGGAAACAGATAAGGCTTCCATGTGTATTTATCTATCCATCGCCCAAAACTTTCCAATTCATCCAGGGTAAATTCTAAACTGCGAGGAAGCCGGCCGAATGAAAACCCCAATTTTATCCCGGTATCTACCGATATATTAGGTAAAATTCTAATTTTGCTAACTCCGGCCAGGGTAAACCGGCTAAAACTGAATGGATCGACAAGTAGCTCGGCATTTGTAGTGTAGTTATAATTTATGGTTTCCTGTCTTTTAAAATCAAAGCTTAGATAGTTAGTTATTCCCTGGTCACCTGTCAAATCCCTGGTAAATGAAAGCTGATATTCCGTGGAAGGCTCCCAATAGGTGGCCGGCGATCCGGTAGACGGATGGGAATAGCGGGCGATATCCATGGTGAGCCTACCTAGTAGGTTTCTGCCGTTGGTACCTATTATCCCGGTAATAGAGAAACCTCTACTCAAATATTGGGTGAAAGCTGCCCAGTTATTCCCAATCAGCCAGCTGTGCCATAGAAAGCCACCCTGAAGAGTTTGAGTAAATGGATCGAATTTCATCAAGTAAGAATCCAGAGGTAAAGCGTTCTTTCCGTTGGTAATTATCTTAAACTTCCGCGGATAATAGTTATTCAAACGGTTTACATCTAAAAACATGCTCTTTGGATCCACCTTCACCTCGCTGATTGGCTCCTCTGTTTCTAAGGTTATTACTTCTCCCACCTGGGGATCCCAGGTGATCTCACTACTTTGACCGTCCTTGGTGACCGCAACTACAGGTACCGGATAGTCAATCTGCCCTTGGTGAATAAGGTGGATTTTATTTACATACCCATCAGCGGTCTCTTTAACTTCCAACTTTCTTACCCCATAATCGGCAGAATAAGGAGAGCGCAGGTTTTGGTCAAAAAACTTGGTTAAATCAGTTCCGGAAACTTCCTCGGCTAGTTTTTTAAAATTCGCTGTAGTCACTATTTTATGATTGTACTCTGCGCAAGCTATGTTGAGGATTTCGTTTAAAGTATCCTTACCCACCACACCTTCTAAGGAGCGTAGGACCAGGTAACCTTTGTTATAGATTCTGACATTAGAGTAATTGCCGTACTTAACATCTTTCAGTGGCTTAATAATAGCTTCATCAAACCGGTCCTTAACCACTTCCAAATAAGGTAGTTCTACCATGTGTTCCCGGAGATTGTAAAAGCCCAATCGATTTTCCACCAGCTCCTCAAGCAGGCCCTTTCTTTGCAACTTAAACAAGTTAGGTTCGTATTCGCCGTACTTATCTTCAAAGTAAGTTATGGAAAGATACTCGGCAAAGCTTTCAGAAAGGTAGTTTTGAGCGTTAAAGTCCACCCCCACCCCTATGCCCCACCACTGATGAGCTAATTCATGTGCGATTACGTAATCTGTAAAGCGATTCATCAAACCAGGAACGGTTAAGTCCTTATCCTTAAAGAAGGAACTGCCCAAAATAATTAACCCATCGGCGGCTAGGCCAAAGTAACCGCTGGTATTTGCCTCGGCAATCACCAGCCTCTGGCGGCTATAGGTACCATAATGATTTTGATAGTAATTTAGAATGTCTCGAGCATAGGTGGCAAACAAGCGTGCTTCCTCTTCATGCCCTTTCATGTAGTAAACTTCTATGGGAATCTCTCCCTCCAGCAGGTATTTGTTTAACCCTTTCCCCATGTGGAGGGCGACTTGACGGATAGGATTTTTGTTGGTTAGGGAATAGCTTTTCCAACCTTCGCTTTCCTCTCCTTCCTTTACTTCATCAGCCCCGGTGGCCAACCTGTAGTCTAAAGGTACGCTTATGTTTACCTGGAAGCGTCCGGCCGGTATTTCGTACTTATAATAGGGCTTCTTTTCTGATATATATTGGCCATCGATTAGATTTTCGGCCGGGACGGCTATAGGATGCCAACCGAAACGCCAGGTGTAGACCCCGCGATGGTAAGATTGATCACCACTCAAGGTATGAGGAAATTTAGTCTCAAATTCTAAATCCAGTGTAATCTCTTCACCTGCTTTCAGCTCAGTAGGCAAGTTAACCTCCAGCAGAACATCCTTTAAGGAATAGGTCTGCAAATAAGGGGGTATCTTTTCTAAGTTATAATCTAAGGCTAGTGAATCGGATTTAACGGACTTTACAGTAAGCCAGCTTGGATCAAACCCATTCCAGTAGGATTCATCAATGCGAGCATCGTCCAGATAGGGGTTCTTTTCTTTGCCGTAATTGGGAATTAAAAGAAAGTAAACCGAATCAAGCGGTTGGTCAGAAGTATTTGTATAAGTGACTTTGGC
>CAYUCE010000029.1:0-12515 GCA_964443275.1 uncultured Thermotogae bacterium | reverse complement strand
TTTTCCTTATCTTCACCTCAATTATTTCCCTCTCCGATGCCTTCGCTACTTCAATAATTGCCTCCCCCACCTGAATGGAGTCCCCTTCCTTGGGTATGTCTTCCATGCGGTGAAATATGAGACCGCTTATGGTGACCCCTTCATCAGTAGGAAGATCTAATTTAAGCGTTTCATTGATCTGATCGATTTCCGTACCTGGATCCACTAAAAATTCCTCACTGGAAATCCTTTTGATCAAATTTGTAGGCTTATCATACTCATCCTCGATCTCACCTACTATCTCTTCCAAGACGTCCTCCAAAGTAACTAGACCAGCCATTCCTCCGTACTCATCTATTACTATAGCCTGGTGCTGTCTATCACGCTTGAAATCCCTCAACAGATCATTAATCGGCTTCGTAGTGGGTATATAATAAGCCGGCCTGATTAAACTTTTAAGTTTAACACCACTGCCATCGTTTACTCTAAGAAGATCTTTGGTATACAAAGTCCCAATTACGTTATCAATTTTCCCTTCATAGACGGGAAATCTTGAATGGCCGGTTTCGGCGGCAAACTGTTTGGCCTCCTCAATGGGCACATTAACTTCTAACGCCTTAACTTCCGTGCGGGGGACCATTACTTGCCTGGATGTCAAGTCATCATAGGCAAATATCCTCCTGATCATCTCACCTTCGTCCTTATCGAATAGCCCCTTTTCCTCCCCTTCATGAACCAGCATCTTAATTTGGTCCTCACTTACCTGGATTGGTTCTCTTTCCTTATATTCCTCCCCAAATATGCCAATAATATATCTGGAAATTAAGCCAAATAGCTGGATAAGCGGGGTAAGAAGTATAGATAAGGTATGAATAATTTTTATTACTGCCAGAGTAAACTTTTCCGCGTGATTTTTGGCTAAATTCTTGGGGGTAATCTCACCAAAGATAAGGATATACACTGTTAAAAATAGGGTAGCTATTAATCCCGCTTGCGGGCGGGAAAGCTCGGGAAGAAGTTGTATGGACAGTAACGTAGCCACCGAACTAGCCATAATATTGACGAAATTGTTGGCTATCAAGATAGTGGTAATAAGCTTGTGAGGGGAGCTAAGAAGCGTATTAAGTCCCCCCTGCTTGTTTTTATGCTCTTTAATCAGGAATTTCAGACGGTGGCGTCCCATAGAGGTAAGAGCGGTCTCCGAACCGGAAAAAAATGCAGACAATACCGTTAAAATCAGAAGAATAATAATTCCCCAAATGAGGCTCACTTAGATAACACCAAATTAATTATAGAGTAAATTACACAAGATTGCAAGGAAAAACCCCTGGTGATGGGTAATTTGGAGATTTGAACAGGTGACCAACAGCCGGGCTAATAAAAAATTAGGTGGTTAAATTTGAAGGAATCCGAATCCCGCATCGGGGGCACTGTTTTGCCCCCGTCCGCACAATCTGTCCACAGTGGGGACAATTAGTGGCCAAATCTTCAAAGCAACGCTCACAAATAACCGCCTTCCTATCCACCGGACCACCACACCGGGGACAAACCCTCCCTTCCGACCGCAAGTCAGATTCGATTTCCACTTCTGATCTGGTAAAACTTAGAAGATGGGCCAATCCAGATATAGCAGCCGAAGGCAAAAGCACAGCCACCAACAAGATGCCCAAGAAAGCTGCTAAAACAGCTACTCCGGAAATAAAAAGACTTAAACTCACATACCCAAGGGTGGCCAGCATACCAAAAGTGCCCACAAACTTGATAAGCCCTCGCAAATTTACCTCCTTGGAGCGGGCAACGGGATTCGAACCCGCGCCATCCAGCTTGGGAAGCTGGCACTCTACCACTGAGCTATGCCCGCTTATCTCCCAAAATTATATATCCATCTGTCGCTTTTTGCAATCTCAATAATTTAACTATCAATTTCGAACTCGTGGCGGCCGCTTGATCACTCGCGGCGGACTAACCCCGTGTTTCTGATAATTTTATTTCTTTCTAACCAGCCTTGCGGAGTTTGGCGACAAATTCTCATAATTGCTCAACTGCTTTTCTACAAATTTATAATCCCCCAAATGCGCCAGCATTAAGCTTTTCCATAGTTTACCATGATTTGGTATAAAAAAATGAAGCAGTTCATGAAAGATTACATATTTACCTATATCCTTGCTCATATTTAGCAACTCTTTATTGAAATTAAGGTTCCCATCAGTGGAACATGATGCCCATTTATTTTTCATAGGGCGGATATATAAACCTTTTATCTCTATTTCAAGTTTATCGGCAAATATATATACTTGCTCTTTAAACTCTTCTTTACTTTTCCAGATATTATTTTTTGGGTTCATAAGTCTGATCAAGTCTTTCAAATAAATGATCGACAAAGGATGTAACCCTTTCCATCTCCTTAACTTTTGGGAATATAACTTTATAAATTTCCAGCCTTAGTTCCCTTTCCGCAGCAACACTATTTTTCCAATGAGGATATTTTCTAAAACTATCGGCAATAACCGGCATAACATCATCTGGTTCTGAAATATGCACTTCCTTAAGTAATCGTAAAACATAATACTCAAAAGAAGTTAAACCTTTCTTTTTCTGATTTTGCCTTCTTTCGATATCTTCTTGAAAAATCTTTACTAATCGTTCTAGAGCTTCTTTGGTTGTTACTTGGCGTTCTTGATATAGATTTATAATCTCTTGTGCCCTCTCACTTAAAGAAATCAAAAACAAATCATTACTTTCTTCCTCGGCTTTCCTTTGAATGCTCTTAACTAAATTAATTACCTTTGTATTATCGTTTCCCTTCTGACTTTTAATCCTGTCCAAAGACTGCTCATTTATTTCGAAAAAATCCCGCTGGGTATCTGCAATATAGGACCCGACTCTTTCTTGAATAAGATTATTAGTTTTTTCTTGAAAATTTTTATCGGCATAAATCTTCTTGCTAAAAGCATTTCTAACCACATCGTATATAGCAGACAAAGTTTTATAATCATTAATAAATGGACGCAAAAATTCGTCAGGAGAAATCACTTCATACAGCATTTCAATCTCTTTGTAAAGCTTAGTAAAGTTTTTGCGTTTTTCAATTTCCCGGAAATAATCTATGACCACGTCAACATCATGATCATCAAATCTATCTGACACCAACTGCAGATAAGGGGACGCTTCCTTTTCCATTTTTCTTTTAAACGTCCGTTTAAGAAGTTCTATATCTTTAACTACCGACCTAACCTCATCGCTATCAAAAGCCAGGGCCTGTTCCAGTTTGTCAAAAATCCCGACAAAATCAAGAACAAAACCGTGAGGTTTGACCATATTGCGCTTTTTGTTTTCGTATGGACGATTAACCCGGGCAATGGCTTGAAGCAAGGTGTGATCCCGCATCGGTTTATCTAAATACATAGCATATAAAAGCGGGGCGTCAAAACCGGTTAAAAGCTTAGAAGTAACAATTAAAATTTTGGGATATTGATCGTACTTGGTAAAATCGCGCCTAACCTGCTTTTCTTTTTGACTATCATAATGAAATCTCTTTAATTTTTCTGGGTCATTGTGGTTAGGTGAATAAATAACGTCAGAATATTCCGGCGGTAAATATTTATCCAAAGCGTCCTTATACATTGAACAGGCTTCTCGATCCACCGTTACCAAAAATGCTTTATAACCCATTGGCTCTACATTTTCTTGATAATGCTCGGCAACATATCGAGCAATTTTATCTACTCGCTCTTTTCCTTTTAGAAAGTTACGGGTGTTAACTGCTCTTTCTAATATTTTGTTTAATTCATCAATCTCATTTACTCCATAACTTTCAGCCAGTTGCAAAAATTCCTTTTCTAATGTTTCCCTGGGTACCAAAAACTCATTCTCAGCCAACGCATAAAACAAAGGTAAAGTCGTGCCGTCGCGGATACTGTCGGAAATGGAGTATTTGTGCAAATAACCTTGCTTATCATCAGTCCCAAATATTGTAAAAGTCCCTTTGCCGTAATCAGTTTTGTCAATCGGCGTACCGGTAAAACCAATATAGTTGGCGTTAGGAATCGCTGCCATTAAATAATTACCTAAGTCCCCGCCAGTTGTTCGATGAGCCTCATCGATTAAAACATAGATATTGGAGCGGGTGTTTAAGTTTTGGGGAGCATCTTGAAATTTATGAATCATAGTCACAATCACACCACGGAAATCCTTTTTAAGCAATTTATTTAAATGATCAATAGTTTTGGCCTGCTTAACATTCTCCATTCCCAGCATCTCCAGATTTTT
Organism: uncultured Thermotogae bacterium; assembly: GCA_964443275.1. Classification (GTDB taxonomy): domain Bacteria; phylum Bipolaricaulota; class Bipolaricaulia; order CAYUCE01; family CAYUCE01; genus CAYUCE01. The sequence goes on along the minus strand of CAYUCE010000029.1, from coordinate 8,267 downwards.
AAGCATCTGATCTTCTAGCTCATTCCTGTCCAGCATTAAAAGAATGGTGGGCTTATCTGCTTCGGCAGTTTTAAAAAGAAGCTGGGCAGATTTAATCATGGTGAAAGTTTTACCGCTTCCTTGCGTATGCCAGACCAATCCTCGAGTTTTTTCTGGGTTAAGGGCCCGGTTTACCACTAAATCAACCGCCTCTTGCTGATGTTGCCTGAGGATGTATTTATGTAGCTGCTCATCTTTTTGAGCAAACATAATATGTTTTCCAACTAGGTCCAAAACATGCCTTTTGCTAAAAAATGTTTTTATTTTGTTCTCCAACTTACCAACCTCATCCCCCCGCCAATCAAAGATGTTTCTTCTGACTAAATTCCAGGTTGCACCATAGGAAAAACCTAACCCCTCAGTTACGCTAAAAACCTGTTGGGGAACGAACATCTCCGGAGTTTCTTCATGGTAGCGACCCAGTTGATCGATGCCGATGCTTAATGCCTCTTCTTTAGTAACATTTTTGCACTCGATAATTAAAATAGGTATGCCGTTGATCAAAAAGACAATATCTTCGCGATTGCCGTGCTTGCCGTTAAAGTAATAATACTCTTCGGTTACTTGAAAAGCGTTGTTTTCAATATTGTCAAAATCAATCAGTTTAAGATTGAGTTCTCTGCTTTGTTGATCATGAAAAAATGTCTTTTCTCCTTTCAAAAATTGCAAAAATTCTTGATTGCCAAAGATGTTAGGAGGCAGTAAACTTAATTGACTCACTAATTCTTGCTGAGATTGGACATAGTTAGAATTAAACTCTTTTACTTTTTGAAATAAAAGATTATCGAAAGATAAAGAGGCATTTTTGGCCCGGCTGCGAATGGAGCCATCTTCGGTAAACCCGCGCAGGGCTTCCGCCTGCGAGCGGGAAACAACATCCCAGCCAATTTCCTTGGCGTATTTTAGGATTTTATTTTGGACTGTTTTGTGTTCGGTTGGTTTAGTCATAGGTCAATCCTTGCTCTCAAAAAGATTCAAATATTCCTGATAGACATAGCTTTTTCCATACTCTTTTTCTCCTCGCTGGACCAATATACCTTCTTCCACAAATGTATCTATTAGATTATAACTCCCCTGCCTCGAAAATCCGCTTATTTCATGCACTCTTCGGGCATTTACCCATAAGGACATCTGCCCTTGAGAGCAGGCTGACAACTTCTCTTTTTTCAAGAAAAGAAAGGGCCTCAGGCGGGAACCTTTCAGGGATGAATGATTTATAACCCCGGGATTGTTTTATATATTTTCCAATTTCCATTATGTTGACATCTCTCTCAAACTTGTCAATATTCTATCACTTAAGTTGACATCTTATAGCACCTTGTCAATATGGCCCGACATAAAGGAGCTCATTTAGCTCTACTCCTTACTGAACCCTCATCACTTCCAAATCCCTGCCCCTCCTCTGCCTCTTGTCTGGATATTACGCTCCACCTCAAATCATGCGCGTATTTTAGATCCTGTTTTGTGCGCGGTGGGTTTAGTCATCAAAATAAAGTTTTAATTACCTTGTTAACTTTTTATTCTTTTTATGATTACATAGATTTCTTACATCAGCTAAATATTGTATTTTCCGCCACTCTGCTACATTAATTACTTTATTATCTTTTAATAATTGATTATAGTCGGATATTTTTGGTCTTTTTTTTCTTATGGTTATATTATGGTTCTTACAAACTGATTTGAGATGACCCTCTAAAACCACGCCAGCAATTGCACCAGCGCCTCTAAAAAATCCTTTATTACCAAGTTCTTCAGCTGCTTCCAGCTCATTATCAAACAAATCTGCTTGAACTATTTTCCCTATATCGAAGAGAGTACTTTCAAATCTTTTATTTAAAGATTTTACAATCTCGAGCTGTTGTTTAAATTTTGGTATTGCGGCTGAAGGACCGGCGATTTCTTGCTTATTCCAATCCACACCTTTTGTAACGCTTAAACCATACAGACAATCTGATATCGTATAATTCTCGTAAGTAATATCTTCCTTTCTTCTCTTATACCTTGGTCTGTAATAATCAATAAAATCATCCACCCGAGATGGAAGTAACTGTTTTATAAGCACAACACTTTCTGAATACCATTCCTGATAGTCTTCGGAGAAATCAGGTAATTTTTTAATTAATGAAGTTCCATTTCCTTCTTGATACCTCTTTCTTAAGTCGGGCGTATTTTTAATCACTAGCGCTAAATATAACTTTTCTCCTTTCTTGATTAATTTGTTCAAATCGGATTTAATTTTCCTAAGTTTCATAATTCAAGCTCCAAATTATTAACTCTAATTTTTCCTCGCATTAGTTGGTGGAGAAGGGATTTAAATAGTTCTTCAAGTTTTTGTTTTTTCTCTTGCCTAGGCCGAATTTTACTATCTAGAGACTCAAATACATTAATAATTTCTTCTTGCTCCTTATAACTGGGAAGGGGTATTCTCATGTTTTTTAGAACCTCTTTTGGCAGCCTTTGCCTACCCGTGCTTCCTTCCATTTTATCAGCTAGCTTATCTCGAATAGTACCTTGTTTCAAGAGATAATACAGATATTTTATTTTTGTCTTCTCTAGCTCATCATCAATTACCCAAACTTCTGTTGTTGCATACCCGAACCCATTATCGATATTTGCAATACATTGTTTGCCGTTTTCAAAAGAAGGTGTGATTTTGGCTAAGAGAAGATTGCCTTTTTCAAAGTAGGTTCCGCTTTTTATTTCTTCTGGGGTTCTTTTTTCAATATAATCGGGGTACATTTCTACTTCTGACAAAGAATCCATTGGTAAAAAAGGAATAGTTGTTTGTTTAGATAAATCTAGAGATCGGGGCTTCCTTGGAAAGATAAAAGCCTTTTTTACTTTCACAATTTCCCAGCTTTCCGGGATTTTGCCGATTTCGGTTTGTTTTTGCGGCTCGCCGCGGGTGCCTTCGGTGAACAGTTTATGCATCAGGGACTTTTTTAACTCTTTTGTTTTTTCTATTATTTCCTCTTGTTTTTGGATTGCGTCTTGAACAGCAGTTAAAACATAAGCTATTTTCTTTTGTTCTTGTAATCTAGGTGTCTGTAGTTTGATATTAGAAAATCTTGTTTTATTTAGAATTGGAACAGTTGTTTTTACTGCTCTTTGTTGAAATATTTTCTTTGAGCTTAAAAAAAGGTAATAAATAAAGTCTGAATCAAAATCTTTCTGACAAATAACTGCATTAATTTGCTGGTTTGTTACAGATTTATCATCAAAAGTCATGCCGAGTTTTCCAACGCTCCCAATACACCCTACTAAAATAGAATTTTTGGGAAGTGATCTAGCTTCTTCAAACCCTTTTTTCGTAAGTTTTTTATGTGCATCTTTAACATATTTCCCATTGTCTAAATTTGCAGGAGAAATTAAATTATAAACACCTCCGTAAAACTCTTCCTTTTTAGTACTCGGTGTTGAACCAGTAACAATTTCACCCATTTGAGAAATACTTACCAATTCCCACTCCTCCGGAATCTTCCCAATCTCTGTATTTTTAAATTGTGTTGTTTGCTTGTTTTTAGTCATTTTTTTCTTTTCCATCGGCTAATTTATCAAGAGAACTAAGCCCTGAAAGCGATTTCATTTGAACAATAGCCACAGTGTTTAATTTTTTTAGCCTTTTGCCCTGAGGCAGTCCCTCTTTTATGTACTCGGCGTTAAGTGATTCTAAATTTGATAAGCACACCAACTGAGAAGCGCTGGCATAATCTCGAATGTTGCCGTCTTTATCTTCGTTTTCATCTCTCCATTCTTTAGCAGTTTTACCAAATAGAGCCTTGTTTAAAATGTCTGCTTCGCTTGCGTATGTAATGCTTGCCTGTTTTTTAGTCACTTTGGGCGGGATTAAATATTCCTTAACAGCATCAGTATGAATGCGATAGTTGACTGCGGCCAGATTACGCTTGAGATCCCAACCAAGCTTTTCTCTTTCTATCTCTTGCTGTTTAAGACGCTGGAACTCTTTAATCAAAAACAGCTTAAACTCTGCACTTATCCAGCTGGCAAATTCAAAGGCGATATCTTTGTGGGCGTAGGTGCCTCCATAACGCCCACGCTTTGTTCTTATACCAATGGCTTTAGTTGCTTGAACCCACCTTTTAGGGGTTAAAGAAAAGCTGTTACTGCCAGCTTTATTTTTAAATCCATCGAATTCGATGGATTTAAATTGAGGGTTATTAACCGATTCCCATAAACCCAGGAATTCAATAGTATCTCTATTTCTAATCCAGTTTTGAATAATATAATCACTGCGTTCTTTGTCTTTATAACGGGCAATATCAGTCAAAGAAATATAATCTTCTTTGTTTTGTTCAAACAAAACAATTTCTGTTCCTTTTACTTTAATTTTTTTGCTTTTCTTTTTTACCATTTTTTTCTTTTTGCTTGCCCTCTTGCAAGTATTTTTTTACTTCTTTATCAAAATCACTTTCAAAATATTTATCTTGCTCTACTCTAAATTTTCCTATTATGTTTCTGCTTTAATTTTGGCCTCCAGTGCAGACACCTTACCTTTATCTGTAAGAATTGGGTAATCAGACAATGCTAAAAATTTGTTTAGGAACCTAACCCAGTCTTTCATATTCATTACAATACCTCGCTGAGCACGATTTTCAGCTAAATCCAAAAAGGCAGATACTATTCTTTCCAGTTCTTTTATATGTTGTTCATTAAGGTAGTTTTTAGCAGTTGAAACATCGCTTTTTAGAATTTTGCCATCAGGTGCATTCTCCCAAGTTTTTAAACCCATGTTAATCTTTTGTGCATCGGCTTCACTGTAAATAATTTCGGCAGCAGTTTGACCAGTAATTGCCCAATGCAGTTTATTTTGAACCGTAGCAAAAAATTCTCTTGTCATTGGATGATCTTTATCATAATCAGCGGAAAGGGCATAAATGTCAGTAATCTTTTGATATAAGCGCCTTTCACTGGCTCTTATTTCACGGATTCTCTCCAGCAGCTCATCAAAATAATCTTTGCCAAAGTGCTTTATTTGCTTGAGGCGTTCGTCATCTATCGCGAAGCCCTTAATGATAAATTCACGTAAAGTTTTAGTAGCCCAAATTCTAAATTTAGTAGCGCGGTGAGAATTGACGCGGTAGCCCACGGCAATGATAGCGTCAAGATTGTAAAAGGTTGTTTCGTAATCTTTACCATCTGCGGCAGTTGTAAAGAAATTCTTTACAACTGATTTTTCCTCTAATTCACCCTCTTCGAAAATCTTTTTTAGATGTTGGCTTATATTTTGCTTTGTTGTTTCAAACAATCTTGCCATCAATTTCTGGCTTAGCCAAAGAGTCTCATTATGGAAAAATACTTCAATATTTACCTTGCCTTTATCTGTCTTGAAGATGACAAAGTTTTCTATTTTTTGCAGTTTATTATTCTTGCTCATAATTTAAATACCCAATTTATCCATAATTTCCTCAACCTTTTTATCTGCTTGTTCAGCCTCTTTTTCGACTTCTTTTAGTTCCTGCCAGGTTTCACCAACTGGTCGGTATTCTTGCTCCTCGCCGGTAAAAATATATCTGGAAGGAGAAATATTGTAGTCATTATTAACAATTTCTTCCTTATCAACCAATTTAGAAAACTTTTCAACTTCTTTAAATTCTTGATAGGTTTGAGCGATTTTTTCTATAGACCCATCAGGCAGAAAGTTTTTAGGATCTCCCTTTTCAAACTCTTTGGAGGCATTAAGGAGAAAAATCTTGTTTTTATGATTTTTATTTTTGTTTAGGAAAATGATAATTCCCGGTGCTGTTGTGTTGTAAAACAAGTTTTCCGGTAGATAAATTACCCCTTCGATTAAGTCCTTTTCCACAAAATATTTTCTCACTTCTTTTTCTTTGTTGGTGTGAACATTACCTGAACCACGGGAAGCCGCTCCGGTGTCCAAAACTACTGCCGCCCTGCCATCTCCTTTTAGACTGGTTAAAATATGCTGCAGCCAGCCCCAGTCAGCTTTGCTTCCCGGATACCCCCCAGGAAATCGGTTATATTGATCATTAATTACAAACTCCTCACTCCAGTAAGATAAGCTGTCTTTATCCTGATTCCACATAGGATTTGCTACCACCCGGTCAAATTTTTTTAAACCCTGATCTATGAATTTAGGATGGCGCATAGTATCACCTAGCTCAATCTCGCCCTCCATATCGTGAATAATCATGTTCATTTGTGCCATGGCCCAGGTGCCGGGAATAAACTCTTGGCCGTAAAGTTTGAGAGGAGTTTTTTTGCCGCCGTTGTTCTTAAGCAGTTCCAACTGGAGTTTAATAAGCAAACCACCGCTACCACAACAAGGGTCATAAACCTCCATATTAGAACGAGGATCCATGATTTTGGCCATTAAGACACCCACTTCTTTTGGCGTGTAAAACTCACCAGCGCTTTTACCGCTGCCTTCAGCAAATTTTCTAATTAAGTATTCGTAGCTTCTGCCAATAATATCAGGCTCAACATCTTTAAGACCAAGCCTTTTTTGACTAATTTTTTCAATCAATTTACTGAGGTTATCATCATTAATATCTCTCTGACCGTGGGTGGTTGCGTTAAAGTCAATGCGGTCAATAATCCCCTTTAAGCTAGGATTATCACGAGCGATATCTCTTAAATAAGTAGTCAAATCTTCGCCAATATTTGATGATAGTTTCCTAATAAGTGACCAAACGGTGTTTTTGTCTTTCCCTTTGTCATAATCATTAGGATTTTCCGGCTTTAAAGGAAGATAAAATCTAACCAAGTTCTGGTCATTTTCTATCAATCCAAAAGATTTTGCTCTAGTAATATCCATGTCTTGCACAATACGATCAATTTCATCGTCAAAGACGTCGCACAAACGTTTCACAAAAATTAAAGGAAGAATGTAGTCTTTGTATTTTGGGGCATCTTTTACACCGCGGATAGAGCAAGCCGCTCCCCAAATCCATGACTCTAGTGATTTATCGTTGTCATTGCTTTTGGCCATATTTACAGCCATCCTTTTTGATTAAAGCTAATAAAACCTTCTTTAGAAATTATAACGTGATCTACTACTTTAATTCCCAAAAGATCACCGGCTGCGACTAATTTTTGAGTTATTCTGACATCTTCAGATGATTTCTCCAAAGAACCCGAAGGGTGATTGTGAGCAAAAATAACATTAGCGGCATGGTATTTAATAGCGGGTTCAAAACACTCTCTGGGATGTATTAAGCTCGCATTTAAAGTTCCCACTGATACCGTCTCCTGGCGCACTAGTTGATTGCGAGCATTTAGATACAGTCCAATAAAATGCTCTTTTTTGTAATTTTGAATTTGTCTGAGATGGCTGGATACCTTTTTGGGGGAGTCTAAAACAAGAGCATCTTCGTCTTGATCTAAAAGCAGTCTTTTGGATAGCTCGAATGCTGTTAAAATTCTGCAAGCGGTAACTCTGCCTATGCCTTTTTCGTCAACTAACTGCTGATAAGTTAGCTTGGGCAAGTTTTTGCTGTGATACTTAACGAGAATGTCTTTGGCTAGTTGGATAGCATTTTTCCCTTTGTACCCCGATCCCACTAAAACAGCTAAAAGTTCTGAATTGTTTAAGAATTCAACACCGTGCTTAACAATTTTTTCTCTGGGCCGATCTGACTTGTGCAATTTTTTTATTTTGTAGGTATTCATGCTTATTCCTTTACTAGGTCACCAACATATACGTTAAAAGATTCAGCAATTTTTTCGCCATATCAATAGTTGGATTTGATACATCTCCAACCTCGATTTTGGTAATTGTATTAATAGGTGAACCAGCGAGCTTGTATAGCTTATCTTGAGAGCAATCTTTTTCCTCTCCGAATTTTCTATTATTTATTGCCAAGTTCAAGTTTTTAATTTCCAATTTACTCATAAAACGTTACTATTATAACAATAAGTGATTTTAGCTTAAACTAAAATATGAAAAAAGTCAAATCAATAAGAGAAGAAAAATACCATCTCTGACCACAATAAGGCATTTTGATAGTCTTTAGAAGCAGGAGGTCGGTCCACTGAGGAAAATTAAACTGGTGGCCAGTGCAGGGAATTTTCAAACGCAGCCAGCAAATTCCGTTCGGATGTCACCACAAACAAACTAACATCTCCCAAGTGGCGGAGGGGGTGGGTCTACTTCGCTTCAAGCTCCGTAGCACCATCACCCAATAACCTTTTTTTCATGAAAGCAAATCCCGAACCCTGCTTCAGATAAGATTCAAAGTCTTTAGCCA
>CAYUCE010000028.1:0-21799 GCA_964443275.1 uncultured Thermotogae bacterium | reverse complement strand
TTCCCCAAGGCTTATTTCTTTCGTCTTCATTTTCATGATAATATTATAGCGATCGCTTATAGTATTGTCAATAGTCATGTGAGAATAACTTTACATTTCGCAAAAAATAATGCATAAATAAGGTAAGAATAACTTCATCTTGGAGGTGAATTGAAGATGTTGGACCAAAATTGGCTGTGGGTGATGGTAATTGCCTTTTTTATAGGGGTAGTTATCACGGTTAATAGTTCCGAACCCGATCAACCACGAGTTGTCGACCACCTAGATGTAGACCGTTATGTCGGTACCTGGTATGAAATCGCCAGTATCCCCACCTGGTTTCAAAAACAGTGTGTGCAAGGTACTACTGCCACTTACTCTTCGCTTCCTAACGGAAAAATTAAGGTGGTAAACAAATGCTACAATAAGAAGGGCCAACATAAGAAAGCCACCGGGCGGGCTTGGATAGTGGATAAAACTACCAATGCCAAGTTAAAGGTCAGTTTCTTCAATATCTTGGGCTTCTGGCTGTTCCCGGGAGACTATTGGGTTATAGATCTTGATTCTGACTACCAATACGCGGTAGTAGGACATCCCAGCAAAAAATACGGCTGGATTTTATCCCGCACTCCCCAGCTTTCTGATGAAAATCTAAATAATATAAAGGGACGTCTTAAGGACCAAGGCTACGACTTTTCCCGGTTTAAAATGACCGATCAGAGTATTCACCTAAAACAAGAGAATTAATAAGTTTTGGCAATCAGGCCCTTTGATCAACTACAGTTAACTGGCATCGGAATAAGTTGTTTTTCTAACTTATTGTAGTGATAATATATTGGAAAGAATAAATCAAGCAGGGCGAAAAAAGATAAGGAGGCCAAAATGATATTAGCTACCACTGAAAAGATCGCCGGCAAGGAAATTGGTGAAACGGTTGGCTTAGTTAGAGGTAATACCATCCGAGCTAGACATTTGGGACAGGATGTCCTGGCCGGTCTGAGAAACGTAATTGGTGGAGAGATAAAAGAATACACGGGTATGCTGACCGAAGCCCGAGATGAGGCCATAAATCGGATGCAAAAAGAAGCAGAGAGTTTGGGGGCAGATGGAATTGTCAGCCTTAGATTCACCACCTCCCAAACTATGGGCGGGGCCGCGGAGATCCTGGCCTACGGAACTGCAGTGAAATTTAGGTAACCTTATTTGACAGCCGGCTGTACAAACTGATATCATAATTTAACTCAAGAAAGGAGATAAAATGATTGGCTTTCCTGGTCCTACCGAGCTTATAATTATATTTGCAATTATCCTGCTTATCTTTGGAGCTAACAAACTACCGGAGATGGCCAGGGGATTGGGTAAAGGGCTGCGCGAATTTAAGAAAGCATCAGATGAATTGCAAAGTGAGGTAACCGATATTTCCGCCGATTCAGAAAAGGAAAAAAGCAAAACGGCGGATAAGGACGAACAGACGGACAATGGGCAGGATGAGAAAAACCCGGAAGAGGATTAAAATTTTTTTAGTGTTGACAACCGGGGCAGAAATAGGTACTCCTACCGGCCTGCTTGATTCGCTTTACCCTCTGACCGCAAAGAGAACAAGCCTTATCTTCCCGGCCGTACACCTGCAAGATTTTCTGAAATTCACCTGACTTGCCTTTAGCACTTTCATAGTCCCTAATGGTACTTCCTCCCAACTTGATGGCCTTATTTAGAATAGATTTTATGGCCTCTACTGTTAAGCCGACTTCTTTTAATGAAAGGTCCCTTGCCTCTCTTTTGGGATGGATACCGGCTTTAAAGAGTACTTCTTGTGTATATATATTACCAAGACCGGCCACCTTCCTCTGATCCATGAGGAAGTTTTTAATCTGCGCTCTGGACCTAGAGGTAAGTGCGTAAAGGCGGTTTTTACTCAATTTTGAGGATAAGGGCTCGATGCCTAAATGTTTGAGAGCCCTTTCACTCCCAGTTATAAAAAGGGACCCAAAGCGGCGTTGATCGTAGAAGGAAAGCACCCCCTGGTCACATATAAAAAAAGCTCGCAAGTATTTATCAAGGAGATCTTCTTCGCTTTCCCAAAAAAGCTTCCCGGTCATCCCCAAGTGGGCAATTAATATCTTTCGGCCGTTTAGTTTAAACAAGATATACTTGCCGCGGCGGTTTATCCCTGTAAAGCTTTTCCCAACCAGCGATTTAAGATTTTCATTCTTTAGGTCCTTATCAAGTACCCCCACTTCATCTATTTGGGCTGAGATAACAAACTTCCTTAATTTCCTGACTATTATTTCTACTTCCGGAAGCTCCGGCATCCGCACCTGAGCCTTTAGCTATTCAAACAATTTTTGCAAATGCCGTAGAAGCAGGCCTTAACCTTTTCCACCTTATGACCCTCGATTTCCTCCTGATCATAGATGGACAGTGAAGAAGATAAATCATATATCTTACCGCATTTCAAGCAGTGAAAATGGAGGTGAGGGGTGGGATTGGGATCATAATGTGCTTTACCTTTTTTAATAATAAGCTCCTGGATGACCCCCGCTTCTTTGAAGACTTCCAAACTATTATAAACGGTTGCCTTAGAAAGGTGAGGATATTTGTCGTTTAGGCCTTCATAAATTTGTTCAGCGGTAAGATGTTGGTTTGCTTTTACCAACCGTTCAAGCACCATGGACCTTTGCATGGTAACCGTCAAACCCATCTTGCGAAGTTTCTCTATTTTCTCTTTCATACTCGTTGTCTCCAATTTTGTACTGATTATAAGACTATAAGACTTCTAACAGAAAATGCGGTATATGTCAAGAGTGGGGATCATTTTTATTTTCCACAGCAGTACTTATACTTCTTGCCACTCCCACACGGACAGGGATCATTTCTGCCCGGTTCATCGTCTACCTGCCGTGGTTCTTGTTTTGTAGGTTTGGCGGCTTGACTAGAGTCACTAACCTCTTGTCTTACCGGTTGATGCTTGTAACTTAAGTCGTCAAAATCCTGCTTGCGTTCGTACTCTGCACTTCTCATCTGCAACTTGGGCTTTATAAGGTAGTTAACTACTTCAACCTCTACGTTCTTTAGCATCTCTTGGAATAGCCTAAATGATTCCCTTTTGAATTCTACCAGTGGGTCACTACCCCCGTAGGATCTCCACCCGATGCCCCCCATAAGATCATCCAATAGGTAAAGGTGCCGGCGCCAAGCCTCATCGATAATCTTGAGCATCATAAGTTTAGCAACCTTTTCAAAATTACCGTTTAAGTTCTCCTTCTGCTGCTTATAGTTATCAACTAAAAATTGCATTAACACATCTCTAGCTTCCGTTTCATTTAAATTCTTTAGTTTGGGAGTCTCTAACTTAGCATTTTGAAATTCCCCCGCCTCCTTTTCTAACCCTTCAAAGTCCTTTTCCTCTCCTGATAGATAGCGTTCAACTAAGGTATCGGTATAACCGGAAAGGATATCTTCCAAATAGCTTTCCCAATTACCTTCTTTTGCAACTTGTCTACCTTCGGTATCACTTATCAAGAAACGATCTCTAAGCTTATAAATCGCATCTCGCTGGCGGGCCATTATCTGATCATATTCCAACACTCTTCTTCTGCGCTGGAAGTTTCTCTCTTCTACCTTCTTTTGAGCCCTTCTTATGGCCCGAGTGAGCATATCATGTTCAACCGATTGACCGTCTTCCATTCCCAGCTTTTCCATAATGTTTTTTAACCTTTCTCCTCCAAATAGGCGCAAAAGGTCATCCTCCAAAGATACAAAGAACTGGGAAGAACCTGGATCCCCTTGCCGCCCGGCTCGTCCCCGGAGCTGATTATCAATTCTGCGGCTCTCATGCCTTTGGCACCCTAAAACGTGAAGACCGCCAATATCGGCCACCCCTTCACCTAATTTAATATCCGTACCTCGTCCGGCCATATTGGTAGAAATAGTGATGGAACCTTTCTGTCCGGCATCCTTAATTATCTCAGCTTCCTTCTGGTGATGCTTGGCGTTTAAGACTTGGTGTTCTAATCCCCTCTTTTTCAACATCCCGGAGAGCCTTTCCGATTTTTCTATGGAATTTGTCCCCACCAGAACCGGCCTGCCCTTCTCATGCAGTTTCTCTATTTCCTCGGCAATTTCCTTATATTTGGCTTTTTTGGACTTAAATATGATATCGAGGCGATTGTCCCGGATAAGCCTCTTGTTGGTAGGTACAACTACTACATCCAGACCGTAGATCTCTTCAAATTCCTCCTCTTCAGTCTTGGCGGTTCCGGTCATTCCAGCGACACCATCATAAAGCAAAAATAAATGCTGGAGAGTAATCTGGGCCAAAGTCTGGGTTTCACGCTGGATGCTCATTCCTTCCTTTGCTTCCAAAGCCTGGTGTAGGCCGTCAGAATAGCGGCGATCTTCCATTAACCGGCCGGTAAACTCGTCCACGATAACTACCCGGCCATCTTTAATTATGTAGTCCTGGTCTTTTTTAAACAGCCATCTGGCCCTTAAGGCCAGCTCCAAATGGTGCAAAAGCTCAATATTTTCGGGCGAATAAATGTTATCTACGGAGAAAATATTCTCCGCATTGACCACCCCATCCTCAGTAAGGGTTATCTGACGGGCCTTCTCATCAACCTCAAAGTCTTTATCCCTTTTGAACCTAGTGGCCACCCTAGTAACCCTTTTATACATTCTGTCTGAATCCGAGGTGGAACCGGATATGATAAGTGGGGTTCTAGCTTCATCGATTAATATATTGTCGATCTCATCAATAATGGCATAATCCAAGCTGGTCTGGACCTTCTGCTCCGGAGAAGTTACCATGTGATCGCGCAAATAGTCGAAACCAAATTGGTTATTAGTTCCATAGACTATATCCGCTTGGTAGGCCTTTTTCCTTTCCTCGATGTCCATTTCTTCCTGGATAAGACCGACTTCCAGGCCTAAGCTTTCATAGATAGGTCCCATCCATTCTCTATCCCTTCTGGCCAAATAATCATTTACAGTTACTATATGAACCTTGCCCTCCAGAGCATTGAGGTAGGCGGGCATAGTGGCCACTAAGGTTTTACCTTCACCGGTCTTCATCTCAGCGATTCTTCTTTGGTGAAGGACTACCGCCCCTAATACTTGAACGTCAAAGGGGCGCATATCCACCTGGCGGGAGGCCACTTCCCGTACCACGGCAAAGGCTTCCGGAAGCAGATCATCAACCGACTCACCTGTTGACAAGCGTTTCTTAAATTGGTCGGTTTTTGCCCTCAGCTGGGCATCAGAAAAAGTAGAGACTTCATTAGAGAGGGAATTTACCTGGTCAACGTGAACTGAAAGCTTCTTTAACTTCTGTTCATTGGTATCTCCAAAGACCCAATCTACCGCTTTTTTTACCTTCTCTAACACCATTTCGAACTCATCTTAGTTAAGAAGCGATACATTTTCAAGCCCTTCGATCGGAAAATTCTGGTGAAAGCCATCTCCTAACCTGAAAGCTCATTGAAATCCCAAGGGCTTATAGAGATAATAATAATCGGACAGGAGATTGTTACTTATCAGTTTGATAGCCAGATTAATCCAAAAAGTATTATGCCTTTTTATAAAGATATGGGAAGATTTCTTCTGATTTTTGGGGGATTTTTATCCTTACTGGGATTAATTTTTCTGTTCCAGGATAAAATTTCCTTCCTGGGCAAGCTACCCGGCGATATTACAATAAGGAGAGAGCAGTTTAAATTTCACTTTCCTTTGGGAACTTCGATTCTGATCAGTCTGGGACTTACTATTTTAATAAATTTTTTTCTTTGGTTGTTTAGAAAATAACTACGGGAATCTGTATTAATCTAAGGGTTGAGGCATCCTTGCCGCCGGAATTTTCATCAGGTCGCTTTATATCTTGATTAGCATTAAATTACCGATACCCAAGTCGTATATGAGCATAATTATCATAAGAGATCCAACTGGGGGGAAATGGCTACTTGATCTTGATAACTTGTTTAAGATTATACCCATAATATAAATTTTTAGACATAATCGATCCATGTAGGCATCGGGCCGCGTTTAGCTGAATGAGAAGAGAAAAATTTGCAACTTTCCTCTGTACGCACTACAATTACATCTAATGAAATTTAGGCAGCCGGAGATAGATCGACCGGGATCAAGCAATTTTTTTACAAGAATTTGTAGAGTGGATTTGATCCTGCTATAATAATCTGGTTAAGATAAGGAGGATAGATCCCTTATGTTAAATTCAATATTACAGATAATCTTTGTCCTAGATTGTGTGGCTTTAGTTACCCTTATATTATTCCAGATGAGCAAGCATTCAGGGTTGGGAGGAGCTTTCGGGGGCGGGGGTAGTCACACTGTTTTCGGCCGAGAAGAAAAAAGCGATCCGAAGAGAACAACCACCAGTCTACTCGCAGCAGGATTTATGCTGGTGGGGCTTTTATTATCCTTGTTATAAGGTTACAATCTTAAATTTAGGTTGGCTGAGGACCAGTAGATAGTAATTAAACTCTAGAAGAAGGAGGATTCAGGTTGCCCATAGAAGATCAATTGATTCAGTTAAAAGAGCTAAAAACTTGGTTTTATACAGAAGAAGGGGTAGTCAGGGCTGTAGATGGGGTTACCTTCCAAGTCGGAAAGAGAAAGACCCAAGGAGTGGTAGGGGAAAGCGGCTGCGGAAAGAGTGTTACCGCCCTATCTATCATGGGGCTGGTGCCTATACCACCGGGGAAAATCGAGGAAGGGGAGATAATCTATCACCGAAATGGTAACCTGATGGACCTAACCAAATTTAACCCAAAGGGCAAACAGATGCGCAGCATCCGGGGCAATGAGATAGCCATGATCTTTCAGGAACCAATGACCTCCCTTAACCCGGTATATACCATAGGGAACCAGATTATGGAAGCCATAAGACTTCATCAAAAGGTGGGAAAAAAGGAAGCTCGCAAGAGAGCCATAGAAATGCTGATAGAGGTAGGCATGCCCCTCCCCGAACAGCGGGTGGATGAGTATCCACACCAACTAAGCGGCGGTATGCGCCAGAGAGCGATGATAGCCATGGCCCTCTCTTGTAACCCCAGCCTGTTGATTGCCGATGAACCCACCACGGCCTTAGATGTAACCATACAAGCCCAGATACTGGAATTGATGCTCGGTCTGCAAGAAGAATTTGGGATGTCTATAATGATGATTACCCACGATTTAGGTGTAATAGCTGAGATAGCCGAAGACGTGGTAGTTATGTATCTGGGAAAGATCGTAGAAGCTGCCGATGTTCACAATACATTCCATGACCCTAAACATCCCTATCTTAAGGGCTTATTGGAATCTATCCCCTCTATCGGTATCAAAAAAGAAGAACTGATACCAATTAAAGGAGTGGTGCCCGACCCCTTGGAGATGGCTTGGGAGAACAAATGCAGTTTCGCCCCCCGATGCCCCAAGGTGATGGATATATGTACCCAAAAAGAACCTCCGGTATTTGAACCAGAGCCCGATCACCAGGTAAGATGCTGGCTATACGATTAAATGATATGCTAGATGTAGATAACAAAAAAAGTGATTTGAGGTGATAAAGTTTGCCTGCTATGAACAATGTACTTCTGAAAGTCCAAGGACTTAAAAAATACTTCCCGGTTAGAAAAGGGGTTTTTCGCCGGGTAGCGGCCCACGTTAAAGCTGTAGATGACATTAGTTTTTTTATTCGAAAGGGCGAAACCTTAGGGTTGGTAGGGGAAAGCGGCTGTGGCAAGACTACCGCCGGAAGGTCGATCTTGAGACTAATAGAGCCTACGGCGGGGAAAGTAAACTTCTTCAGCCAGACTGGAAATGGTCAGGCAGAAGAATTTAATGTTACTACCTTAGGGAAAAAGGAGTTAAAGAAATTGCGCAAAGAGATGCAAATAATCTTTCAGGACCCCTATTCTTCTTTAAATCCCCGAATGACCGTGGGGGACATTATCGGAGAACCACTTATTATACACAGAATCGCCCGGGGCAAGGAGAAAAACAGGCGGGTGAGGGAACTACTAGAAGCCGTGGGTTTGAAACCCCAGCATATGAAACGTTATCCGCACGAGTTCAGTGGAGGTCAAAGACAGCGCATTGGGGTGGCCCGGGCCTTGGCTTTAGACCCCCAACTGATTATATGTGATGAGCCGGTGACTGCTCTGGATGTATCCATTCAGGCCCAAGTATTAAATTTATTGCAGAATCTACAAACAGAATTTAGGCTTACTTACCTGTTTATTGCTCACGATCTTTCGGTCATTGAACACATAAGTGATCGAGTGGCGGTGATGTATTTGGGTAAACTGGCTGAAATGTCCGAAAATGATGAACTATTTAATAATCCCAAGCATCCTTATACGGAAGCTTTGATGTCTGCAGTCCCTATTGCCGACCCGGATATAGAAAAGGAGAGGATCATCTTAAAAGGTGACGTACCCTCCCCGGTCGATCCTCCCCCCGGGTGTTATTTTCATCCCCGCTGTCCTTATGCCCAGTCTGTTTGCAGTCAGGAGGAACCCGAATTTAAAGATTATGGTTCAGACCATTACGTGAGCTGTCACTTTGCAGACTCCTTAAACCTTAAGGGTGTTGAGGAGATAGCCAGCCCGGGTTGAGTTTAGCTAGAAGTGTGTACAAGTGAAAATTCTGTTGGGAACTAGAAATGAGGGTAAGGTTGCGGAAGTAAAGAGGATTTTCAACAGTCACCACTTTCTTACCTATAGGGATATTCCTTTTGACCAAGTAAAAGAGGACGGAACCAGTTACGCGGAGAACGCAGTAAAAAAAGCGTTCTGTATCTCAAAGAAGACAAACTTCCCCGTTTTGGCCGAGGACTCCGGCTTGGAAGTCACCGCCCTAAATGGTAAGCCGGGGATTCATTCCTCCCGGTTTGCCGGCCCTAAAGCGTCGGATGAGGAAAATATTGCCAAACTATTGGAGCTACTTGCCCCCATCGACCTGCCAAAAGCTAGTTTCAAGAGCGTAGCAGTTTTATATATTCCTGACCGATTACTAATTCTAGCCCATGGTCGATTAAGTGGTAGAATAAGTAAAAAGAGGGCCGGCCAACATGGATTTGGATACGATCCTATTTTCATTCCTTCAGGCTATGATAGGACGCTAGCCCAATTGGGTCCCAAAATAAAAGATCAGATAAGTCACAGGAAAAAGGCTTTAGTTAAGTTAAAAAGAAGGTTAGCCACCTACCTTTAAAAGGTAGGTATGTTATACACTTGGCGGCTAGGTTGTTTTCTCCAATTGTTTTAATAATTTTTTCTGCTTCCGGTTTAACTTTTTGGGTACCGCTATTCTAATGATAACGTACTCATCTCCACTTCCCCTGCGTCTAAGATGGGGAATACCCTTTTCTTTTAACTTGAAGGTAGTCCCCGATTCAGTGCCGGGTGGAACCTTTAGCGCCTCTTCACCGTCTAGGGTGGGAACTTTTTCTACCCCCCCTAAAGCGGCTTTGGTAAAATCTATTTTACGCTCACAAATTATATCATCGCCCTCTCTTTCAAAAATATCGTGTGAATTAATCTCAATTATTATATATAGATCTCCGGCCGGTCCCCCTCCTGTCCCCACATTGCCTTCACCCTTTAATCTGAGACGTGAGCCATTGTCAACCCCGGGAGGAACTTTTATGGATATTTCCTTCTTTTCACGCACCCGGCCTCTGCCTGAGCATTTGGTGCACGGTTCCTCGATTATCTCACCTTGGCCCCCACATTTAGGACAGGGTCTTATGTTAATAAAACTACCTAACATACTCTGCTGCCTGTGTTCCACTTCTCCCCGTCCGTTGCAGGTGGGGCAGACTCTTTTCTTGGAGCCGGGTTCCACACCGGATCCACCGCATTTCCCACATTGGTCATAGCGCGGGATGGTAACCTTCATCCGAGTGCCGCTGGCAGCGTCTTCTAAGTTTATCCTTAGCTTATACTCTAGATCTTCGCCCCGTCGAGCGCTGGTTCTTCTTTTCCTTCTTGTCCGGCTGGTTCTTCTGCCTTCACCAAAGAAAAGATCAAAGATATCATCAAAAGCACCCCCTCCCCCTCCAAATCCAAACTCCTCAAAAGCGCTCCTGGCCCGTTCGAAATCACCGCCCCCAAAATCGAATCTCTGATCGGGACCGGCATGACCGAAACGATCATACTGAGCCCTTTTGTCAGGATCGGAGAGTACTTCGTAAGCTTCGGATATCTCTTTGAATTTCTGTTCACTACCTCCGTCTTTATTTAGATCTGGATGATACTTTTTAGCAAGGCGGCGGTAGGCTTTCTTTATCTCTTCCGATGATGCGTCCTTGTCCACTCCTAAAATGTCGTAATAATCTTTTTTAGCCACTAAATACCACCGCCTCTTAGACTTTTATATATTCTTGGGTTCACTGAGTTAGATTGGTCATAAGCTACCAAATTCAGACTATTCCTCTTCCTCTTCGTACTCGGCATCTACGTAGTCATCACCGCTTTCTTTTTGATCACCTTCTCCGGTCTGGGCTTTCTGACCACCCGTTCCTTGAGCGGATTGCTGATACGCCTGCTGGGCTAACTCATGGGAAGCTTCAGTTAGCTTTTCTATACCTTCCCGTATCTCGGATACTTCAGCCTCTTGGTCCAAAAGCTCTTGTAAATTTTTTATCTTCTCTTCGATTTCACTTCTCTTACTCTCACTTACCTTATCTCCGTACTCCCGGAGGCTTTTGTTAACTGAATAGATGAGCTGATCTGCTTCGTTTCTGGCCTCTACCTCTTCAAGCCGTTCTTCGTCCTCCTTTTCGTGTTCCTCTGCTTCCTGTCTCATCCGCTCCATTTCCTCATCGGAAAGTCTGGTGGGCTCCTGTATGGTTATGCTCTCTGATTTTTGGGTGCCTTTGTCCTCGGCAGTTACCGAAAGAATACCGTTGGCATCGATAGAGAAGGTGACTTCAATCTGTGGTACCCCTCGAGGAGCAGGGGGGATACCGGTAAGCTGGAATCTCCCTAGGCTCTTATTGTCCTTGGCCATCTTTCGTTCACCCTGCACTACATGGATATCCACGGTGGTTTGGTTATCTTCAGCAGTAGAGAAGATCTTGGATTTCTCAGTAGGTATGGTAGTATTTCTTTCAATTAACGGGGTGGCTACCCCTCCTAAAGTTTCTATAGAAAGGGTGAGTGGGGTAACATCAAGCAATACTATGTCATCTACTTCCCCGGCTAATACACCTCCCTGTATAGCTGCTCCCACCGCTACCACCTCGTCCGGATTAATTTCCTTATTTATCTTACCGGGTATAACTTCCTCAATTAGCTGCTGTACTTTGGGTATTCTAGTAGACCCACCCACCAGCACAATTTGGTCGATGTCCGATGAGTCCATCTTGGCTTCTCCCAGAGCATTTTTCATTATCCGGATGGTCCTTTGAAGGAGCTTATCCATCATCCCTTCAAACTTGCTCCTAGTAAGCTTTTTTTCTAAATGCTTAGGGCCGCTTTGATCGGCGGTGATATAAGGAAGATTAATGGTGGTTTCCTTCTTGGTGGAAAGTTCCCTCTTGGCCGATTCGGATGCATCCTTTAACCTCTGCATGGCGCCGGGGTCTTGGGAGAGGTCAATTCCGGTATCCTTTTTAAACTCATCCTGGAGCCAGTCCATAATCTTCTGGTCAAAATCGTCTCCTCCCAATTGGGTATCCCCATCGGTGGATACCACTTCGAACACTCCCTCACCTATTTCCAAGATGGAGACATCGAAGGTACCCCCACCCAAGTCATAGACTAAGATAGTTTGATCCTCGCTTTTATTAAGACCGTAAGCCATGGAGGCGGCGGTAGGCTCATTTATGATTCGCTCAACTTCAAACCCGGCGATTTTCCCGGCGTCCTTAGTAGCCTGTCTTTGTGAATCGTTAAAGTAAGCGGGTACGGTTATCACCGCTTTACTAATCTGACCCCCCAACTTGTCCTCGGCATCTTTCTTAAGCTTCCTAAGGATCATGGCGGAGATCTCCTCCGGAGTGAAACTTTCCATTTTTCCATCTTTTTTGATCTTTACCTTATGGTCGGTTCCCATCTTTCTTTTTATGGATTGAATAGTCCGATCAGGGTTGGTAATGGCCTGCCTTTTCGCCACCTGCCCCACTACCCTTTCCCCATCATCGGTAAAGGCTACCACCGAGGGAGTTACCCTCTGCCCTTCGGCATTGGTTATGATTTCCGCATCTCCACCTTCCATTATTGCCACTGCTGAATTTGTTGTTCCGAAGTCAATTCCTAAAATTTTTTCCTTGGCCATTGTTTACTCATCCCTCCTCATTTTCTCACCTTTAGATTTATCTTTTTCACTAGGTTTCCTTTTACTGACCTTGACCCGACTAGGTTTTAACACCTGACTGTTTCGCATATAACCTCTTTCGAACTCCTCCACTACCGTGTTCGGCTCCACGTTACTTTCTACGGTCATTAAAGCCTGGTGCTTTTTAGGGTCGAAACGTTCACCTTCTGATTCTATGGGTTCTACACCTTCATCTTCCAAAAAGGAATCAAATTGACTGAATATCTTCTCTACTCCTTCTATGAACGAATCCTTGTCGTTATTATGCTCAAAATTTCTAAAAGCTCTTTCCAAATTATCATAGATAGGTATTATGTTAAGTAAGAACCTATCCTCTACTTTCTCCCTTTTCTCCTTCTGTTCTCTTCGGACTCTCTTTTTATAATTTTCAAAATCCGCTTGGATCCGCTTTATACGCTCTATGTAATTTTTTAACTCTTCTTCCTGCTCAGCTAACTTCTCCTCTAACTGATCGATCCTCTCTTCTTTTTTAGCCAACTTCTCCTCCAGATCCTTTTTCTTTGATCCATTCTCATTATTTTCTTCTGCCTTATTTTCTTCAAGGTTTTCCTTTTTATCTTTTACTTTCCCACTCATCTTTCAATCTCCTTTCCTTCTCCTATGATTAGCAATTGATGAAATCTCCAAAGCTGCGGATTCAGGACATAGAGAGTATTGCCTCCAGACGGTTTCCAATATATTTAGTAGTTGAAAATGCTTTAGAGTAATCCATCCTTAGTGGCCCTAGTACCCCTAAAATACCTGAATCCAAGTAATCCAGAGTCACTACACTGTAATTGGCAAGTTCCGGTGCCGGATTTTCATCGCCTATAGAAACTACTGTCCCCTCCCCACCGTTTCTTTGTTCCATCAAAACTTGAGAGAATTTATGATTATCTTCTATCAGTTTCATAAGAGCTATAAAACCTTCCAGCCCACGATCCGTACCATCCATCGAGGTAAGCAGGTTTAGAATTCCTTCTATATAAAGCCTTTGCTTCACCTTCTCGTCTATCAGCTTTTGCAACAATTGAAAAGATTCGCGTATTGAATGATCATGCCACAAACCATCCTCATCTTCCAAACTCGCCATTTCCTTTATCTGACCGAATTTTAGCCCTTTTAGTCTTTCGTTTAATACTTCATTGACTTTCTGGAGCCTCTCTTCCTCCAAAGAGGAGCGAAAGGCTAGAGTTTCTATAATTCCCAGCTTAGAACCGATGATCAGTAAAGTTTCGTTGGTCGTAGGGTTTAGTAAAGTAATATATTCAAGGCGCATTTCCCCCAACCGGGGGGATAGAATAAATCCTACAAAGCCGCTAATTTGGGCCAGTAAGAAAGCGGTATAGCGAAGCAGCTTACCGACTTCCCTTTTTTGATACTTAAATCGTTCCATTAGGGAAAATGAATGTTGCTCAGTAAGCTTGCTCAGCTCGATTAACCAATCCACAAACAATCTATATCCCTTTTGAGTGGGAACCCGCCCTGCCGAGATGTGGGGCTTTTCTATGTAACCTTCCTGCTCCAAATAGTGCATATCGTTTCTGACAGTCGCCGAACTAACCCCTAAGTTATACTCGTCGATGATCATCTGTGAAGAGACCGGCTCCTCGTACTTTATGTAATGATCAATTATACCCTTAAGGACTTGCTTTCTTCTTCCTTCAGCAGACATTAGCACTCACCACTACCGGCTGCTAAAATAATACCAATTCCGGTAAACCTTGTCAAGGTGGTAAAATGTGATGCTTGTGAGGTTTAAGTCCCGGTTTTTTAAATAAATTAAGGAGAGGGAATCATCACGGACTTAACTTTTAGGCAGCAAGCCCGATAGAGGTTTTTTGCTGGCTCAAACAGGAAGGGCGATTTGAGACCTACTCCTTCCCGTTTTCTTCCGAGTCTCCGGTTTCGCTTTCTATTTCTATAACCTCATCTTGGTAAGTTTCTTCCATCATATCCGCTGAGGCATCAGCTAGGGCTTTTCTCTTTTTAATCTTTTCCTCAATGCGATCCAAAGTTGAATCCAGATCGCCAAAATCACCTTCCAAACCATATAATGCTTCTGCAATTTTGTTCTCCGCTTTGGTGGCTTTCCATTCCGATCTGAGCTCCTCCATCCGCGGGCCCATCTTCTCCATCTTTTTTATAAGTGCTTGCCTCTTTTCTTTCAAAACCTCTAACCTGCGGTCGGCTTGTTCTAATTTTCTCCTAAGAGAGCTTCCCATCTCCTCCTGGCTCTCTTTTAATTTGCGCTGGATAAGGTTCCTATCAGCGATTACATCCCGAATAGCAAGATCTATCTTCTTTCTTCTCTCTTGTAATTTCTTTTCCATATAGGCAAGTTGTTCCTCCGGCTCTTCCAGATGATCTAGCCATCTGTTCAACTTTGCCCCCATGACGTTCAGCAATCTCTGTATTAGTCCCCCACCCGTATCAGCTCTGAGCCCGGTCTCATGATTGGATCTTTCCGCCTCCGTTCTGGTTACCGGTGAAGAGAGCTCATCTTGATAAAATTTGTTTAAAGCTTGGCGAGCTGAAATCGGCGGGCAAGACTTGGACTGGATACCAGCCAACTTTAAGGTAGTTAGTACATTAGAACTAAAACTTTCGGCAATTACCACATCCGGGGATTCCTTTACTATTAAAAGAGCCTTCTTTATAATCCCGCCGGCTTCGGATGCGTTTGAGTGTTGAGAATGCATGACTTTCTTCTCTTCACATTGCCCGTCAGGGCCGACTTCGAACACCGTGTAAGTTACTGAATTCTCAAAATTTGAGACTTTAGAATCCGCTCCTCCTTCCTGACCGGTGGCTATGATTACCGCAGTGGTATTCCTCATCATCCCACCTCCCAAAAAGCTTTATTGAGCCTTCAGCTTCTACCAGTTATAGTTTGCCTTTGTGAGATTTGCTTTATCAACTCATAATAATTGAGCTTAAAAGCTTTTGCAAGTTCCAAATTAAGGTGATCAACAAGATACCTCCTACATCTGGCTACCTAACTCCTATCACCGCCTACCACCCCAAATTTCCCAGTTTAGGTTAACACGATTCCTTCGATCCTTTGCCCATCTAAAATAATGTAATGTATGGCACTTATGGGATAAGCTACTTATAATATATTTCAAATAACCGGACAAACTGAGGAGGTATTCGGTATGTTAAAGAAAAGAATGTCGGCCCCATCAATGACGGGGATAATTGCGGTGATAATAGTCTCACTCTTTATGACCATAGCTTTTGGGCAAGAGGGGACGAAAGATCAACTGGAAAAGCAGGTGACCAATCTGGAGGATATGGTAGTAGAGTTGCAGGATACCATAAAATCCATCTCTGTAGAGGTCGTCCAGCTGGAAAATAAGATGACCACCGAGGTGGAATCTCTACGACCTCGCATTGCCACCACCGAAAACATAGCCAAGGATCTTACCTACAATTACAAGATGGTGGAAGGCAAATTGACCAAAATGGCCACCACGGTAGAGGAACTGGAAAAATTAAAACCAAAAGTAATGGACTTAGAGAAAACGGTTGGTCAATTATCTGAGCAGGTCACAGATAACAAGGACTTGATTAAGGCACTTCGAACTAGAGTTGAGCAAAGTGAAGCCCAGTTTAAAATACTGGAGGAAAACGTAAAAAGTGAAGTGGCCACGCTTCAAGGCTTGGAACCAAAAGTAGAAAAGCTTCAAAATACTGTAGACGGCCTTTCCTCAAACTTGCAAAACCTACAGCCGGCGGTAGTGGAGCTTAGAAATACCGTAGGCGGTATTTCGTCAAGAGTAGAAAATAGCGAGGTCAAAATATCTAAGCTACAAGACAAGGTAGAAACCGTAAGTTCAAGATTGGAAACTACTACTACTCAGATAGTCCAAATCAAGAGGCAAATAGAGGTAGGGGAAATTACAGAACTTCAAGGCAAAGTCACTTCTATAAAGGATGCCATAAAGAACCTATTGATAGAACTAAAAAGCAACAAAAAGAAGATCTACCTCTTGGAACAAGATATTCAACAGATTAAAGACTCCGGATTAGGTGAAGAGATTAAAGGTGCAATCGATGAGAATACCTCGGCCGTCCAATCTTTAAACCAAGCTATAGAAGCACTGGATGAAAGAGTATCTGAAAACGAAAGTAGAATTAATTCAGCCAGCTCTATGGCCACCATCGGGCTTTTGGGCGGGCTTGCTGCAATCGTAGTAGCCTTAGTTATGTGAAGTTAAATCCTCCTCCTCCGCCTGTTTTTTCGTAAGGTAATACTTTATAGCTTCGAAGATACAGGCGGATATACTCTTTTTATTGCAAGCCCTTAGCAAAAGTTTCAGTAATTTTTTCCGCTCTTGACTACCAACATAGATATTTAAGTGTCCACGTATAAACGGGCCTTCCAAAGTCTTTTCGATATCTTCGCTCTTCACGATCTTACTCCTCTCCTTAACCAAGCATAGGAACCTAGCTTGTATTTTTCAATTTCTTTACATAGCGGCTTGTTACCAAAAGATTTGCTGCCGACAAGAATTTTAAGTAGGATTTGATAATTCATTATGGACGGAATTGACAAAAATTTAGAAATAGCCAGAAGGCTCGAAAATAAATACGGCCAAGAGAGTTGGATACCCTCAGGGTCCCCACTAGAAGTTCTAATTAAAACCATCCTCTCTCAAAATACAAATGACCGCAATCGTGATAGAGCTTATCGAAATTTGAGGGATAAATTTTCCACCAACCGGGATCTAGCAAGAGCGGCAGAGAAGGAAATAGCTGAAGCTATTAAAGTAGGGGGACTTCATAACCAGAAAGCTTCCCGGATAAAAGAAATTTTACTTACCATAAAAAAGAACGCGGCAACCTAAGCCTGGATTATTTAAAAACTATGCCTTGCCAGGAGGCTTTAAAAGAGCTTCTAAAATTTAACGGGGTGGGCAAAAAGACGGCCGGAGTGGTCTTAATCTTTAGTTTAGGAAAACCTTACTTTCCAGTGGATACTCACATCAGAAGGATCATTAGACGGTTAGGTCTAGTTAAAGAAAACGAAGAACCTCATGATAAGCTTAACTCACTCATCCCCGATCAACTTAAATATCAATTGCATTTGCACTTGATAAGATATGGCCGGGAAATATGTGTGGCCAGAAAGCCTCACTGCAGCCGATCCTTGTTTAAGGATATATGTAAATATTATAAAGAATCGCTCAAAGAGAATTAATTTACAAAGGCAGTGAGAATCTTAACTTGAATTCTTCGATCTTTTACTTTCCAGATAAGCCTGCAGGATAAGAGAAGCAGAAATTCCATCTATTACTTTTTTGCGTTTAGCTCTACGCATATCCCCTTTTAGCAGGATTCTTTCCGCTTCCTGGGTGGTAAGCCTTTCATCGAAAAGATTTACTTGTAAGGTAAGCTTTTCATCCAATTTCTCTTTGAATTTAACTACCCTCTGGGCCTGTTTTCCTAAAGAGCCATCCATGTTGCGGGGCAGACCGATTACTAGTTTGCTGACCTCGTTTTTCAAAGCCAGCCTTTTAAAAAATTCCAAATCCTTGCCCTCTTTTTCCCTCTGATAGATTCCTCTTTTGCCTACCAGAGTAGCCGAAGGATCGCTTATCGCCCACCCTATCCTCTTTTCTCCCCAGTCGAGGGCCATAATTCTTTTGCCCATAAAATTTTTGTACAGACAATCTGGTGGCGGTGCAGGGACTCGAACCCTGAGCCTCGCGGATATGAGCCGCGCGCTCTTAAACCGATTGAGCTACACCGCCGGGAATACGACTACTTATTAAAAACTTATTTTAAAATAAAAAAACTGATTGCGATGTTTAAATAATCTTAACAGCTCCCTTCACGATTGTCAAATATCGGTGAGCCGCTAAAATGGGCTTAGCGCTTACCTGACCGTAATAAAAGAAGCCTACCACATATATTACTTACCAAAAATATAATGTTGACTGGCGAGATGTGAGATTGCAAGGCTTGGAAAATCCGGAGCTATAGTTTAAAGTTAGCTATTAGGAGGTGTAAACGATGAAACTATCCAAATTCGTAAAGCATATATGTATATTAGGACTAGCCGTTCTAGTTAGCTTTAGCTCTTTTCCTGTTCTTTCCAGCGGTCAAAACCAAGAAACCAAGGATATAGGGGTCTACTTTGCTTATCCTTTATCTTCGGATGATAATGACGACCACCCGGAAAAGGTAATTATTGATATTTTAAACGACCTCAAAGATGGGGATACCCTTTATCTGGCGATGCGTTCTCTTACCGACAGAGATATCCGACTGGCCATAAAAATGGCTGCCTTAAATAACGCTATACTCAGGTTTTATTTGGAAAGAACCTACGCCCATAGTGAGGAACGCGGAGCCCCTAGCTTAGAGGAGATATGCAAATCTGGCGATGTTGAAATTAGATTTGAAGACCCACCATCTTACCAAATGAACCATAAATTTGCCGTAATTAACAACCAGGTAGTTATCACCGGTTCTTATAACTGGAGTGATAATGCTGACGAGAGAAATTGGGAAAACCTAGTTGTAATCAGAAATAAGGAAATAGTGGAGAGTTACACTAAACAATTTCTCTATATGTGGTACAATTACTCTAAAGGTTTTATGAAATGTGGTGGTTGATATCTAAAAACCATCATCAACATGGACCAAATTGCTTTTAGGTTTCCAAAATATAATCAACCTTTGTTAAATGCTTTAAGGGAATGGCTGGATTATTTAGTAGTTGACTGTTAAAAGCCTAGATGTTATAAACTGCCACCTCAAAAAGAGCCCTTGTAAAATAAAAACGTTTTTGGAAGAAATGAAGACGAGAAAAAGGGATAAAACTCGCTTTTGGATTTATCTGCTTAAAAGGAAGGGTTAATTTTTTAAAAAGCTCAATTACCATTGATCGCAATATATATAATGTATTTTAAGAAAGGAGAATAATGGCTAATGAAGAGATTCAAATCGACGACTTAGGGATAAAGTGGATAGGTCATTCCACGATTCAGATCAATGTACAAGGAGAAAAGTTAATTTATCTTGACCCTTTCTCCGCGGTTCTTAGTGGTATAGAAGATAAAGCGGACCTAATTATCAGCACCCATCCCCATCATGATCACTTTGATCCTGAAGCGATTAATCAATTATTAAAAGCAGAAACTAATGTTCTGGGAAAGAAAGGTTGTGATCTTAACAAAATTAAGGCTGCAACAACTCAGGAGATTGAAGTTGGTCAAGAAATCGAATTTCAGGGAATTCAGATCGAAGCTGTGCAGGCTTACAATGAGCATCGTTTCCGCCCATCGGGTGAACCTTTTCATCCAAAAGGCCTAGGAATGGGTGTGATCTTGGAAATTAGAGGGAAAAAGCTTTATTATGCGGGAGACACTGATTTCATCCCTGAGATGAAACTTATCAAAAAAGAAAGCATTGATGTAGCATTTCTTCCTATCGGTGGAACTTATACTATGGATGTTCCAGAAGCTGCTCAAGCAGCCCAAATGATAAGTCCAAAAATTGTCATCCCCGTACACTATAGCCTCACTGAGAAGCCTAAAGCCGATCCAGAAAGTTTTAAGAGAAAACTAAAAGATACCGAGATTAAAGTTCAAATCCTATAATTACAACTAGGAGAGTGGGTGGTAAGTTTTTCATCGCTTATTGAACTAATCTCAATTTCGGCTGCTCAAAAACCTCAAAGTTGAGCTTTAGTAAAATTCAGAAAATTCGAGTTATCTAATTTTTATTAGAGCAATTTTGGTATCCATTGCTTAGAGTTTTTTCATAGGGCTATCAAAAAAACAAACCTCGTAAAGCCAAATTTAAAAATTATAAGGAGGGAAAAAATTGATTTCCAAAGATATAATATCGAAATTAGAAAAAATTGATACCCCGGCAATTACTAACGCTGTTGCCACTTATGATGACTCGCTAGGGATTTACGATGCTTGGTTTGATCAGTGGTATACGAACACCACAATTAAATGCATGTATCCAGAATACGGTCCCAGAGTTGGTTACGTAGCCACAGTTACTTACTCACTGGAAAACCCATATAGCGGGAGGCAAACTAGCAAGTGGGCCCTCCCCGAACATTTAGATAAAACCAAGAAACCTATTATCCTATGTGCAAAACAGGATTTCCCTACTGAACTTAAGAATCGTGTAGGCCTTTTCGGAGGAATAATGGCTAATATGTTCAGTGCTTTAGGGGTGGTGGGTATTATCTCCGATGGTCCAATGAGGGATTATGATGAAATTAGGGAGGAAACGGATATACAGATGCTAGCAACAGGTTTGACTCCTGCTCATGGAAATTTCACAGTTAGATCGGTAGCTACCCCCGTGGAAGTTGGTGGAATGAATGTAATGCCAGGAGATATGGTGCATATGGATTCACATGGAGCTTGCAAGTTTCCGGAAGAGCATGCTGAAGAAATTTTGAGGCGAGCAAGAGATAGATTAAAAGAAGAATCAACTCAGAAATCATTTTTCCAAGGAGAAGATTTTAGCCTGGAAAAATGGAAGGAAGAATATAAATAGAACCTTCAAATTTTGTTCAAGCTAGCTCTTATAATGAAGGTTATATTTGCCTTTCAAGAAGGTAAAATCACCTAATTCATATCCAAACTTTGCTAAAGGAGGGTTCGTATGATACCGATTCTTAGTCTTTTTGAGAATCTACCAATCTACTAGCCTCGCTTTAATTTCCTTACCCATAAAAACTTGTCCATTTATATCCCTCATTAAATAGATATTTTTGTCCACTTCTTGATTTCTAATGCTCTTGGCGTCCTTAGCTCTCCGCCTTTTCATCTTAGCTAGAATGATTAATTTTATTTCCGTTCCCCTTAAATTTCGGGGCCTGGTTTATAAATTCTCAGCAGTAACCTGACTGGTGATGGTTGATCTTAACTGCTTTGGCTGTTATTTTCTTCCAGCTTGCTGAGCTTTGAATAATGCTCAGTTTTCCAAGAGAGGGTGACCCTCACTTTCTCTTGGTTTCGTTTGCCTTTAAAATTGAGGTGATAAGTGTTATTAAGCTTGTATGAAACCCTTGGTTATACGGAGTGAAAATTTGACAAATTATGATTTATTATTATAATGAATCAGTGGACGGGAGGTGGGAAAGGCCGGAAGTTTTCATTGTACTTTTCGAGTATTTGATTTACAAAATTTCTGTAAAGTCCATGTTTGTAGAATCTCATATTTTTATTAAGTTCAACCCTCTGCTTCGTAAGTTTGCATGTCAATAATAATCCAGGAGAGCTGTAAAAGTGTAATATTTAAGTTAATTCTTTAAAAGGGAGGTGAGTGACTTACAGAGTTGAAAGAAAATTTCAAAAGGAGTTACTACCCCAAGTGAAAAATATTAAATTCAAGGAGTGATTACCATGAAAAACTTTCGAATTATAATCGGAGTTATGATAATTGCCCTTCTAATGTGCTCATTAGCTCAACTTCCCCCTCTTAGGCAAAAAATAAAAGGGGCAAAAAGCCTATAGAG
>CAYUCE010000027.1:0-22161 GCA_964443275.1 uncultured Thermotogae bacterium | reverse complement strand
TGAGGTGGGTTGGGAGGTAAGTGAACCCCCCGCTATTTTGGGCGAAATTTAGGTGTCAAGCCTGCGAATCTAATAACCCCCACTTAACAACTCATAGACCGGTTCTCAAAAGGGACCCTGTATAAGGTTAGTTGTAAGATTAGGATAGTTATTGAAAAATTAAAAGTTTTGCTAATTTCCAGAATAACGGTCATTATATATGTTGCTCTTGGTAGAAGTATAAGTATGTCTATTCCATTTCATTGATTTGGTCTTACAAGGAAAACGATTCTAGTCTAAGGTAGTAAAGGAGGTATTACCTATGGTTGAGGATGTAAATGTTAAGTATCGATGTAGAAAATGCGGTGTTCTTCTAGACAATCCAGGCCAGGAAACGTGTTCTAATGGTCATAAACTTACAAATAATTTAATCATTGATCTGGATATCAAAGATACAATCGCATTATCTGATGCCAAGATGCAGATCATAGCAATAATATCTGAAGGAGTTGAAGAAGGGAAAATTTCGGAGGAGGAAGGGAATGTTTTAAAACGTCTAGTAACAGGGTCATTCAAAAAACTAAAGGAGGTTGTGAAAGACCCTTATCAACTGACAGCTTACACTAAAATACTTCAGCTAATTGTTGAAGCAGCGATAGACAATTGGCCAAACTAAATTAAAAATATGAAACTAAATATCCGTTTAGCAACCTCCAGTTTAAGGTACTAGCAGATCGGTGCGATTTTACACGGTAAGGATTTAAGTCTGCTAAACAGAGGTTTGGAATTAAAGAACTTTATCTCTTTGTAGATTCGTGTATCACCTTTTCGGAAATAAAAAAAATGGGAATAAATATAGGATTTATTCCCTTTCCCTTTAATATCGATTCGGTTCCGGTTTCAAGAATTCATATCCTTTTTTTAAGAACATTGGCTACCTTTTCGACACGTCCCGTAGATTCAGGATATCCTTCAAATTATAAGCACATGTCTGAATACATTACCTTCATCAGTCGTACTCTTAACCAGCAGTATTCTTAATCAACCTTCGTTCAAGATCTTTTTCAGCCTTCTTAGCTGAGTAATTTATCCTAGCTCGCTCTGTAGCAACCAACTGCTTAACTATCCACATTTGAGCATCCACTAAATCTGCAGTGATGGGATCAAATTCCCATGTGCGCTCAAGAATAGTGTCGTCGAATTGAGAATATACTCGGTCTCGTATAACATCCTCGGGGTACTCTTCAACAATAGCCTTAATCTTATCCATTTTTTTCCCAGACCAAGACATCCCTTGATGGTAGAAATAAGTCTTTATTTCTTTTAAAGTAAGAACCTTAAGAAGTTCTAATTCAGGAATATCATCGTTAATCAGAGCAAGTCCCCGATCATAAAGTTGATGAGCAGCAGATTCTGGATTGACAATTGCCTTATCATAGCTCTGAAAATTTTGTAGCAGATGGATCTTTTTTTTCTTGTAAGTTAGGCGCCACAGTATTATCTTTGCGTCTCTAGATAGCCCCTGTGCCCTTTTGAATATATAGTGACGATTACAGAAATCAACATTAGATAACAATTCCCTCATCTTCTCTTTGGATTCAGATGCTCTTGGCCACCAGGCAAAAGGGACCAGAACTTCTAGGTTTCTATCTTCTATTTGCTTCGCTAGTAAGGGAAAGGAAAATGGCTCGAATAGCAACCCTCTTTCAAAGACACTAACTCTTTTATGTAAAGTTACTATATTCCAAGCTTTAGCTTGTTTTACTAGGTGAGGATTAGCCTCAATATAATAACCAAACTCTTCAAAGTTTTTCTTCCACTCTTTTTTCTTCAAGAAATAGGGGGTACTTTCCCAATTCCCGTTTGCGATTTTACTCGCATGTTTTTCTATCATTTCTATACTTGCTTGACATTCCTTTAGTTTCTTATCGTCAGAAGTAAGACACTCGCATTTTGTGCCTTGCTTTTCTTCCTTCTCTGCTAGCTTTTCCCGTGCATCAGAAAATTCCTCTTTTGCACTAACATAAGAAGGGGGATTCTTATTGACTTTAATCTCTTTTGGGATATCCCCCTCTCCAAAGTCTAGACTTGTATCTTTAGAAAGTCGATTCGCCACATATTGGGAATCTATAGGTTCATCATACTTGAATTGTATTAAGTGTATGCCCTTTTCACGACATATCTTGCTTTTCTCTCTATCTCGCTTTTTAATTTCCTTAAAGCCGTCTTCACCACCAAATACTTCTACCGGTTGGTAGTGTTGTTTACCCATGTATTCAATACCAAGCTTCAAATCTGGAACATAGATATCTAAGTGTTGTCCTTTTAACCAAGCCGGGTATGCATGATGCTGAACGCTGTAACCTAGCGGTTCTATAAGTTTAGAAACCATATTTTTAAGTGTTGTTTCACTGACCCAACCTTCACCGATTTCAGGAACCCCCTCTTTTTTCCTGATGCTATTTTCGGCTTTCCTATACATATCCGAGTCCAATAATTCCTGCGCCTTTTCTAGATCGTATTCATACATATTTAGGTCCACATAGTAACTTTCTGAGCTTCCTGTGTAAGCATTCCACTTCCGTCCTTCCAATCTTTTTGTCAGCTCTTTAATCAGGGAAATCTGATTATCCTTTTCATATTTCCTTATCATCTTAGTCAATTCTTCATTTAACCTATCTATATGCGCTTTACCATAGTCAGTAATAGGTTGAGCCCTTGGGATATGTACATCGACGCCCGTAACCGGTAGGTTTAAGTGCCTTTTTAAAGTCCAATACTCATCATTAGTTGGTTTCGGAGTAAAAATCAGTTTTTGTCGCTTATATGAGAATGCTTTTTCAAGCTGATTAAGAATAACATAAGTATCCGCAATCCATATATCTAAATAATAAAGTTTCTCTTCTTGACTATAAATTTCTCGCAGTTTCCTAAGCTCAGAAATAAGTTCTTGATAGCGTTTATTTCGATGCCACGTAAGGACTTGGTAAGCATAAACGAAGATATAACTCACGTTACCTTCTATGGCAATAAGCTCCCCTTGTTTCCACCCTTTTAGCCAATGTTTGTAAAAAGCTTTCTGAGAACTGTTCATATCGGAAATTGAAGGAAAATAAGTTGAAAATCGAGGGACCTCCTCGAATTTGCTTGATTTGCAAGGGGATTTTACTGAACTAGTTTCAGTCGGTCCGGGAGTTTCCTGTTGTCCTGTGGTTGATTTTTTAACTTCCGGGCTATTTGAAGAGTGGTTATTTCCTGCTGACTTCTTTTGACCCTTTTGGGAAGAGGCATCACTCCCTTCCAATTTATTCGCTATATACTTTGATACCAGAGGACTAAGAGCTATTTCATAGCCTCTATCGATTAAGTGATTTATGGTATGCTTGATACTATTGGCGTTGATTAACCAACATTTTCGATTACGATCCCACCGACGGTTTGTCTCATCCCAGTTTAAACTTTTCACATCTCCCTTGGCCTCATATATTGATTTGATGAGAACCTTCTCTCCACCTTCTTCTATGATATTCTTAAACCACACTCTCCCTGAACCAGCTATTAAAGCAAATTTTGTGACCTGGTGAATTCCATATCTATCTATAACTAGATTTAGATTTTCTAATTCTGGTGACTTAACCTGTAGAGTACTTCCTCGTATTTCTATCTCATAATCTGCCATTTTGGTTGTCCCTTTTCATCAATCTCAACAGTAAAACTACCTCAGTTTTACTTAATCCTAACCTATATCTCCCATCTTTCACAAATTCGCCCTTCTCATAAGGGCTACTCAACAGCTCATAAGCTAGCTCCCTTTCTCCAACAAGGATTTACTATAGTTGCTCACCATAAATTATCTTTCTTCTCCTTCATTTCCCTTTCTACTGCGGTCCCCGCTTGCTGAATGTATTGTTGGGCGGTTCCCAGTTGTTTCCAACCCAGAATCTGTCTTAGCGCCTGTGCACTTAATCCAGCCTCCGCCAGTTGAAATGCTGCGGTTGCCCTTAAAGAGTGAGGATATACCTTCTTGTTGATCCTGGCCCTTTTGGCCATCCGTTTTACCCTGTACCAAACGGTCTCCCGAGGAACGCCTATTCGCTCATGGTAGTCAAAATAGTTCTCTATCTCCTTCCCCACCCTATTTCTCATAGAGCGATAAGGGATGCTTCTGGCCGCCGCTTGATTTTTAGTTCTCCACTTACCATCCTCATAAGGGATTTTTATGATCTCCCGTTGAAAATCTATCCAAGACCTTTTAAGGTGAGCTATCTCGGACGCTCGCATGCCTAAATAACCGGCGCAGACGAAAATAATCCGGTCCAGTTCATCACCCGACCTGGCCGCTTTCCAAAGTGTCTGAAACTGCTCTCTATTCAGACTGTCATCTTTAGATTTGGGCGTAGTATTTCCTGATTTATCTAACACATCCTATATAAGTGTTATAAGCTAAAGTCGAACCCAACGATTAGTTTATCTACCACTTTTATCCTCATACATCTTCCGGTCGGCTTCCTTTAAGGCATCTTCTACATCCCTATTACTTTCCGGGTCCCAATAAGATGAACCGATACCCAGAGTCAGTGGGAAATCTAGGATATCCTGCTTTTGATTCCACTGATCAAGCTGTTTTCTTATTCTGCTTATAATTTTATCTGCTTCCCCGTCGGTCTCCGGCAATATAATTAAAAACTCATCCCCACCATAGCGAACTACCGTGTCCGCGCCACGAACATTTCTCTTAAGCAAATTGGCTATTTCTATCAATACCTTATCTCCGGTCAGATGGGAATATCTATCGTTAATTTCTTTGAACCTATTTATATCAAGCATCAAAAAACCTAGAGGATGATTGTATCTACCGGCCCGCTCTACTTCTTTTTCAATGGATCGATTAAAGTGACGGCGATTGAACAAGCCCGTTAGGGAATCGCGAATGGCCTGTTCCTTCAGGTCTTCTTCCAACCTTATCCGGCTTACCTCTTCTCGCAAGTGTCCAACTAAAATCTCAGCTAAATTCACATCTTGCTTGCTAAAGGCTCCTCTTTGAGTAGAAAAAGCTTGCAATACTCCTATATTACCTATAGGGATACTTATAAACGCTCTAATATCTTCCCTGACCGGTTTTGCTTCCTCCCAACTTCGCAAATCCTCCCCCTGGATGGTTTCCCCACTCTGCAATGTCCGACCGGCTAACCCTTCCTCCAAGCTATGTATCTTCAATCCTTCAGGGAGGGCTTCGGTGCTTACCGCTTTAGAGACCAGCTTATCCCCCTCCACAATGTAAAAGACACACAGATCAAGCTCTAGAATATTTTTTGCAGCTTGAAGGGCTTGATCCCATAGATTGTTCTCTTTCTCACATCTTTGTAATTGATCGACTGCTTTATGCAATCCTTCCAGCTTGTTTCTTTCTTCTAATAACTCTTCTTCTGCCTCCTTACGCTCAGTGATGTCTCGAGCAACACCTAGAATTTCCGCCGGCTTACCTTTTTCATCAAGGATAAAGCTGGCATGTACCTCAACGGGGAAGATATGGCCGTCTTTGTGAATTGCCTCCAACTCTAGAGTGCCAGTAGATTCTCCGCCTTGAGCGAGCTCTTCTTGCATAGCCTCCAGTTGTTTTTGATATGACTTAGGGGTAAGTACATCTTTTGGTTTTAGGGACAGGGCTTCCTGAGGAGTATAGCCGAATATCTTTTCCACAGAAGGGCTAACGTAGGTATATTCTTCGTTTTCTATGTTCATTTTGTAAATAACATCCGCGGAATGCTCAGCCAGTATCTTGTACTTTTCCTCACTTTCCTTAAGCGTTTTCTCGATCTCCTTTCTTTTCTCAATCTCTTTTTTTAGTTCCTGTCTTTGATAGAGTAAACTCAGATGGCTTTCTATTACCTCTTTAAATTGTCTGATTAACCTCTCAGCTTTTTTGCTATAAGCGTTTTCTTCGGAATCTAGGACACATATAGTCCCAAAGGGCTCACCGTCCGGCCACAATAAGGGATAACCTAGGTAGGAGATCATTCCTTGCTTAACATCGGGATTATCTTTCCACTTTTCATCTTTTAGGGCATTGGGAACCATCAGCTTGTCCTTTTCATTTATTACCGTCTCACAATAAAGACCGGCTAGATGCTCTCTATCTCCTACCTGGCAAGGGTTATCTTCGGTTTGACTGGAACGCAAAACCTCTATGTAAGGCCCCTCTACTTTCATAATCAAGCCGGCCGGGACATCGATTATCTCGGCCATAATATTTACTATATTCTGCCACTTATCTAAGATATCATCCGGTATATTCAAATCCATTTTATCAATTGGTTCTTTCATTGATTAAGTTCCTATCACTATTTTAATCAATCTTATTATCCGCCTTCTTCAAATTCAAACCCTTCCTCAAATACTTTCATACAAGCCTCTACTACTTGGGAGTCATAAAGCTTACCCTTATTACCCTTAATCTCTTCCAATGCTCTATCTAGACCTTTGGCCGCTCGATAAGGTCGGTGGGAGTTCATGGCTTCTACTACATCTGCCACTCCTAAAATCTTTGCTTCCAGTCTGATCTCATCGCCTCCAAGGCCCTGTGGGTAACCGGAACCGTCCAATCTCTCGTGATGTTGATGTACTATATCCGCCACCGGCCAGGGGAAATCCACATCTTTTAGGATTTCATACCCGATCTGAGCATGAGCCTTTACCAAGTCCATTTCCGTATCACCTAATTCGGTGGGTTTGGAGAGTATCTCAACCGGCACATTTATCTTGCCTATATCGTGAACTGTCCCTGCCACCCTCAATCCTTCTATCCTTTCCTCAGGTAGGCTCATCTTTTGGGCTATAGCTAAGGCCAGTTGAGTCACCTTTTTCTGATGGCCGGCAGTATAGGCATCCCTTTGCTCAAGTGTGCTGGCTAGAGCGTTAACTGTGCCCTCCAGCGCCTGCTCTAATTGCTTGTGGCTTTCTTTAAGCTCCCGTTCTACCTGTTTACGCCTGCTTATATTCCTGGCTATTATATGTATAGCCTTGAGTTTATCATCCTCATAGATTGGTGAGGTGTTTAATTCAAAAGGTATAATGTTTCCATCTTTGGATTCTACTTCCACCTCGTACGGGGGTAAATCTTCTGCTCCTTTTATCCATTCATTAATCCTTTGCATTGATTTTTTGTAAGACTTTTCAGTTAATACATCTTTGATGTTCAACTTTTTTACTTCCTCCCGAGTATATCCGGTCTCTTCCTCAGCACTTTTGCTCATGTAGGTAAAATTGCCTTCCAGATCAATCTGAGCAAGTACATCGGTGGCGTTTTCGGCAAGACTCCGGTATTTTTGTTCACTTGCCTTAAGTTTCTCTTCTGTTTCTTTGCGGGCAGTTATCTCTTTGAAGGAGGTAATGATACTTTCTATCTCCCCATTTTCGTTGAATTGAGGCACTGCAGAGTGTATATACCAACTAATGTCTTTACCCTCTGCAGTGGATACACCGATTACCGTACCTTCATCGGACTTACCAGTGTCAAAAATTTTAGAGACGGGAAATTCCGAGACGTTCATCTTTTCCCCGTTTTCTTTGTACAGCTTACCTTGCCAGTAATCTGGATTTTTCTCCCTTAATTGTTTTTCCGGTAAGCCGAGGACTTCTTCGGCAACCGGATTTGCAGCAATTATACTACCGTCAGCACCGTGAACGGCTACCCCGGTATTTACGTTCTCAAACAGACTCCTATATTTCCTTTCGCTTTCTTTTAAGGCCTGATGAGCTTCTTCTCGCCCGATCCACAGGGAAAGGTCCTCGGCAATTGCATTGATAAGGTCCTCTTCTTCAGGGATTAAGAAAGGGTTTTCCTGAGTATAATAAACTGCTACCCTCCCTCTGACCTCCCCTCCTATATTAATCTCCTTTTGTAAGCCATGGGTTAGCTTATCGCCATATCTTTTAGAGGTAAATCGTTTACCGTCAATTTCAATTACGGGGACAGTGATGGCTGGAAACTGCATTCCCGGAATTAAGTGCTCAACAATGCGCTCGCAGAGTTGGTCAAGAGGTAGTTCTTTCTGCATGTCATGGTTTATTCTGTATAGACAGCCAAGCTCCTTTACTCGTTCTTGCAATTGGGTTTGTTCCTTCTTACTCCCGATGGCGTGGCGCATGGAGTAGGCCAGCAAGTGGCTATCCACATACTCTTTAACGAGAAAGTCCTGGGCGCCTTCCTCCATGGCCTTAGCAGCAGTTTCTGCGTTATCTCGGTCAGCCAGAATGATAATGGGAACTTCAACTGTCTGGTTTTGGATTCGGGCCAATCCATCCATAACTTGGCTATCCGGGAGATACAAATCTAATAAGATCAGGTCAAAATTACCTTTTTCTAGTCGTTTTATTGCCCCTTCAACTGTCTTCTCCATGGATAATTCGTACCGGCTTATCTCAGATTCCTTTTGTAGCGTTTTTAGCATCTCCCGAAACAGACGAATATCATCCGGATTATCCTCAATTAGCAGCACTTTGAGTTTGGTATTGTTCAAAATATTCCACCCCCGTGGCTTATAAGTGACAGATTATAATATCTTCCAAATTGAAACCGGGGCGCAAGCTTTTCAATTTCCTCTTATAAACAAGTTAAAGAGTTGCTTTTGAACAAGGTCGCTACCTTCACCTTTATAAAGGTTGCTTGATCTTTATCATTTACCCAACTAATGATTATACCACAAAATGGAAAGGTAACTGTCATTTCAATAACTGCTGGCTTTGAGCGGGTCAGTATTTTCTATCCTCGATTTAAGTGGAATACATTCAGTAAGGTCACTTTAAGGACCCGTAAATGAAAGAAGTTTATGGCCCTAAATGACTTGTAACTATCGTATGAATATGTAGAAGCCGATGCCCAACACAATAAGCAGGCAAAGGTGGGAGAAGTGCAATTATGGATGCAACCGACCTGGAAAGTGTAAAAACTTTTTTGACGAAGATATTCCAAGAAAACTACTATCATTTGGAAGATATAGATGATTTAATATTTATATCGTTAATCAGAGGTAGCATTCGCCGGTATTCAGAGCTGTTTAAGAAAGCGGAGTCAGTTGAGCAAGAACTTTATGAGCACGCTCTATCAGAATACGTAAAAGTATGGTTGAATTTCGCCCATGAGG
The DNA here is from genome assembly GCA_964443275.1 of uncultured Thermotogae bacterium. Classification (GTDB taxonomy): domain Bacteria; phylum Bipolaricaulota; class Bipolaricaulia; order CAYUCE01; family CAYUCE01; genus CAYUCE01. The sequence continues at coordinate 13,039 of CAYUCE010000027.1, read as the reverse complement.
AGGAAGAAAGACAGGAAGCAAGTAAACATTTTAAGAGTTACTATAAAGATAACACACGCCCCTGGTAAAAATCCAATACGATTTCCTCCTACTACAGAAGAAATGGGAGGATTCCCTAAATCTAGATATAGTTGACGATAAACTCCAAATAGCCCTTTGGCCCCTCGGGCGTGATGCCTTTTAGCGGACCGAAGGACGTACTTTAGGCAGGCTTTAACCTCACTCTGGGTGAACCGGTGAGTACTCAAGGTAAACTGAAGGTGCTGCTGGATTCGCTTGCGCAGGCCTCCCTGGTAGGACAATCCTGGATTTCGGATGAAGGCTTGGAGGGCCCGGATGACACCCCGATCTTCAAGCTTAGGATGCTCTTGGTAATAGGCGCTGATTGCCGATTCTATACTCATGAGCAAGGGGTAATACTCCTCTTCCTTGCCTGCCAGCTTCACCTTACTTCCTTTCTCTAATTTTGACCAAAGATCTTCTAGAGCTTCCAGTTGGTGCTCAAAACTTTCTCCATCCGAGGTTTCCATTTTTATCACCGCCATTTCAATCCGATAAATTGCAAGATGAGATGAAAATCCTAATTGTGAACCCGTTTGGAATTACCCAGAAGCGATGCGAGTGGTACTCCTCTTTACTCCTTCTATTTTCTGTATCCCATCAACTACTACCTTTTTATATTGGAAAAATCATCAACTGCAACACAAACTATGGCATCGTAATCACTGGTAATAGGATAAGCTTCAATGACCCCCGATATAGAGAAGGATAATGACCGTAATAGGTAACTTGGTTAACCTAGCTTCCAAGTTCGTAAAACATGCTAGAAAGCACAAACTTAGGTTTTCCCATACTAATCCCTGGCAGATACCATCTAGACGAATTTATCTGGCTTTTGATAGTATATAAAGGTGAGTGAACACTGAACATTAAAATCCAACTCCGAGAGTAACCAAGGAAACTTGGGGATGATTATGTCTTTACCTTCAATGATGAAGATCTTAGATGGTGAAATCGATCAGCTAAACTGTAAAGATAAATATTTCCCCAAAAGTAGCTCCCAATGCTAAGCGGTCAGAGGTTTGCCAATCGGAATGAAAAAATGGAAAACATGGGATAGCTTCACAGATTCAGGTTTTATTAATCTTGTATTTGGTGCATCATGGTTCGAAGCTGGAATCATCATTAGGAAATATGATTTTGTAGGTTATGAGGGCGGATAATTGCCAAAACCTTGTGAGAATTCAAAGATATTTTCGTCTAGAGAAGAGACAGCAAATATCCTAACCCATGGTCTGGGTGTGGCTCTTGGCTTAGTAGGGACAGTAATCCCGCTTATTTTCAGCGTATCCATAGCTAATATTTGGCGTACGGTGGGGTTTTCGGTTTACGGAACCACACTGATTACCTGTTTTACCGTCTCCACTCTTTATCACTGCTTCAGAAAATCTTCGGTGAAACGGATATTTCAGATACTGGATCATAGCTCAATATTTTTACTTATCGCCGGTACCTACACACCTTTTCTTTTAGTCAGTCTAAGGGGGAGTTGGGGCTGGCCTCTGTTCGGGGTGATCTGGGGGATTGCCGCATTGGGAATAATTTATAAAGCTCTTTTCATTGACCGATATCCGAAAATGGAAGCGGCAATTTATATAGTAATGGGTTGGATCTCGATTCTAGCCTTGAAGCAACTAACAACAGCCATCGGTCTGGGGGGAATTATGTGGCTCCTCTCCGGTGGTATTATCTATACTGTGGGGATTATTTTCCATAGGGCGTACAAATTCCCATACCACCATGCAGTTTGGCATATCTTTGTGCTTGGGGGAGCAGCTTGCCACTACATGGCTATTTTACTTTATGTTTTACCTAAATGATTTTAGCCTGCCATATCCCCCACGTTTTGAGAGTGACAATAGCCCACTCCTTGAATCCATAGTTTCTCATAACTAGACTCAGAAAAGCTAGCCAGCTTCAGCTTTTCAATACATCCAATTCTTACTGGAAATATGGTAATCTGTTAGCTATATAACTTCTATTATTCCTAATATATATACTATTGTCTAGTTATTTACACCTCTTACAAGCAATCATAAATAGCTACTCAAATCCACAATTATAGATTCCTAAGATGAATTTTATTGTTGGACCAAAATATTACAAAAAGCTATTGACATTTGTACTATTTATGGTATAAATAGTATAGCATATATAAAGGAGTTAACATGAATAATAAAGATTTTTCAAAAATTGAGCTAGGTGATAAACTACAAGTTTCTCCAGATTTCTTAAGAGACCAGATAAAAGGTGGAATAAGAGATAAACTAGCCTTTGAGGTAGTAAGAGTCCGCTCAGATGGTTTTCACATAAGTGACGGTGAAATGAGCTTTAAAGTTACCCCGCCGGATAGATGGTGGGTAGAGAAGAATTAAAGGTATCTATTAAGAAATATATTGCATTGCAATTTCAGTAAAATCCATTTAAAAAATTGACTATCCAGTTTGCTCAGGATCAACTGCTGTAAGACGGCTATAAATCATAGTTAGACTATTGATACAAGCATATAAAATTCAGTTTAACAACTTAAGCTCCTATGGTACAATTAAAGCGATGAATCCCTGGTATATAACTGAATATCTGCCCCGATGAATGATGTATTTCCTAAGCTAAATTGATAGTCAGATAGAAATTATCCATCAAATCCTATCGGGTAATCCGATCACCTCCGCTAAAATGCAAGGGTGTACTCAAAGTAGTTACCCCCGTAGGAGAGCGGTCAAAAAAGAAGGGTGGTGATACTGGAGTGAATAAACCAACCGGCAAGCCCAATCAAGAAGAGCCCACAGATTAATATAAGGGCCCGGTAGTAGTTATCTTTTATCACTTTCTTGCCTTGAGAGATACCTAAGGCTATTAGACTAAGCCAGAGAAAGTCGGCTAATATGTGCCCGGAGTAAAACAGAGAGGGTCCAATTATTCCCTTCTTTAAGGAGATAAGTAAGTAGCTTGCTCCGATGGTAAACCACCAGATCGTCCAGTAGGGATTAGAGATGCTGGCTATTACTCCCGATAGGATAGGCCCGTATCTAGGATGTGCATCAGTTGAATCCTCCTTCCATAAAACTTTCTCATTCCAGGCCTCCCTTATCATATCCATCCCCATAAAGATAAGCATTATTCCCCCTACGGATCCAATTACCACCATAACCAGGTCCTCAGAGACTAAGCTACTCAAACCCAAACTTAAAGCAATAACTATTAGAATCTCCAATAAACTATGCCCTAAAGCAACCAAAGGACCAGCATAAAATCCCCGCCGATGGCTCTCCCTGATAGTCAACACGGTCAGAGGACCAGGCATCAAGGCGCCGGACAGTCCAACTATAAAAGCGGTGGTAAATAATCCTATTAACCCCATTTGGAAGTGATAATATAGAATTCAAAAACCTATTCCAATTGGTTATAAGCTTGGTAAGTGAAACGGAGAGTAAAAGGAGGGGGAATTTAGGAGCTTTCGAAAATTAATTAGCTACGATCTGGAGCTTACATGCATCTTGAACTCATCCGGCGAGTCCAGGCCGAAATATTCTAAAAATTGGTCAGTGACCTTTAGGGACTTGGTCCTTCCCGCATCCTCGGCCTTGACCAACCCCCGCTGGATAAGCTCATTGATATGAGAATAGGCACATTTGCCCCGTACTCCTACCACGTCCTTTTGAAGAGCGGGATGATTGTAAGCTATTATAGACAGAGTCTGCAATACAGTATCAGAAATTTCTTGATAAGGTGCCAGGTGGGATATCTTATCCAAAAATCTGCCTTTTACTTGAAAGCGGTACTTTCCTTTTGATTCAATTAGCTCTATGCCCCGAAAATCTTCTTTTAGCTCATCCCGGAAGTAATCCAAAAGCCTGTCCACGACCTGATCAGAGGTAGTATCTAAAATATTCTTGATAGCTTTTCGGTCTAAAGCCTCATCGGCTAGGAAAAAAGCGGCTTCTAGCAGGGCTTTCTCTTCTGTTAACTCACCACTTCCACTTCTTTTCTCATTCACTGGTTAGCTCGATCTCGATGTCCCCAAGAAATCTCTTTTGCGTACACCTTATCTTATTTTTTGATTCCAGATGGAGTAAATGGATGAACTTGGTCAGCTTTTCTTCCTTGGAATCTTCAGACAAAATCTCCTTAAAGCTTGCCTTCTTCTTCCCCGAGGAAAGCAACTTCTTAAGCTTGTTAAAAGTCTCCTTTAAGTGGTCAGTTATGTTCCTTACGTCCATTTCAAAGCCGATTTGTAGATTGCTTTCACGCAGCGCTTTTTTATACCTTTCCTTTCCCATTATGACGGCTTTGCGGAAGGCGGCCTTTAGCTCACCCAAACCGATCCTTCTTTTGGGTTTTCTCCTCACCGGTAGGTCTATCTTTTCGGGCACGGAGATCCTCTTTTCCTCTTCATCAGCCATTTCCCACTCCTCCCAGGTTTCAAGTTCCTGGACAGCGGGGACCTCATCCTCAAAATGACCGTTTCCATTAAGGCTATTGGCCTGTTCTCTTAGGATAAAGGATAGGGTCCATACCATCTTCCCGTAGGTTTCTAAATCGTTTTCGTCTTGATGAACCACATAATCCCGGTAACGGTCAGCCAATTTAATTATATCTATGGCCCACAGATCAAGCTCCTCTACACTCTCCTCCAGGTTCTCTTCCCATTCCTTGGCTTCAAGATTCTGAACGCTAAAAGCCTTATAGAGGTTATCCCCGTTTTCTCTCTTAATCTTTGAAAGCTCTGTCGTTTCCACCATTGTGTAACAGCCTCGTGTTCATAAAAGTCAATTCAAATCTATAGAAAGCACCTTAGAGATCCCGTCACGTATAGAAACCCCGTAAGCCCGATCCGCCATCCGCACCGTCTCCTGATTATGGGAAACCATAATTAACTGAGCTTCATCACTGTATTCTTTAAGCAAGTTGGAAATCCGCTGCGAGTTGGTTTTGTCCAAAGCAGCATCAATTTCATCCATCACATAAATTGGGGACCGGTGGTGTTTCTGAACTGCAAATATGAAGGCGATAGCAGTAAGTGCCTTCTCTCCTCCGGAAAGTGAATCCAAAACGTGTGGTTCTTTATTGGGAGGGTGAGCCTTTATCAGCAGACCAGATTCTATGTTTCCGGGCTCTTCAAGCTCCAAACCGGCCTTACCACCTTCAAACAATTTCTGGAATATGCTGTTAAACTCATCTGAGATCTGCTCCAGGGTAGTCAAAAACTCCTCTTTCTTCTTGGCTTCAATCTCCCCGATGAAAGTTTCTATCTTCCTCTTTTCCCTTCGTAGATCCTCTACCCTGTCCTCAAGAACTTCCAAGTCTTTCTTGAATTGTTCGTATTCTTCGATTGCCTTCATATTTACCGGAGTCAACCTTTCCATCCCCCGGATGGCTTCTTTTAACCTCTTCTCTAACTCCCCCATGGAACCTTCCACCAGATCCTGGCCCACTTCCGGCTCCTGTATATCTTTAAGTTCACCGCGCAAACTCTCTATTCTGCTCGTTGCTCGAGTCAATTCTCTTTTTTTGCTCTCCAGCTTACTTGTAATCTCTGAATACTTACCTTTTAAATCTTTTAGCTGAGCGTTTTTCTGTTTAGCCTCCGCTCTTAAGTTTTCTGTTTCCGTGCTTTTGTCCTCGGTTTCTTGCTCCTTTGCTTGAAGCTTTTCTTCTAAATTCTTAATTTCCCCCTTTGCTTCCTTTATTTCATCTTTTAGTCTCTTGATCTCTTCTTTCTTCTTTCGCCTATTTATCTCATACCTTCTCATCCGCTCGCTTTTGTTTTTCTTTACCGCTGCTCCCCCGGTCACAGCTCCGCCCGGGGAGAGAATATCGCCGTCTATAGTTACTACCCGCACTCCCTCCAAATCCCTAACTGCTTCCAAGCTTTCGGCAACCAAGGTATCTCTTAACACGTACTTAAAAGCGGGAAGGTATTTTTCATCGAACTGGACCAAATTTATGGCCAGATCAAATACCCCCTCCAGGTTCTTGGCTCGTTTGGCTTTAGAAGATATAGCCCGAGTATAAAGCTTATCCATAGGCAGTATCCTCACCCGGCCCAAGTTATTTTTCTTAAGGTAATTTATCGATTCCAGGGCCGTAGTTCGTGAATCCATCACCAAATCCTGCTTATGTCCTCCGCAAGCTACATCGATAGCCACCTCATAACCCCCTTTGGGCTCCATTAGCTGATCTACTGTCCCGTAGATGCCCTCTTTCCCCAGCTCTAAGAGGACCTTCACTGCTCTATTCTGAGGAGAAGAAGACCGATGCCTTTTGGCCATCTCTTTAAGCTCTTCCAATGTCTCCTCCAAGTTTTCTATCTTGCTTTGTTTGGTATGAACCTGCCCTTGTTTCCTTACAATCTGTGTGCGTATTTGCTCGGTCTCCTTCACCAGATTTACCTCGCTTGATTTATCCATCCTGTCCCGCAGCTCTTCTAGCTCCCATTCCAGATTCTTTAACTCCAAGCTCAAATCGCTTTTTCGCTCTTTCAGCTCTCTGATCTCTTGGTCCAAATCCTCTTTTGCCCCCGCAGCCCTTCTTAGTTTGCTTTCCAGATGGGTCTTCTTCAAATGCTGGATTGAGGCCTCTAGTTTAGCCTTTTCTTCCTTTAGATTCTGGTACTCCAAAGCGGCTTCCCTTTCGTTTCTCAACCCCCGCAGCCTGCTCCTTCTTTCGGCCAAAATTATCCTATTGGTATTAAGCCTCTCTTTTACTTCCTTTAGTTTTCCAATCGATTTTTCTTTCTTTTCCTCATATATGCTTACTCCGGAGATATCATCTATGATAGCTCTTCTTTTAGTAGGGGTTTTTTTAATTATCTCGGTGACATTGCCTTGCTCGATAAAGTGCTGTCCATTGGGATCTATTTGAGCAGTCTCCAGGACTTGATCTATCTGCTCCCGCCTGCAGTTTTTCCCCATGAATCGATAGGTAGAATATCCTCGGGTTACCTTCCTCCCAATAGTTATCTCCTCTCTCTGACCGTTTTCAAGAAATTGGTCAAAAATACCGCCCTTGTTGCATAAGTGAAGGGTGACTTGTGCATGATCGGCCGGTTTTTTGTGATCCCCGCCGTTGAAGATAAGCTGCTCTAGCTTCTCAGCCCGAAGCTGCGAGGAGCGCCTCCCCATCACAAAGGAGATAGCCTCCACTAAATTGGATTTTCCCGAGCCGTTTTCCCCTACTATGGCTGTCAATCCCTCAAAGAAGGGAACGGAGGTCTTATTTCTGAAGGTCTTAAAGCCCTTCAGTACGACTTTGTTCACTTGGGTAGCATGTTCCATAGTTTAGGATTTTAAAACTTACGAGCTTAATAGTCAATACAACGCTGATGTCATCTAATCTAAGAATACGTTCAATTTATCTACCAGCTCCCCTTCTCAAAACCGGACTCTTCCGGCACCAATACCTATTTTTCTTAGATTACCTAAAGCTTGGAGTAATAATAAGGAATGAAGTGAGAGGAGCATAAGAAATTTGTCCTCTAGCTCAGTGACAGATGTTGAATGAAGGCTAAAAGGGGATTCGGAAAGGTAAGAACCCTACTTTTAGCGAAATTTGGAGGTTAGACCATCCCTTAATTCTTTTATTTCTCCCTTCCAAAGTGGGGTCTCTTCCAACTGTTTGATCTTTCGATACGAGTGCATCGCAGTGCTGTGGTCCCGCTGGCCAAATTTCTTACCTATGGAGGGATAAGAGTTATCAGTCAGCTCCCGAATCAAGTATATGGCCACGTGCCTGGCAAAAGCTATTTCTTTTTTGCGGCTGGGGCCTTCCAGTTGATTTACCGTTACCTGGTATTTTTTGGCTACCTCCTCTTTTATATGTGCCGCGGTCAATTTAGCCTCCTCTTTCTCCTCTTTGGGCAGTAAACCATCTACCGCCTCCGGGGAAAGATCTACGTTCTGTAGGTGAGAATAAGCTATGGCCTTAATAAGCGCCCCCTCCAATGCCCTCACATTGGAAGGAACACGGGCAGCTATTAGGTGAAGGATTTCTTCTGGAACCTCTATTCCGTGTTCCATGGCCTTTTGCCGTAATATGGCCTCCCTAGTTTCTATGTCCGGTGGTTGGATGTCGGTAACCAGTCCCCATCTGAAACGGGAGACCAGCCTATCCTGGAGTTTAGAAAGTTCGTGAGGCGGGCGGTCGCTGGAGAGGACTATTTGTTTACCGTTTTCATAGAGTTCGTTAAAGGTGTGAAATAATTCTTCCTGCGTTCCCTTCTTATTTTTAAAGAAATGAACATCGTCAATTAGAAGGACGTTAGTCTTCCTGAAAATTTTCCTAAACTTTTCAGTGGCATCTTTTCGTATTGAATTTATCAGCTCAATAGCAAACCGCTCGGAAGTAATGTACATAACCCGGGCTGAAAGGTCATTATTTACTATGTGATTGCCAATAGCATGTAATAGATGGGTCTTACCCAGTCCTACGCTCCCATGTATGAAAAGCGGATTGTAAGCTTTGGCCGGTGATTCTGCTACTGCCCGGGAGGCCGCGCAGGCTAACCGGTTGCTTTCCCCTCTCACAAATCTGTCGAAATTATATTCCTTTTTCAAGGAAATACCACGGTCGGTGGTAATGTGTCTGAGTGAATTGCTCCCCATTCTCTCTCCTAGGTAAAAAGTGGTAGGACGTTTTTTAAAAAGATAAATGACAGGGCCTGATATGTCAAGGGTGGGGTGAATTACAGGAATCTAGCTACCCCATTCACTAACTAATTTTTCGGAAACCACACCGATAAAATAGGGCTATTTCTAAAGATTAGATATATGGAGAGATAATCATAGGAAAGTTTCCCAGAATGAGAAGGGATTTTGCGGAAATCGTGATTTTTGAACAGACATTTATCACCTGGGGGTTAAATGCAGAAGAAATAGTGGTGCCGAGGCCCAGAGTCGAACTGGGGACACCCGCCTTTTCAGGGCGGTGCTCTACCGCCTGAGCTACCTCGGCATGATTAGGTGGCGGGGATGACGAGATTTGAACTCGCGATCTCCACCTTGACAGGGTGGCGTCCTCGACCAGGCTGGACCACATCCCCATATGGGTAAATAATTTTAACCAACGGTATCTAGCTTGTCAAACGTATTAGTACAACAATAACATCACCAACCCTTGAAACCCTACACAGAAATCCTTACTATAAGGCCTATCTATGACCGCTTTGAAAGTAGAGAATTATCGAGCTTTTTTTATTGATTTAGACGGCGTACTGGTGCGCTCCTCCACACCCTTGCCGGGAGTTGATAAAACACTTAGAAAGTTAAAAAAGAACGGCCAGGTGATCATTTTTTCTAATAATTCTATTCTTTCCCGAAAGACTTTATCTCACAGACTCAACAAAAAGGGTCTTCACATCGAGCCGGAAGAGATAGTAAACAGCGCCTACGTGGTAGCCAGGTATCTGTCGGATATAGCCGGTCCTACAGGGGTTTTTGTAATTGGTGAAGATGGGATAAAAGATGAACTAAAACTCGCTGGCCACCGGTTGGTCAAACCGGAGGAGGCAAAGTATCTGGTGGTGGGAATGGATCGTCAAATAAGTTATCAAAAGCTTTCTCAGGCGCTGAAAGCTTTGCGTAAAGGTGCGGTGTTTATAGCCAGTAATGCCGATCCCGTATTCCCCACACTGAACGGCATAATTCCGGGAGCTGGTTCGATGGTGGGAGCAATTGAGGGAATGGGCTACCCACCCAAAAAAATAGTCGGAAAGCCCTCTTCCACCGCCACTAAAATCGCTATGGAAACTGCCGGTGTTTGTAATCCCGATGAGTGTCTCATTATCGGCGATAGAATAGATACCGACATTGCGGCAGCTAGAAAGATGCGCATGCACTCCAGTTTAGTATTAACCGGGGTCACTAGGCGTGAGGACTTGAAAGAAAGCGATATCCAACCTACCTGGGTAATGGAAAATTTAACAAGCTTATTGGAGTAATCCTCTGGGTAAGTTTCATCATCCCTATAAATATATAGATCGTTTAATTCTCCAAGTTATTTAGATTGATGGTGCGACCGGGACTGTGGAAAACTTTGTGGATAACTTGTGGAAAGCTTGTGGAAAATGAATACGGCCTGTGGAAAATGCTTGTTAAAAAGTAGCTCATAAATTTTAAACAAGGTTTTTCCACAAAATAAATAAGTTGCTAACACGGCTTCCCACAAGTTATCCACAGCCGAAAATCTTATAGGAGCCTGTATTAAATGGGGTTTTCCACAATTTAGGCGTTTACCTACAAATCCAACTATTTTAGATTTAAATATTTCTTAGTAGTAGTTATAGGGATTAGGAGATTAGCGTAAACTGCTCGTGGTTTGTTAGTATTTAAATAGGTTCAAGGGTATGTGAAAAAGGCTGAAAGAATTGTTATGAAACCTTGGCGTAGTAAACAGGTGGCAAAGCCCGGGACTCATGAATAAAGAACAAGAGCGGGGGTTACACGTAACACCGGATTTAAGAAGATGAAAGTTCTAAAAGGTGGAAAAGCATTTGTAGATGAAAGTTTCAGGCTTTTAGATGTAGGTTTTGAGGAGCGAATAGAGGAAATAGGAAAAGATCTGCGTGGGGAGGAGATTGACTGCAGGAATAAGCTGATTTTACCGGCAGCCATCGACGTACACGTTCACTTCCGGGATTTCAATGAATCTTATAAGGAGACCATCGAGTCCGGAGCCAAAGCGGCAGTCAAAGGGGGGGTGGGGACGGTCATGGACATGCCCAATAATCAGCCTCCGGCCACAAATCTTAAAATAATTAGAGAAAAAAGAAGGAGGGCTGAAGATGTGGGACTAAATTATATGCTCTATGGAGGTATTCTGGATAACTTAGACGAAATACCGCTTATAGCAGGTGAAGTGGATGCTTTTAAATTGTATATGGGGCCCACCACCGGAGGGTTGATGGTAGGTGATTATAAGGCCCTAAAAGAAATTTTCAAGAAAGTCGCTCGGACCAATTTGATCCTATCTGTTCATACACAAGGCGGTGCCAAAGAGTTTGTAGGAGATGATCAGGTGTCATCGGGCAGCCTGAAAGGATTGGATCAGGCATTAGATTTGGCTGTTAGATATGGTACCAACTTACACCTTGCACACATATCCACCCGCCGGGAAGTGGAATTATTTAACCCGATAAAAAAGGAATTGGGGGTAACTTCCGAAACCTGCCCTCACTATTTATTTTTTAACGCCGATGACTTCGCTCGAAAGGGCTCCTTTTTAAAGGTAAATCCACCCCTGGCTTTAGAAGAAGACCGAGGGTTTATGTGGGAAGCTCTGCAAGATGGGTTAATAGATATCATAGCTTCAGATCATGCTCCCCACACATACCAGGAGAAATCACGCCCGGTAGCCGAAGCTCCTGCCGGCCTACCCGGGGTGGAGACTTTACTGCCTATTATGGCCGATAGCGCCATCCGATCCCGGATTTCTTGGAAAAGTTTGATTGGTTCTTTATGTTTGAATCCCGCCCGACGATTTAAGATAGCGGGTAGGGGAAAAATCGAAACTGGATATTATGCCGATCTAGTAGTCATAGATTCAGATGACCACAAGGAAGTAACCCGAGATAAACTGGTCACCAAATGCGGTTGGTCACCTTATGAGGGAATGGAATTAGTAGGATGGCCGGAAATGGTCTTCATTGAGGGGGCCAAAGCTTACTTTAGTTCATGAGGGCCAGAAAGCTTGTACTTCGTTTCTTCGAAGCCTCTACTTCGCTGCTTCGCAGAGGCGTAGAAGAGGAGGTCATAACCTATGTCGACTAATGATAAGCCAAGGGTAGAAATTGCTAGGTTTCTACTGGAGACTAAATCTGTTTATATCAACTTTGCGGAAGGTTTTGAACTAACCTCAGGGAAACTTTCACCGGTATATGTAGACTGCCGCCGGCTTATCTCCTATCCGGAGATTATGCAAGAGATTACCGAATGCTTTCGGGAAATTGTTACCGATGATATAGGGCTTGATAAAGTGGACATAATCGCCGGCGGGGCCACTGCCGGGATACCGTTTGCCTCCTTTTTGGCCAAAGTCTTAAGAATACCTTTAATCTATGTGCGAACTGAACCTAAAGGGTACGGCAGTCACGACCAGATTGAAGGGGTACTGGAAGGGAAAAAAAGGATCGTTTTGGTGGAGGATTTAATCACCGATGGAGGTAGCAAATTAAAGTTCAAAGAGGGTATTGAGAAGGCGGGAGGGATCTTAAGACACGTTCTTTGTGTCTTCGAATATAAATCACAGGCGGCAAAACTCTCAAAAGGCCGGGATACGCTTAAGGGTAAGGGAGTGAGGCTGCACACCTTGGTGGACTGGGATCTGCTTTTGAGAGTAGCTGTGGATGGAAAGTATATAAATCGAGACGAAGAGGAAAAGATAATAGAGTTTTTGAGAAGTTAGGATTGTTCTCGTTGTATCTAAAATCTATACTTTTGCAGAATTTTAGCTCTTCAGACTAGGGGTCAATTTTAGACATACCCCAACTAGACTAGAATTCGAGATATTGGTTCGTACTCTTCTTTGATTTTATCCAAGTCCGCATCTTTTCCGGACTTCTGGTGAATGTACTCGTACTTCGCTGCTTCGTAGCTTCGTAGAAGCGAAGAAGAGCTTGATCAAGATAAACGCTCTCATCTTCCGCTGGGCCATTTGCCAGGAGAGAGGTGCTTCTTCGATGGGAGTTGATCCATATCTTCTAATAAGCCATTCTGGCTTTGCTTTCAATAGGACCAGTTGCCAAAAGGAGCGGGCAAACAGCACCAGATGAACAAAGCGGCGGATAGCTAGTGGTTTCTGAAATTGATAATCTGCTAATCCAAACTCCTCTTTTAGATCTCTAATAGCTATCTCCAAAGAAAAGCGGGCAGCATAGATTTCCAAGACTCGTACTCCGCTACTTCGTAGCTTCGTAGAAGCGAAGAAGAGTCTGTTTTGCTGATAGAGTTAGATCGGTGCTTACCAGCAAAATAGGTGTACCTCC
>CAYUCE010000026.1:0-22655 GCA_964443275.1 uncultured Thermotogae bacterium | reverse complement strand
CAACCGGAAACCAACACCTCCCAACTATTTGTGAAATGATCCCCTAGCTTCGAACTCAAACTTCCCTCTTCCTAGGCAAAAACAAAAGGGTGTAAAAAGACCCAAGAATTAAGTATACCATGATTTAATAGTTTCCGTATGATCTTTAATATGTTCAATTATTATCCTAATACATTCCAAAGATGTTGTCCTGCCTCCCCACGGTGCAGAAAATTCTCTGGTTAGGTCGTCTTCACTGAGACCTCGGATAAGCTTGGTAATTTCCCTTTCTTCTTTTTTAAATTCTGCCTGGATCCTTTTAAATGTATATTCTTGCCTTTTCCTCACTTCATTTCCATTCCATTCATCCAGCTCCTCTTCAGAAATGGGGTAATAATCAAATTGTGGTTCGCCCTCTTTCAATCCTTTTGAAATTACTCCTCTTAACTTTCGGTTCCAGGCGGATATATGTCCCAAGATATCCTTTACCGTCCACTCCTTACCTACTATTTGGTTAGTTAACTCCCGTTCGGAGAGGCCCTCTATGGTTTGCATTAGATCCGCTCTGCAATTTCGCCAATCTTCTAAAACCTCTGTTTTTGCCATAACACTTTCATGCTCGGAAAATTTTTCGCCTTAATTAGCAACTTCAATTTTGATGATTACTTCTGCCTCTTGTACTTTATATACTCCATGCAGTGTTTATCTATTCCCAACAGTGCCTCCGTTGCCTTTAAAGCATCCATTAATTGCTCATCAGTAGGGTCTATGATGGCTGCATCCAAACCAACCCCGAGTAAAATGGTGAGGAAAGCACTATTTATCAGTGATCTATCCGGTAGGCCAAAAGAGACATTAGAAAGGCCAACCACAGTATTTACTCCGTATCGATCTTTTATGGTCTCTATGGTCTCCATTACTATTCCCGCTTGATCTTGATTGCTGCCGATTGACATGACTAATGGGTCGATATAAATTCTATTCTCTTCTACTCCTTCATCGGTGAGTAGATCGATCAAATCTCTTACTTCATTTAACCGATCTTCGACTGATTTTGGCATTCCTTCACTGCCCATGGCTAAAGCGATGACTTCTGCCTCGTATTCCTTGACTAGAGGAAGAATATGTTTTTTTCTTTCTTTCTCATTAGATATGGAGTTAACCATGGGTTTTTCTTTACATAACTCAAGGCCTTTGGCCATAGCTTCAGGATTAGGTGTATCTATGGAAAGGCGTACTCCGTCCAATTCATCCTGTACTACATTTACTAGCCATTCCATGTCTTCTGTTTCCTTTTTCATGCTGGTGGCAGAATTTATATCTATGAAATCTGCTCCGGCCTGGTACTGAGCTTTGGCTAATTCCCTTATGGTTTGCTCATCTTTACCTTTGATGGCTTCCTTTACTTGATCTCGGGTGGAGTTAATCAATTCCCCGACAATTATCAACCTTCTCACCCTCCTCTTAGCCCCTTGGCCAGCTTAACTGCTGAAGCAGCATCTGGAGCGTAGCCGTCAGCACCTATTTCGTCGGCGTAATCCTGGGTAACAGGGGCTCCCCCGATCATTACTTTTACTTTGTCCCTCAGACCTGCTTCTTGTAAAGCTTCAATTACTTCCGGCATATGGGTCATGGTGGTGGTTAACAATGCAGACATCCCTACCAGGTCGGCCTGGTTCTCTTTTACCCCCTCCACAAACTTATCGGCCGGGGTCTCCGCTCCCAGGTTAATAACCTCAAATCCGGAACCTTCGAGCATCATGCTTACCAAATTTTGCCCAATATCATGCAGGTCTCCCTCCACCGTCCCCATTAGCACTTTACCTGCAGATTCTACCCCCGCTTCAGCTAGAAGAGGCCGCAGGAGCTTCATTCCCTCTTTCATAGCCTCCGCCGAAATTAGCATTTCCGGCACGTAACGGTCTCCTCTTTCGTATTCGTCCCCTACCTGATCCATGGCTGGTATCATTCCTTCTTTTAGTATTTTCTCCGGGTCAAGTCCTTCATCTAAGGCCTTTTGGGTAAGCTCACCCACTTTCTCCGGTTCCATACCGATTATTTTTTCACTTATTTCTTCCAAAAGTTCATTCATTTTTCTCACCTCTGGTCATAGTTTTGAAATAGACAATTTTGAATATGTAATGCTTTAAATTTAAAAAATGCACTTTTACCTTAGATTTAGATATCAACCACCTTTCTGCATTTTATAAAGTGATTATAAAAGCGATTCTATTAAAAAACAAGGAAAAACCAATATAAACCTATATAGATTTATAACATATTATTTTCTTTGGGGGGAGAGGAAGTCGACTTCCCTCCCCCCAATTTTTACGTCCACTGATTTTGAGTTAAACTCCGTCAATACAATTTATTTAGTTAATGTTAACCTGCAACTTCACCAGTTACCCAGTAGTGGACAAGGTTCAAGTGGTTTGCAATGAACTTGGGTGCTGCTGTGGCCTCATTTTCCTCGTAGAGGTCAGTAATCTCGTTCATCTTTTCAATTCCCATATAGAATCGGCTCAAGAACTCACTAACCTCATTGGGAAAGACATCAGTGAAGTCCTGACGACCCATCATGTGAACCTCTTCCTCTGCACCCAAAATCCCCTTCGGCTCTTTAATGTATCTAATGTCAAAACGAGCGAAGGCAAAGTGAGGTTTCCAAAGGGTAACTACGGTCCACTCCTTCCGTTGTATGCGCCGTTTCAGTTCGGCGACCATTGCATAATCACTGCTATCTTTTAATTCCCAACCTTCTAGCTCCGGATACTCCTCCATCATTACCTCAGAGTGTTGCATCAGGCCGGAACCGGGGTCAATGCCGATAATTTCACTATTACTTTTTTCCTTAACTTCGGGTTTGTCCATATCAGTTACTGAGTTAAAAACATCCTTGGGTATATAATTGGGCACTGCCCAACCCAAGCTAGCGTCCTCATAAATTGGACCGAAGTCCCGAAGTTCCGTTCCCAGCTTCTCCCAATAAGCTTCATGGGTCACGTAAAGCCAAGACTCAACAAACAGGTCCAAATCCTTATTGGCCATAGCTTTATAGGCCACCCCGATAGCAGGATTGCTGATTTCAACTGGCCAGCCTATCTCTTCCTCCAAAATATAAGCGATTAAGTCTCCCACTGCCAGGGACTCAGACCATGGCACCACCCCAAATTTTATGGTCTTTTTCTCCTGCTGCCCAATGCCCGGAGCAACCGTGAACCCCACGGTCAAGGCGATAAGAAGTATACTTACTCCCACCAACTTAAAATTGATCTTAAACATCTTTTAGACCTCCCTTTTAGTCTATAATTAACGTGCGTTTGGTTAGAGTTCTCTAACCAACTCTTACTCCTCTTGGAACAGCTTCTCTTATTTTATCTACCACCCCCCTTATTTATGTAGGTTTAGTTTATCAAAGTCCTACCAGCAAATGTAAGCACAGGGTGCCAACTGCTCTTCCAATTCATCGGGAAGGGAAAGTAAGCGCCCATCGTCGAACCAGTCAGTGATCAGGGCTGGATGGTTCGCTACGAATTCTTCCACCGCCCTATTTATCCCTTCTTCATTAACTTTCAAAAGGAATTCATTCAACATCTCAGAGGATAAATAAAATCTGCTGAGAAATTCAGTTACTAAATTGGGAAATCGGTTGAAAAAGTTATTTTTAGCTACCATTGACACGTATTCCTCCCCGCCCAATATACCTTTGGGTTCTTTTAAGAACCGCAGTTTATGCCTTCCTCTGGTTGGAGAGAAACGCGCCCATATATAATGTGGTGACCAACCGGTAACTACAACCCACGCTTTGTCCTCAATTGCCTTTGCCAAAGCATCGACCATCGCTTCACTACCACCAGCAATTAACTTATAACCTTCAAGTCCAGGGTACTCCTCCATCATCTGATGGGAGCGAATCATCAGCTCGGAGTCCGACTCAATCCCAATGATCTTACTCTTAAGTTCAGCCTTTACCTGAGGATGAGATAAGTCGGTTACCGAGTCTAGTTTCCGCTTAGAGATGTAGTCAGGAATTATCCACCCCAATTGATAATCCTCAAAAATTGGGCCGAAGTGGACGAACTTACCCCTGGATTCTCCACTGTTGTATTGAGCATCCATCCAAGGTAGTCGGGCACCTATAAAAAGATCTAGGGTTCCTTTTTCTATTGCAGAGTAGGCTTCGGTGGGGTTTGTTTCATTAAATTTTACCGTATAGCCGATCTTCTCCAAGATATTACCCACTAGATGGCCTGGAGCCTTCAACTCTAGTTGTGAACTAATCCCCAAATGAAAAGTTCCCTGGTAAGATTTCTGGGTAGCAAATACCAAGCAAGTGGAATAATCAGTATCTGATCCCACCCCTAGAAATACAATCACCACTAAGCTCAGTGAAATTACTCGGACTACCATCATAAATCTAGTGCTCATCAAGCCTCCTCTCTCTGACCTATATTTCTGGTGGCTCGATCCAAAATCATGGCTACAAAGACTACTGCAATTCCTGCTATAAATCCCTTGCCGACCAGCATCCGCTGAATACTTCGCACCACTTCGCTACCCAATCCCCCAGCTCCTATCAAGGCAGCTATCACTACCATGGATAAGGATAACATGATTGTTTGGTTAACCCCAGTCATAATTGAAGGACGAGCCACTGGTAATTGAACCTTGGCCAATAGTTCGAATGTATTACAACCAAATGCTTCACCGGCCTCTACTAATTCTTCCGGCACTTCCCTGATTCCCAAATTAGTTAACCTAACCGCCGGAGGGAAAGCAAAGATAATGGTGGCTACTACTCCGGGAGTTGCCCCTATCCCAAATAAGATTACCGCTGGTATTAAGTACACAAAAACCGGCATGGTCTGCATAAAATCTAGTACTGGTCTTACCAGATTATCAACTGGATCCGATTTTCCGGCTAAAATCCCCACTGGAATCCCGAATAGTAAAGCGATAAAAGCCGAGGTGAGAGTTAGTGAAAAGGTCTCCATGGTTTGAGGCCATAGGCCTAGGTTTGCGACAAGCCAAAGGCTGACTAGTCCAAATACCCCCGTCCAAACAGTTCCCACCCACCAAAGGAAAGGGAAGAGTATGATCCCCCATAGGGGAAAGGCAACCGGTTGACCACCAATAACGATAGGGAAAACAGGTATGAAATTAAAAGCGGTAAGCAGAGCAGCACTAATATTATTTATGATCAGGGTGATGGTATCGAAAAGACCCATGAACGTAAGGGCCACCCAGTCAATGGCCGTATCGATCCACTTATCTAAGGGGAATAATTCTCTAGTACCGATCTTCTCAAAGATCTCTTCTCCGTACTCTTGGGGAAAAGCCATGGGGCTTACGGCGGTAATTAACAAAGCAATCAGACATAGGCCCATCAGTAGCTTGCAAGCAAGAGTATCCCAGCTAGCCCTATCAATCATCAGGCTACCTCCTTTGTTTCTTCTCCTTACCTTCCTTTCTTCAATAAACCTTTAAGAATGTCTTGTTCGGTGATAATGCCTTTAAATTCTCCATTATCAGAGAGAATAATAACCGGATAATCAGAAGTGCTCATCCTGGCTTCCATAATTTCCCGGACTGGAGTATCTTCACCTACTGCTAAAAGTACCTCTCGATCCACTTTTTCTACTCCACCCTTTTCCTTCTTCCTCAACCGCCGAATGGGTAGAGCCTTCCCCCTCTGGATACCTTTTAAAGGCCTCCCCTTTTCATCCAAACAGTAGAAGATGTCACTATCCCGCAATAGTAAGCAGTGGTTGTTTCCACTTAATTTCATATCTAAATCCAAGAACCGAGATGGATCACTAGATAGGGTGCTGGCAATGGTTCCCGCGGTAAGTACTCCGGTTGGATCGGCGTTTTCTACAAAATTAGCCACGTATTCAGTCCGGGGGTTAACAATAATCTCCTCTGGAGTTCCCGATTGGACTATAAGACCAGCCTCCATAATTGCTATTCTATCCCCAAGCTTAAGAGCCTCATCCAAATCGTGGGTCACAAACAGAATAGTGCGCTGAAGCTGATCCTGAAGCTTAAGTAACTCATCTTGCATATGAACTTTGATCAGTGGATCAAGTGCGCTAAACGGCTCGTCCATTAGTAGTATTTCCGCCTCGGTGGCCAAAGCTCGGGCTAATCCCACCCGTTGCTGCATACCTCCTGAAAGTTGAGAGGGATAGGAACCACCCCAACCTTCCAAGCCTACCATTTCCAGTATCTCCTGAGCTTTACGGATGCGCTCTTTTTTATCAACCCCTTGAATCTCCAAACCGAAAGTAACGTTTCTTAGCACAGTTCGGTGTGGAAAAAGGGCAAAAGATTGGAATACCATACTCATTTGCTTTTCGCGTATCTTGCGCAGCTTTTCCTTAGGTATAGAGGTAAGCTCTATCTGTTTTCCATCCGTTTCTATGTAGACTTGACCTGAGGTCGGTTCCACCAATCTGTTGATACATCGAAGCAGAGTTGATTTACCGCTGCCTGAAAGTCCCATGATTACGTATAACTCCCCGGATTCAAGTTGAAAGCTGACATCTTGGACTCCGACCACCAGCCCAGTTTCAGACTGAATCTGGTCTTTGGTTTTGCCTTCCTGGAGAAGCTTAAGTCCTACTTCCGGTTCATCTCCGAAAATCTTGTAAACTTCCTCTGCCCACATTCCAGGCATTTTTAACCCTTCTTTAGCCAATTTTTAAATTGATTTTCTGAGTTTCATTATAAACCACAAAACATCATCAATCAAAGATCACTTAAAATCTGTTCTATCTGTTGCTCAGCTTCCTCGGACAAGGGTTCGGGCTTATGTTCGGATAATATCTTCTGCACTTTTTCTGTTGCCCGCTGGGACATTCTCTTGGAACCATCATCCTTCCATTTACTCCGTACCCTCCTTTCCATTAAAGTGGGGTCCCACATCTCCCGATAATGATCCAAAGTATGTTGGTGGGTAATATAGGTTCCTCCATGCCCTACCTCCCTCACCACCTCCACCGCTAAAGTCTCCTCATTTACCTCGATCCCTTCTACAAATCTTTTAATCATCCCTACAATTTCATCAACTACTACAATTAATTCCAAGGACCCCGTGTTCGCTGACTCCATATATCCAACATCATGCACTAAATTAGCTCCGCTTAAAGCGGAGAAAAGAGAGGACATGCTGGCTTCAATTGCTGTTTGTTCATCCATTATCTTGGAATCGGTGCAACCAGCAGTTCCCCAAGTGGGAAGATTATAGTGATGGGCAATATCCATATATGCAGCCAAGGCCAGATCCATTTCAGGGGCACCGTAAGCTAAGATTGCCTTAGACATGTCCATGATGGAAAATACTCCACCCACAAAGAAGGGGACTCCCTCATTTTTAAGTTGACTGATAACTAAGGCGGCTAAGTTTTCTGCGTTTCCCATTACCAGTTGGCCGGCCAAAGTCACCGGCGCACTGGCTCCAGATTGGGGGATTGGAGTGTGAATAGTGGGGATGTTATATTCGGCCGCCAAAAGTAGTTTTGCCGAGGCATCTTTGTCATTGATTAGAGGAGAGATGGGCTCTGAATATGAGACGATAAACGGTTTCTCGACAAGTTTATCTTGCCCGCCAGTTACCGCTGAAGCCATATTAACGATGTCCTTTAATCCCTCGTTGGTGTAACTCCAGACCACGATCGGCTTGGTGGTGTTTTTAACCATGGCTTCAAATTCGTGACGATCGGAATGTTCATAAGGTAGGTCACTGATGGTGCCTAGCCCCATCACCCAATCAATATTGGGAAGAGCATCAACTAGCCGGGCAGCCTTTTCAGTATCTTCTTTGACAAATTTGCGACGTTGACCGTCCTCAGGGTCAATTATATTAAGAACGGTGGGTCCTAAGCCAAAATAGGTATTATAACCTCCCAAGGACATACATTTATTACCCAACCGATCATAGATCAAAGCTTGCTTGGGGGCTGCCCCTATTGCCCACTCCACTAAATGAGGTGGGAAATAGACTGTATTTCCCTCCACTCGGCAACCGCCTTCCTGCAAAAGATCGCGCGTTTCTTGTAGCCTTATCTCCACTCCCGTCCTTTCTAGCACCTCTAAGCTTGCCCGGTGAATCTTTTTGATCTGTGCCTCTGATAAAACCCTAAAACCTACTGTTCTTTGGTGAGTCTGATTACTAGTTACTTGGTCTTTTAACATCTTTTCCTCCTCAAATTAATAGCGGACCTCACGGGATTCCCGCTCATTATCAATAAGCTGGATAATTTCCCGTCGCTTATTTTCCTCCAAGGGTTTGGGCTTATGATCGGCAAGAATCTCCTTGGTCAGATCGTTGACCCGGTCACCCATACTTTTACCTCCATTGTCCATCCATTTCTCGTAGTTTGATCGATCCAAAAGGTTTGGTTGCCAGTGTTCGGTCCGAAAATTTTCCAAAGTATGACTTTTGCTCAGAAAGCTCCCTCCGGGACCTACCTCATTTATCAACTCTAGGACAAGCCTCTCATCGTCCGTATCGATCCCCCGCATAATCCTCTTGGTCATACTGATAATTTCATCGCTCATTACTACCATATCTAGCGAACTAATCAACCCAGAACCAAGATAACCCACATCGTGTATCAAATTGGCACCACTTAAAGATTGGGTAGCAATGGACAGGGTGCTTTCGATAGCTGCTTGCTCATCGGTGAGTGGGGAATCACTGCAACCGGCAGTCCCAAACATGGGTATTTCTAAGTATTGGCACATTTCAGCCAATCCGGCGCTCATCAGGTGAAATTCCGGAGATCCATAAAGATAAGCGGTGGTCTTCATGTCTAACATGGATATCACTCCTCCGATTACTACCGGCGCTCCCTTATTCTTTAATTGAGATACTACCACTCCGCTTAAGCCTTCGGCCAAGGTAAGGGCGATGGTACCGGCCAGGGTTATGGGGGAGGTCCCCCCACAGGAAGGACATGGTGTATAAATGACCGGAATTCGTTCTTCAGCGCATAAAAGTAGCTTGTCAGCTGCCTCCTTTGAGTGACGAAGCGGGCTGGAAGGTTCTATGTAATGGATAATAAATGGCTTTGATCTAAGTTCTTCCTTTCCCCCCACCGCTATCTCTGCCATCTCAATGATATCAGCGTTCCCACAACGGTCATGGGAGGTAAAAACGATTGGTTTAGTGGTATTAAATAACATCTCCTGAAATTGATAGAGATCCGTTACCTGTACCGGTTCATCAGAAATCAAACCTAATGACATAATGAAGTCGAGGTTGTCCAAAGCATCCACCACGACTCCCACTTTTCCGATGTCCTCTCTGGTATACTTTCGAAAGTTACCATCAGGATCGATGATATCGGGAGTATCCGACCCCGTGCCAAAGTATGAATTCCTACCTTCCAGACGCATGGCCAACTCTCCATCCCTAGTATAAATTAGGATTTTTTTAGGGGCACTTTGCAAAGCATCTTGGACTAAAAAGGGAGGGATATGTGCTACCTGGTCTTTTATATGAGCTCCGGCATCCCGGAGTAAAGAAAGCGCTTCTTCATGTTGGATTTTTACCCCGGTCCTCTCTAGGATCTCCAAGGCAGCAGAAAAGAGCTGCCTTTTATCATCCTCTGATAAAACACGAAACCATGGGGCGTTGTAAACCTCCTGATTGCTAGTAATCATTGGTACCTCCTCAACGTTTATTTCAATTTAGAATTTCACTTTGTAGTTATCAACCTGAATTTCTCTTGTTTATAGCTGTTCTTTAACTTGGTCGATAAAATGTTGTAAGTGACTTTGTAATATTTTGGCACTACTTTTTTCATCTTTCATCTCTACAGCATCCAGAAGGGATTCAAAATCCTTTTCGAAACAATGAAAAAAAGACTTATCACGTGGGAAAACCCATATGCGCACCGCCTGGTTGCGTAATTGTCGCATGAGGTTTACTAAAACCTTATTCTGAGTTGCCTGGTTGAATAAATCATGAAATTGAGAATCAAGCTTCATCAACCGTTTGGAATTATCTTCGGCCTTCATTCTTTCTAATAACTTTCGCATTCTATCAATTTCTTCTTCAGTCGCCCTGCGAGCCGTTAATCGGCCGGCTAAGTTTGCCAGATCCTTCCTTACCTCAAAGACATCTCGTAGTTGCTGAAAGCCAACGGTAGCTACATAGGTTCCGCTGTTAGGAACTACAGTAACTAACCCTTCGCATTGAAGGCGAATGAGAGTCTCTCGGAGGGGGGTTCTCCCAATGCTAAATTCATCCCTCAATACCTGCTCCCTTAGCTGCTCACCAGGTTCATAATCGAGAAAAACAATACGCTCTTTTAAGGTTTTGTATATCTCTTTAGTTCCAGTGGCTGATCGGTTACCTTCCACTACATTACGTTTTATTTGAATCACCTAAATATAGCCTTTTGATTTCCAGTATATTGGTAGCAACAAAAGGAGTATAATGGATTGAAGCCTAAATGTCAAATTTTTAGTGGCCCGTAGTAATTACTGTATGTTGTCTGGACAATGGAAGGGATTTTTTAATATCTGGAGATGGCCTATTAAGGAACTCGGGGGCGAAGAGAACTTTTTAGGTGAAAAAATTACGGGTGGATGGTTTTCAATCTAGGCGGATTTTAGCAGTTGGGTCACCAGTATAGCGGCCAAAATAAAAAATGCTCCCAACCACTGTAATCCGGCCAAATATTCTCCCAACAGTAAATAGCCAAATAAGCCTGCAAACACCGGTTCACCGGAAAATATAATTGCTGCTCGGACAGGGCTGGAATCAGGCTGAAAACGATTTTGAGCCCAAAAGGCCAAGGCGGTGGCAAATAGACCGGTAATCACGATCCCCTTCCAAACCATTGGTGAACTGGGCCAGGAAATCCCCTCCCTAATGCACATCCCTAAACCACTGAGTATAGCTACTACTCCAATCTGGGAAACTAAGATGGGTAGGTAATTTTCAGGCCGGGTGAAATGACCGATCAATAAAATATGCAGGGCAAAAGAAATTGCACCCAGGACAGTCAGAAAATCACCCGCGTTCAATACCACCTTTCCGCCCCCTGCACCGAACACGATAAGACCTAATCCTAAAAGGGAAAGCAGTGCTCCCCACCAGCCATTTTTTGCCACCGGAACCTTGAAAAACACCGCCCCCAATAGAGGCACCAAGACTACAGAAAGACCGGTGATAAATGCACTGTTGGTGGCGGTTGTATAAACTAACCCCCAGGTTTGAAACCAATATCCACAAAAAAGCGCTACCCCGATTAGTGCCCCCTTTATCCAAACCCCAGGTTCCAACTTTTTTAAGCGGTGTCCAAAAAGAAGCAAAAGTAAAAGTGAAGCCAATGCAAATCTATAAAACAAAAAAGAGAAAGTACCTATTTCATACAAGCTTTCTTTGACCAATACAAAGGTCCAGCCCCAAATAATCGCCACTCCCAAAAGAGCAAATTCCGGTAATTTATCTCCTGAAATTAAATTAAGAAGTTTTTTCATGTTTTCCTTATTTTTCCCCAGTCAAATTTTGACTCGTGAGATTAAGCAGTGAAACTGAATTTTGGAGCGAAGTTATTTGAACCTGGGTATCTATTTAGCTGCATGAGAACCTTTGGAATGGCACAGAGGCCATTCCCTACATCTGGCCTATAGCGAATTTGTATCTTAAAGCCTCTGTACCTCACAAATGCATACCATCAAGAAGTTAACGATCTCCTATTATGGCTTGTTGAGATGGCTAAACAATTACAACCTGGGTACTTGATAACAAAGTATATAATTCTAATTTTGATCCACATCTCTTGCAAACCCGTTTTTTGTATCGGGCAAAATGTGTTCTCTACAAAAAGTGAGGGTGATAAGCACAACGTTCAATAAGGAGGAGGTTTTTAAAGGTGGAGTTTCTCATCCAGCTTGACAAAGGAGGACCTGAAAAATATGATGGCAAGTAAGTACGGTAATGCTCTTGTGATCGAAAATTATAGGTTTATAACTAATGAGCAGTTGTAGTTTGAACTTATGTGCTCAGATTTTTGATGAAGACGAGGTTAGATGCTGACCAGAAGGAGTCTAGCGGTATGAACAAAATAAGAAAATACGACCTAATAGCCCCGGGGGATATATGCGAGAAGAGCTAGCGACATTAATTAAAATTCAGGAAAAGGACACCAAAATAAGGAGAAATGAGACCCAAATTGATCGACTTAAAGATAAAAAAGAAGAGCTCAAATCTAACCTGGAGAGGGAGAAAGAAAAAGTCCAGGAAGTCAGAGAAGACTTAGAGGGGATGAAAAAAGAAAGCCGGGATTTAAACAACCAGGTTGATGACACAGATTACCAGATAAGAAAATATAAAGACAGGTTTGAGGAAGGGATCATCTCTTTTAAGGAGATGGAGACCCTGCAGAAGCAAATCTCTAAGCTGCAAGGTAGATTGGAGGATTTGGAGGACGAGGCGCTGGATTTAATGCTTGCTGTGGAGGAAAAGGAAACCGAAGTCGAAGAAGACGAAGATATGCTGACCAAAACCCGCCAAAAAACCCAGCAAAGAATATCCAAGATCGATCAGGAGATCGAAGACAAAAAATCACGCATAAAGGAAATAGAAAACAAAAAAGCCAAACTTAAAGAGAAGGTAAGCAATCACTTACTTAAAAGATATCAGCGCCTGAAGGAAAATTTTGACGACCCGATAGTAAAACTGGAAGGAAGGTCCTGCGGCGGTTGCAAACTGTCTTTATCTGCCACTACCGTAGAGAAGGTAAGAGAAGATATGGAAATTGTGACTTGTGAAAACTGTTCCAGAATACTCTATAGTGAACCTTCTTGATCGAACATGGATATGTATTATCCTTCTTTTTGCTCTCCAAGTAAGCTACTTTTTCTCTTGTTTAAAAGCGGAGGACGATCTACCCCAGAGGGTAGGGTATATAAATGAGTATGGGGGATTGATGAGCGGGAGTGAACAGATAAAGATAGAAGAAAACCTAGCCTCCATCGAGAAAAGATGGGGAATAGAGACGGTAATCTTAGTCACGCTTCGGGATCCGTATAAAAATCCCGATTATTTGGCCGGCAAAATAATGGATGAATGGAGGTTGACCGATAAAAAATCCTTACTTTTGCTCTTTGTCAAGGAGGCTAAGAGCTGGTTCTGGGAGCGAAGATTTGGTAGCCGCCTATCTGATCTAGTTAACTTAGATTACTTGGATTCTCATCTAAAAAAAATCGACCCTTACGTGGAAAGAAAAGAAATTTCGGTAGCTATTAATCAAGCGGTAGAGATGTTACCCAAAGTAGTGACCACCAGCCCGGAAGTGGGGGAAACGAACCAGAAGGGTTTTAACAAAAGCATCATAATCTATCCGTTAGCCGGACTTTTAGGAGCGGTCATTTTGTCCCTGTTAATTAAAAGGCTTAGTAACCGGATATGTTTTAGATGCTTTAGGCTGCTTAAGGTCCGGCATAGTACGCCATTTGGAAGGGAGGCATCGAGAGGAGAAAAGCATATTATTTACTACTGCCCCCACTGCGGGTATACTAAGGTCAAAAAGGTCTCCAGGTAAATAAAGGGCCGTGAATGTGAATTTAAAAGCTAAGCCAATCTTTTGGTGGGCGGCGTTAATTGCCTATGCTTTTTTTCTTTTTTACACTTCCAGCCGCCCCCTGCCGGAGGGAATGCCTCTCCCCATCCATCCGCTTACCGACAAGGCCATTCACTTCGGTGAGTATCTTCTTTTTGCTCTTTTGAGTTTCAAAGTATTTGGGCACAGGAGCAAATGCAGTTTATTATTGGTGATAACCGTCTCCTTAGCGTACGCCGGCTTTAACGAAGCCTATCAGATTTACGTTCCGCAGAGAAATCCCAGCATTTATGATATGGGAGCTAACTCGGCGGGAATTTTTTTGGGGGCACTTTTACAATACCGAGTCTTGAGAATTTTTCGCTCCAGATAAAGAACTAACCCACCTTAAATTCCTAAAAAATCAATTTTCAGACAAAGGTAAGGAAACCAGTTTACTTAAGTTCTTGTATAAGCTGCCCTTTGGGCATAGCTTTAACTTACAAGATGATTCAAGTGGCTTTTGTCTTTGGTCTAATCCTAAATTTTGGGATTATCAAACTTATTATGAAAAGCAAGAGGGAGAGAGTTCTCCTCCCCTTTTCCCTCTTAATCATACCTTCGTTGTTATATTGGCTTTGCGGCTTTAATTACCAGATGGTAGGGCTCAGCCTGGGACTTTTTATCATTATTGGGGGGGATCTGATTAACCGAAGGTTTGGTTTGGATTCCTCCTTTCAACTTTTATGGCTCTTATTGGCCGGAGCCCTCGCTTACCAATTTGGCTTCAAAATACAGTTTATAACTAATCCTCAGGGTGGTTATTATTACTTAAATTTGCTATCGCTGCCTCTAACTTTAGCCTGGATAATGATAGTCCCTTACACCTTAAAACAACTCGCAGTTTTAAACAGCAAACTGCTTCTCCCAGTAATTTTAGTCTCCTGCACTTCTTTTCTTATTGTAAATAGAATAGTTTATCGGCCGGACGAATTTTCGGGCTATCTTATCTTGATTCTCATGGGATATGTGGTAGGGTTCATCTTTAGCTCGGTCAACGGTTCAGCTAGGAATCATTCAATCAATACGGGGCTGGGATTCTGTATCGCTTTAATCTGCATTGCTGGGATGCTAAAGGTGACCGCCTCCATGACTCTGATTGCTCCCTTCCTAATTCTTTCTGCCCCTTTGATGACCACAAGCTATGGACTTACCTATTGGCAAAGGTCTACATCTCAGGTAAAAGTTTTGGAATTTATGAAAAAACGGGGAATGTCCTTTACCGGAGCAGTACTTTTAATTTATCTAATCTTTAGTTACATAACTTTAGGCCTAATAATCCTTTCCAGAAGCACAAATTTATGCTCAATCAGCTCGTTTGTAGCGGTGTTTATTATGGGGCTAATAATCTTTATTAAGCGAAAAGCCTTGGTAAATACAGATTTTAGGGCTTTACAGAATAGAGTATCTATTTCCAAAATACCCATAAATAGACTAGATGGCGAAGGGGCGGTTAAAAAGCTTGAACGCTTTATTCAGTCAAAAAAGAGCGGAAGGATTGTCCTCACCATCGATACTCCCAGCTTAATGAGGACCAGATTGAACCCGGAAATAAAAAGAATATATCAGCACGCCGACTTAGTAACTCCTGATGGTATTGGAGTTGTCTGGGCTTGCAGATTTTTGGGCCAACCCCTACCGGAAAGGGTTACCGGAATAGACATGGTCTATAAACTGTGCGCCATTGCCGCCTCCAAGGGCTATTCGCTATTTCTTCTGGGAAGTAAAGATGGGGTTGCCCGAAGGGCTAAAGTTAGATTGGAAGAAAAGTTTCCCGGGCTCACCGTAGCTGGCACTCACTCCGGATACTTTAAACGAAACGGGAAAGTAATAGAGAAAATAAAAAGCGCCAATCCGGATATCTTACTGGTAGGGATGGGATTTCCCAAGCAGGAAAGATGGATCGACGAAAATATAAATAAAATAGGGGTTTCCTTTGCCATGGGGGTAGGAGGGAGCTTTGACGTCATTTCGGGCAAGTTACCCAGAGCTCCACAAATGGTGCAGAATTTAGGTCTGGAGTGGCTTTATCGTCTCCTACTAGAACCACGAAGATTACCAAGAAGCTCCTACATTCCACTTTTTATGGTGAATATTTTGCTGATAAAGCTTCTAAAGCAGGTTTAACTTTCACCTGTTTTGCTCACCCTTAGTCCATCCTTTATTATAAGATAAGGCAATGGAAGGTTTTAAGAAAAATATTATCCTATTTGTAATTTTTGCGCTTTTTATCCTGGGTCTTACCGGGTGTGGACCCTCCGCGGAGACCGGAGACGTTGCGAACCAGAAGGATAGTTACATTCATATCTACTTTAACGATCCACTAGCCGGACTGCCCGGGATGGACCAATTAAAGGCTCAAGCTAACGGATTAAAGGAAGGGTTAATAAAATATATTAACTCCGCTTCACAAAGCCTGGATATAGCTATTTATTCTATAAGTGACGAAGACTTGATAGAGGCTTTAATTCGCTCAGCCGACCGGGGAGCGGAGGTTCGAATCCTGACTGAAGATGATTATTTTGTCCGATTTGAAAATATTTACCAAAGATTAAAACGCCAAGCTAATATTCAAGTTTTGACCGATCCAGAAGAAAATAGTATGCATAACAAATACATGATTATCGATAAGGAAGCCCTGTGGACCGGATCGCTTAACTGGACAAAAAGTGGGATATATTATAACGCCAATAGCACCGTTTTGATTGAGAATGCAGCCATAGCGAATGCTTACTTAAAAGATTTCCAGCAGATGTATGAAGGTGGAAGGTTTGGCTCAGCTAAGGAAGATAAAACAAAAGAGAAATATGAGGTGGGTAAGATACCGGTTGAGGTATATTTTTCTCCCAGTGACCTTCCAGAGGAGATTTTGATAAATAAAATCCAAAACGCCGATTCAAGTATCCATTTGAGCATGTTTTATTACACCAACGATCTTCTCCATAAAGCCTTGATCGATGCAATTAATCGGGGAGTAAAAGTCAAGGCAGTATGGGACTATAGAGGGTGGGAAAATTTTCGTACCTCGGAGATGGATGAAATGCTCACTCGAGGAGTGGGGATAGTAGATGCAAATCCGGGGCTGATTCACCACAAATACGCGGTTATCGATGGTCAAACAGTTATCACCGGATCTGCCAACTGGTCAAATAGTGGGATGAATTATAACG
The DNA here is from genome assembly GCA_964443275.1 of uncultured Thermotogae bacterium. Lineage (GTDB taxonomy): Bacteria > Bipolaricaulota > Bipolaricaulia > CAYUCE01 > CAYUCE01 > CAYUCE01. Next base: position 5,887 of record CAYUCE010000026.1, on the reverse strand, counting down.
ATGAGAATATACTAGTTATCGAAGATCAAAAGGTGGCTCAAAAATTTATTGATGATTTAACTAAATACTTTGAAGACGCAAAAGAATATGACCAAAGCCCCAACCTCCCCCCTAGAGTTACCATTAGCCATCACAACTATCAGGATGTATTGAGCCGGATTGAGTGGAGACCCCATCTGGGAAATAAGGTGGATTGGTACGAAATATGCCGGGCTTCAACCCCCTGGGGAAAGTGCGAAAAGATTTTCCGCAAAATTCCGGCAAACCACCGTTACTTCGTCGATGACACGATCAAAACAGGAATGACTTATTACTACCGAATGCGCGGTTACCTTGACGGTGAGTATACCCCCTTTTCCAATCAGTACAGGGTCCGAGCTTCATCCAGCAACTGCCCGCAGTCAGGGGCAAGTGAAGAATGTAGCTGTAAGGACGGTGCAGATAACGACAATGATGGTTATATTGACTGTGAGGATTACGACTGCAGGACCGCCACTTCTTGTTTGGGCCCGGATTGGCGGGTTCAAGAAAGCTTAAAAGCAGTACCGGCATATATTTCCGCCCGGCAGGCAGAAGCTGACTTCTCAAAATATGAAGGTAAGCTGATAACAGTAAGATATAAAGTAGTGGAAGTATATGATTCAGGTGAGGTTACATTCCTAAACTCATCTTTTGATTACCAAATTGATTTTACCGCGGTGGTATTTAAGTCCGCTCGAAATAGGTTCCGTAAGGCAGGCACCACTCCACTTGAAGATTATAGTGGAAAAATGATAGAAGTAACCGGCATTCTCCAAAATTACAATGGCCCGGAAATAATACTTAGGTCCCCTTCCCAAATTCGAATACTGGATAATAAGTACTGAATTTTTGATATAAGTGATAAATTCAAACGGTCTAGGGCATGGTGCGCTTTGGAAAACCCGGATTGGCTATCCCTAAAAATAAGTATCAATGCTTACTTTCCGCAAATGGCCATTCTCCTAAGTGGAACTTGAGAGAGGATTGAAATTGAGCCAATTTGTCTTACTTTACTCTATTTTGTATAAAAATAAGGCTGGCAGTAGAATGTTATTGAAGATCTTGACTTTATAAACCGTAATTTACCGTCAAACTATTTGAGGTTGATGGGGGTGTAGAATGAACAACTTCACCGAGGAGGGGGCAAAAGGTAAGCCGGAAGAGCCACAATAGAAGATGACTAAAGAATCGGGGACTGCGGCTACCGAAGAAACAGATCCTCTTAGTGAACTCAGTGAACTCAGTGAACTCAGGAATTATAGAGAAGCGGTAGAGCACTCTGAAGACTTAATTGTTGCAGTGGACAGCGAGTATAACTATTTGTTTGTTAACCAAACTTTCTTGAAGTATCACTCGCTAAATAAAAGTCAGGTAATAGGACATAGTATAGGTGAAGTAGTGGGAGAAAAGGTATTTGAGGAAACAATTAAGCCCCACCTTGATACCTGCTTACAGGGGGAATCCGTCAAGTACGAGATGTCCTATGAATTTCCCGATGGGGACAAGCGGCACTTCTCAACCATCTATTGGCCACTGGAAAAGTCGGAAGAAGAAGTAAAGAGCGTGATTGGAATTATCCGGGACATAACAGAGCGGGTGCGGATGGAAAAAAAGCTTAAGGAAAGTGAGAGAAAGTATAGGGAGCTAATTAACGGGATGAATGACACCGCATGGGTCATTGATTTTGAGGGTAACTTTCTTGACGTAAATGATGCCGCCGTTCAAGTTTTAGGTTATTCGAGGAAAGAACTTCTTTCTATGGGGCCTGCAGATATTGATAGTTCTTTAGATAAGGAAAAGATAATGGGGCTTGTTAAAAGTATGAAAACCGATGAGGTGCAGGTTTTTGAAACTACACATACTACCAAGGGTGGAAAGAAAATTCCGGTGGAGATCAGCTCCAGCCTGGTTTCCTATCAAGGAGAACAAGCGATTTTAAGCGTGGCTCGTGACATTTCCGAGCGCAAGGAAGCGGAGGAAGCGCTTAGGAAAAGCAGGGGGCAATACAGGACTGTATTTGAAAATACCGGCACTGCCACCTGCATAATAGAGGAGGATAATACTATTTCGCTGGTTAATGAGAGGGCCTGTGAGCTGAGCGGATGCCGCCGGGAGGAAATAGAGGGCAAGAAAAAGTGGATGGACTTCATGGCTGAGGAGAGCTTAGAGAAGATGAAGGAATACCATGAATTGAGAAGAAAAAAAACCAATTCCGCCCCTAGGAGTTATGAATTTAAATTGGTCACTAAGGAAGGGGAGATAAAGAACGTATTATTATTTATCGATATGATACCTGGCACTAAGAAGATAGTGGCTTCCTTGCTGGATATCACCCAGCGCAAGCAGGCTGAAGAGGCACTGCGAGAAGCCCGTGATGAGCTGGAGGACCGGGTTAAAGAGCGAACAGCAGAGCTGGTCCAAACAAACGAAGACTTACAGTCCGAAATCACCCAGCGAAAGAAAGCCCAAGAGAAAATCAAACGATATAGTATGGCGGTTGAAGCCTCGGATGATTCAATATACATGATTGACTCTAATTACTGTTATGTTTTAGCAAATGAGGAGCATCTTTCCCGATTGTTAGAGGATGATAAGATTTCCAAGAAAAGCGTGGATGAAATAGTTGGGGAAAAATACGAAAATATTCACTCCCCAGAAAAGTCTGAAAAATTTATCCAAAAATTTAAAAAAGTTTTGGAGACGGGCGAGACAGAGACGCAAAGATATAAATTCCTAATCGAAGATAGGTGGTCTCTTAGAACTTACAGCCCGATGAAAGATCCGGAGACCGGAGAAATCAAAGGTGCGGTTGTGGTATCCAAAGATATCACCGCCCGGGTGCGGGCGGAGAAGAAACTGCGCCAAGAGAGAAACAGACTGGAAGAGCTACATAAGGCCGTTGATCAATTACAAAGGTGTGAAATGGAAGATGAGTTATGGAACAAAGCTCTGCAAGTTACCAGGAATATTTTAGAGATTGACTTATGTGCATTTTATCGGGTAAAGGACAATAAGCTAATTCCCATTGCGGTAAGCAGTGAAGCACTTCCAGAAGGATGGAAAGCATTTGATTTAGCAAAAGGAATAGTTGGCAGAACATTACAAAGTCCAGCGAGGGATGATATAAGGTCATTTATCAGTATCCCCATTGGCAAGGTAGGGTTTTTTGATGATCGACATAAATAGGTTTAAAGAAATTAACGATCGGTATTCTCATCTGACCGGCGATAAGGTATTGGTGGAGATGGCCAATTTACTCAAAAGTAATGTGCGGGATGCCGATATTGTAATTCGCTACGGTGGGGATGAGTTTTTAATTGTCATGCCCGAAACAGATGGAGAAAATGACAAAATTACCAATAGAATAAGAAAAAAGCTTGATGAGTGGAATGAACTACAGGACTTTCTAGATTTTCGGCTGACTTTGGCCATGGGTTCATCTTATTGGAAACCGGGTACGGAAGAGGATATAGAAACCACATTAAAGAGAGCTGATCGAAGAATGTATAGAGATAAACCCGGCCATGAAGGGTAGACTGTATCCCCCCTAGCTGCAAAAGATTTGTGGTCTCGATTACTTAATTTGACTTATTTACTAAAGTGGTTAAAGCACATAATCTCCGGTAAGTTTTTGCGCGGCTTTGTCTGCTTCTCTAAAGGCTGTTTTGGATATCCTATGGGCATTAGTGCTACTATTTTATATTGGTCAGGAATTCCCAATGCCCGGCGGGCCTTTTCTTGATCAAAAGCGCCTATCCAGCAAGTTCCAAGCCCTTCCTCACAAGCTTTTAGGGTCAGGTGGTCCAAAGCTATGGATACATCCACGATGCCTCCAGGTATCCCGCAGGTCATTATTCTACCCGGATCGGTAGCCACAGCCGCTATTACTGCCGGTGCCTCTTTTACGAAGCTTTGTCTTCTAGCAGCTCTATAAACCTCCTCTTTTACCTTTTCATCCTCAACGATAACGAACTTCCAATCCTGCCTGTTATTAGCGGAAGGAGCCATTCTCACTGCATCCATTATTTTCTGGATTGTCTGGCGGGGAATCTTTTCATCTGTATAAGAGCGTACAGATCTCCTCTTTAAAATTGCTTCTTCAACATTCAACGCAAGTTCACCCCCACAAGGGTTCTCATCTAAATTTCACAATTATCTTTTAAAGAAATAACGTTTCATTTTGTCAAGGTTGTGCCACGTTTTTCAAATTTTAAAACCGCTCATTTGCCTGGCCAAAGTAATCCGCTATCTCGGCCAATCGCTCGGGGATGGCAATATTCTGCGGGCATTTATCTACACATTCGCCACAACTTACGCAGGCACTTGCCCTACTTACTTTGTCCATTTGGCTGTATTGTTTAGCATTATCTTCGAACCTTTCATATACTACCGCATCGTTATACAGTCTAAGATTGCTAGGTATCCAGACTCCATTTGGGCACGGCATACAGTAATTGCAGCCGGTACAGTTAACAGGACAAAGTTCTTTGTATTTACTCCCTGCTGCTTCTACCAATCTCATTTCCTCTGCAGTTAGAGAACCGCTTCCCCTCATGGCGGCTATCTGGACATCTTCCTTGACTTGATCAAGGGTGCTCATTCCGCTTAGCACCAGCGAAACTTCAGGATGACTCCACAACCATTCAAATGCCCATTCAACCGGCGATCGGGACTTCTGAGAATCATTTAGAATGGCTTTTATAGGGCTAGGGGGCTCGGCTGCCAGCTTACCTCCCATCAGCGGTTCCATTATTACTACTCCTAATCCCTTTGAAGCTGCATATCTAAGCCCCTCTCTGCCCGCCTGAAATTCAGTATCCACATAGTTATACTGAATCTGACAAAAGGTCCATTCATTGAAGGATTCGATAATTTTTTTAAACAATTCAAGATCATCGTGAAAGGAAAAACCCAGATGCTTAACTTTCCCTTCCGATTTAATTTTCTTAAGCCAATGGAGGATCTTTTCATCCTGGACCTTCTCCCAACGTTTTTGGTCAAGGGTATGCACCAGATAAAAATCTATGTAATCAGTCTGTAGGTTATCCAACTGCTGATTAAGATAGCTATCCAAGCTTTCCTGCTCCTTTGCAATATTCAGGGTTAGCTTGGTGGCCAGTTTCACTTTATCTCGATATCCATCTTTTAAGACATTACCTAAAAAAGGCTCACTATTTCCCTCATGATAGGACCAGGCGGTATCAATATAGTTTATCCCCTGATCTATCCCGTAGCGTATCATTCGGGCCGCTTTTTCTTCATCAATCTTGCTGTAATCATCACCAATAGTTGGCAGTCTCATAATTCCAAAGCCCAATGCGGAAGGTTTCCATTCTAGGTTTCCAAATTGGCGGTACTGCATAAGTAATACCCTCTCTTGGCTAAGGTTTGTTTATACTAGGAGCTAAAGCGCAAGCTAATCCATGAACTTGTAAACTTTTCGTTCTATAAGGCACAGCTAGAACCTTTTATCATCAAAAGACCTATCTTTGAACGAAATCACTGGACGATGTTTTCAAATTTCTAGTCCAGAAGGAGAATTTTCACCTTAAGACACATATGCCCCATTAATCTTCAGTAGTTTAGTAGAGGGAGAGAAATTTTTCTTGGAGCTTTAGAATCTGTTTGACGAGCGTTAGCGGAAAGTTTCCAGCGAGGAAGAAAAAATTCGCTCCCTAAAAAGTAAGCCGAGTGGAAACAGGTAAATATTTCTTTGAATTAACATAGTCCAATTACAGAGCGTTTTCCCGGGGGATATAGTACAACTTGTACCGGGGAAAGTTGGTGGGCGAAGCAGGGTTCGAACCTGCGACCTCCTGCATGTGAGACAGGCGCTCTTCCCCTGAGCTATTCGCCCACTCAAACT
>CAYUCE010000025.1:0-23739 GCA_964443275.1 uncultured Thermotogae bacterium | reverse complement strand
CCTAGCACAGGCCTGGCGGAGGGGGTGGGATTCGAACCCACGGACGCGTAAAACACGTCACCGGTTCTCCAAACCGGCGGTTTCGGCCACTCACCCACCCCTCCAATTAATAGCTTTTAAATAAGAGATTTGGCACGCCTGGGAGGATTTGAACCTCCGACCTACGGATCCGCAATCCGTCGCTCTATCCGAACTGAGCTACAGGCGCAAATTGCTTATCAGCATTAGTGGTGGAGGGACCTGGGTCTACTTCGCTTCAAGCTCCGTAGCACCATCACCCAATAGCCACTTTAAGTCTTTAAAACCATTGCTGTGATCTCTGCTCCGCTCCTGTGGAACTCTCTGCTTCGCAAGCCTCTACTACGCTCCTTCGTAGCTTCGTAGAAGCGGAGCAGAATGGCGGAGGGACTGGGATTCGAACCCAGAGGGCCAGTGTGGCCTTACCGGTTTTCGAGACCGGCTCCTTGCCATTCGGACATCCCTCCAGCACCACATTTTACGGGCTCTGAATCCAAATGTCAATAAACTCGGCTCGGCCGTTTTACTAAGCTATTTTTTGCTGGATTAATATAGATCAGATAGCTACTACTGAAGAATTTTTTTACATATCGGCCCATGACAGGAATTTGAAAAATTGGCTAGCTTTCTAATCAAATCCCCTACGATATTGTTTTGAACAAGGTAATGAGCATAATGCATGTGAAGGCATTTAAGGTGTGAGAAATCTTTTAATCCTCCTATGCCCCTTTGGGTTAGATTTTCAGTCAACCCGGTCCCTCTGGTTAACCTTCTATCCTTTGGTGTGAGATAGCGCCACCTCAAACCTATATAGCTAAGATGTTGATAGCGATAACTTTCTTTAAGTTTTTGGTCTCTATCTATGGCCTTTTCAAATACCTCAATATAGCCTTCTGATTCTAGCCGGGAAATTTCTTTAACAAGATAGGGGCAAGTTAGCCAGTACAAGGTGGGAAATATCCTGATATGGCGCCTATCTTTTATTAGGGGATAATTTTTGATAACTTGCGGAAACCCGTTTAAACACAATTTTACCACTTCAAAATGGCACTTAGGTTCCCTCCTCAACTGTTTTTTAACTAGATCTTCTTGTATTCTGCCGGTTGTCATTTATCGTTTACCTAAATTTAGCCAGGTCCTTATCCCCGTCAGTTATCCCTTATTTTGTCCCTTAAATCAGTACTTAGGTATCTTAAATTCTATTATACTAAACCAGGTATTATTCTTGAAATCTTCCCCTCTCTTAATCTATAATGAAATACAGTTAACAATTAACTTTTTAAAAATGAACCGAGTAAGAAAACCCGTTGTGGCGGGAACTTTCTACGCCCGTGAACCGGAGAGACTAAAGGACCAACTGCGAGATGCTTTTACTGGTGATTTTGGGCCGGGGGAGGTTCCTCACCCAGAGGGTAAATTGACGAAGCCAGTAGGGATTGTCGTACCTCACGCTGGTTATCTTTATTCCGGGCAAGTAGCCGCTCATAGCTTTCGTTTTCTAGGCGCTTGTGGAAAACCTACCACGGTGATCATAATGGGTACCAATCACACCGGGCTGGGCTATAGAGTTTCTGTGGCCACTGAGGGCCTTTGGGAGACCCCACTAGGTCAGGTTCCCATTAATTCGGACCTAGCCAAATTTATAGCTCAAAAGAGCGATCAAATAAAAGAAAGCGAGGAGGCTTTTAGGCGCGAGCATTCTATTGAGGTTCAACTACCTTTCCTCCAGTTTATATATGATAGATTTGAATTCGTGCCTTTGTGCCTAAAGGATCAATCGATGGAGGTCTCAAAAGCCCTAGGAGATATCCTAGCTCAAATCCCAAAGGAAGAAAACGTTGCCATCCTAGCTTCCAGTGACTTTACCCATTACGAGCCTCAGGAGATTGCCGAGAAGAAGGATAGGCGGGCAATAGCCGAAATATTAGAGCTAAATATAGATGGATTTTATGAAACCATCCGTACCTATTCAATTTCCATATGCGGGTATGGCTCCATTGCCGCCCTTATGGCCGCAGCCAAGAAATTGGATCTATCCGAAGTTAGCTTGCTTTCTTACGCCACTTCCGGTGAGATTACGGGAAAAAAAGATCAAGTAGTAGGGTATGCTGGAATTTCTTTTGCATCTTAGGCCATGATTTATTCAATGACCGGTTATGGGGAGACAACTACTGAGACTCAAGATTTTACCGCGGTTAGTTCAGTTAGAACTGTTAACCATCGGTATTTGGATATAAGGATAAGAGGTTTAGAAAATTTCAGAAAATTAGAGGCCAAAAGCGAAAAGTTATTAAAAAAATCTTTCAGCCGGGGAAGAATAGACGTATCAATAGATATAAGTGTAAACAGCAATGGTGATCTTATTATTTACGATTTGGGGAGAGCGAAAAAATATTATCAATGCCTGGCCTCTCTAGCCGAAGAGCTAAATCTGGACCAGAAACCAAACCTTTCACATCTTATACGTCTAGGTGGAGTGTTTAGTGAAGATAATATAGATGAATCCGCAATTTGGCCGGCACTAAAGGATTCTCTTTCTGAAAGCATACAGAAGGTAAAAGAGGCGAGAGCTAAGGAGGGTGAAATATTAAAAGAGGATTTAATAACTCGGATAGATAAACTAAAAGATTATCTAAGGCAAATTGAAGAAGATGCTCCCAAGGTCAAAGGATATTACAAAAAAAAATTAAAAAAAAGGGTAAAGGAGCTCTTGGAAGGTGGAGAAGTTGAAATAGATGAAAATCGGCTTGAGGAGGAAGCAGTTATGTTTGCCGATCGATCAGATATAGCGGAGGAGATAACCCGGCTTCATAGCCATCTTAAGTCTTTTCGGGAATTGTTAGAAAACAAGGCACATGAAAAGGAAACTGTCGGCGACACGCTTGACTTTTTGGCCCAGGAGATGCAGCGGGAAGTTAACACCATAGGATCTAAAGCCGGCCAGGTGGGAATACAGGAGAAAGCGGTGAAAATGAAGTCACAAATAAAGAAAATAAGAGAGCAGGTGAGAAACATTGAATGAATCAGAATTAATGAACCTAGGACTAGACAATATGGTGCTTAAGGATAAAATAGTGGTTATAGCCAAGCCGGACACGGCCCCCATAAAACGTCTAATTAACGCTTATGATGAAGAAAATAAGCTGGTGAATGTGACTAGGGGCCGTAAGACCAGGTCGGTAATCATCACCGACGCCGGCTACATTATCCTATCCTCACTTCGCACCCAGACTTTATCGGAGAGGTTTGTGGCTGGCGGGAGCTAGATTGAGATAGGTCGCTGAACACTCATCAAAAATGACCATAACTGGCCGAAAGGGGAGGCACCCCAAGCTTTTTGTGCTATCCGGACCCTCCGGAGCGGGCAGGACCACTATAATTAACGCCTTGCTTGAAGACCTGGACGATATCGATTTTTCTACCTCTTACACCACTCGACAAAAAAGGGCCGGAGAAGAGGACGGTAAGGATTATCACTTTGTATCTGAGAGCGCTTTTAAAAATCTGATAAAAGAAGGGCAATTTTTGGAATGGGCTTTAGTTTTCGATAACTATTACGGGACTCATAAATTGGAGGTGGATAGGAAATTAGCCGGTGGTCAAGATGTGATTTTGGATATAGACGTTCAAGGAGCCGGCCAACTGATGGGGAAAGCTGCCCATGAAATTCCCATTGTATTTATTTATCTTGCCCCTCCGTCTAAGCGTGAGCTTAGAAAGAGGCTGGAAAACAGAGGCACGGAAAATCTGGATCAACTCTCTATGCGAATTCAAAATGCTACCGAAGAGCTAAAACATATCCCAGAGTTTGATTATTTAGTGATTAATGATCGCCTGCCAGAAGCCATTAAATTTGTAAAATCTATTATACTAGCGGAGCGGTGCCGGATTGATCAGCCCCTTGAGGAGAAAAATGCCAATTGTAGGAATGGGAATTGATTTAGTAAAAGTTCCCCGAATTAGTTATTTAACGAACAAATGGAGAGGGCGTTTTTTAAAAAGGATATTTACCCAAAAAGAGTTGGACTATGCCTTCCAAAGGAAGAGGCCTTATGAGCATTTAGCGGCTCGGTTTGCGGCCAAAGAGGCATTTATCAAGGCTATCCGGAAGAAAGTAGGTTGGAAAAAAATAGAGGTGGCCCGCCAACCTCCAAAGGCACCTTATTTTTCTAGATTTCCCCCATCTTTTAATGACTTAAACAATAGGATTCACTTAAGTCTAGCCCATACCAAAACCAATGCTATAGCTTTTGTGGTAATTGAAAAAGTAATTTGATGGAAGGCTTTTCTTATTTTAGGAAAGGCTTAATTTGTTCTCTTCCCCTTTTAACAACCTGCCAATATTCTTCCGATGTTGCCAAATGGTTAGAAGGGCTAAAAGGAGCATTAATGTCACCGCTTCCCATTGGGCACCGAATAGATATATGATTAAAGGCGATGTAATTAAAGCTCCCATCGAACTGACTGAGGCGTAGGAAACAAGGTAAGCTAATCCAATCCAGATGGCTAGAGCAATCAGAAAACCTGGCCAGGACAAAACTCCTAAAATTCCTAATGAAGTAGCCACCCCTTTTCCTCCGGAAAACTTCAACCACGGGCTCCAATTATGTCCTACTACAGCTAATCCGCTTAGTATAATAGGTATACCCCAGCTTATAGCCAGGAAAGCAACCAGTCCACCTTTGGCCAGGTCAAGAACCAAAGCTAGGAGGCCACATCGCGTACCGCACAGCCGAGCCACGTTAGTGGCACCAATATTCTTACTCCCCCTTCCCCTTACATCTATTCCTTTAAAAAATTTACCTACATAGAGGCTAAAAGGGATGGAGCCGATAAGGTAGAATAAGATGTTTACTAATACTAGTTTCAAAGATAAACGCAGGCTTTTATGTTTTAGGAAGTACCGGTTAGGTTATTGTTATTACCTTAAGTCTATCCAATTCCTCGCTCTTCCAGGTGCTCTCTCATGGTAAGTGCTTCATGGCCCGGTTCCTCTTTTTCCACGTATTCAGCAGATTCCAGATTTCGCATGCTAAGCCTTACCTGTCTTTTCTCATCGTTTATGCCGATAATTTTAGCCTTGACCTCTTCTCCTACTTCCAATACCTCACTAGGAGTTGATATCATTTCGTCGCTGATCTCGGAGACATGTATTAGCCCTTCCACATCATCGGTAATCTTCATAAAAGCTCCAAAATCCTTTATCTCCGTTATTTGGCCGGTTATTATTGAGTTTACGGAATAACGATCTTGGAATTCATGCCAGGGGTCCTGCTGAAGTTCACGATAAGAGAGCCTAATCTTTCGGTTTTGACTATCGGATTTTAGGACTTTAGCTTCTATTTTGTCCCCTTCTCCAATTACATCATTCGGGTTATCTACATGCTCCCAAGATAGCTCGGATATATGCAAGAGAGCTTCTACTCCCTCTTCCAGTTCTACGAAAGCTCCGAAATCGGTTATTTTGGTAACTACCCCTTCTACTGTGCTCCCTTGGGGATACTTTTCCTCCACATTTTCCCAGGGGTCAGGTTGGGCCCTACGCAAAGATAGTGAGATACGCTGCTCTTCTTCATTTACCTCTAAAACTACCACTTCAACTTCATCATCCTCACTTACCACGTCGTGAGGGTCCTCTGGGTAGCCCCAGGAAAGCTCAGATATATGTATCAAGCCTTCAACATCTTCTTCCAATTTGACGAAAGCACCAAAGTCGGTTACGCTCACCACTTCGCCGGTAGCTTTTTGACCAACCGGATATTTTTCCTTAATTCCCTCCCATGGGTTGGGTTTAAGTCGCTTGATGGAAAGGGAGACCCGCTCTTTTTCCCTATCGAAATCCAGTACCTTTACCTTGATCTTATCCCCTACTTCGTATTCACCTGGTGGTGCAGGTAGTTCCTTCCAACTAATCTCAGAACGATGCACCAGACCTTCGAAACCGCCGATATCTACAAAGATGCCAAAGTCAACTATAGATTTAACTTCACCTTCAATTATCTGCCCCTCTTCTAATTTGGAGAAGATTTCATCCTTTCGCTCCTTTTCTTGCTGGCGGATGAACTCACGGTGAGAGACCACTATATTCTTCTCTCTGCGATCCATCTCCAAAATTACGAAATTGACTTCTTCATCTTTTAGCTCTTGGACATCTCCGGATAAATCGGCACCCAGGTGAGATCCGGGGAGAAAAGCTTTAATTCCGTTCAGGTTAACTATGTATCCGGCATTTTTGACTTCCCTTTCGATCACCCCGGTGACCGGCTCCTTCTGATAATATGCCTGCTCCAACCTCCCCATTTTCTTCTCGAACTCAGCCTGTTTTTCGGAGACATAAACAGTACCCTCTTCCTCGTCTATATAGGTGACTAGAACCTCTATTTCCTCACCTTCTTCGATTTCTTCGTCTCTGAAGGGAGAGACTTCGTTTTGGTTAAGAATTGCCTCCGATTTGTAACCAATATCTACCAATACCGCATCATTTTTTTGAATTACCTTACCTCTTATTGTATCCCCTCTGCTGTAAGTCCTAACATCACTTTCCTCGAAAAACTTTTCCATCTTCGCCACCATTTTGAGATCACCTGCTACTTGTTATTTGCTCCTTACCAGAGACTTGGGTTTAGTTAAAATACCTATCCTATTTCCACATTGATTTGTACTGTCTTCCGAAAGCAAAATTGCCTACTTCACTTTCGCCCGTTATCTTTTTATTAGCCTCCAAAAGAAGAAGCTACCGATATGATAACAACTTATAGCTCATGATGCAATCTTGCGCATGAAAAATTGCCTGATAGAAGCTTCTTGTGTGGTGTTTAAGGCCTTACATAAATCCGGTAGATAGAGAGTTTATACAGTGCCTTAACTTTAAGGTTTATAGTTGTCCGGATAGCTCAAGGCGGCAGGAAGGACAAAGGGGATTCTCATCTTTATGGTAAACTCCGCATCTTTTACACCTCTTCCAGCCAAGTCTCCCCCTGGTTTTCTCCATTCTTTTTAATTTCCTAAGAAAATGGGTAAAAGAATCCTTAAGTTGCCCCTCTTCTAAATCACTTACCATGCGCTCAAGCTCTGCTTCTTCTTTTTCGGTAAGTTTAATCTCATCAATGGCAAGCTCCGGGTCGGAGTTCATATCTTCTCCATTTATGTCACCTACTTTAAATTTTATATCCTTTAATTCCTCCCGGTCCAATTTATGATTTATTTTTTCAATATATTTTTCTTTTAATAGAGTGAGTTCATGTTGGATGGCATGGTTTGGTACTCGTACAACTAGCACTCGATTTTTAACTAAAAGAGGCTGGGTGAAATTACCCACGGTTTCACCGGATACTTCGTCCCATATAAATAACGGCTCTTGTGATCTAAACTTCTCTCCCATCCCGTGCTTTTTGAATATATGATAAATTGCTTTTCTTGCTTCCATCGGTTATCAACCAAGCCTATTTTTTTACTTAAATTTACTTTCCAGCGTTTATGGGCCTCATTTTGCCTTCGTCCAATCGATAAAAATCTCCTTCAAGGGAAGGCAGAGGCTTGACAAGTTCGGTATAGGTTAAAAAAATCTGAATATCTGAGGGCAGATTTTTAAGCAAATTTTCTCGCCTACCGAAATCAAGTTCCCCCATTATGTCATCCATTATTAAAACCGGCCAGTCTTTGAACTTACTAAACATGAGTTCTAAATGAGCTAATTTCTGGGCAATAATGGATAGTTTTTGCTCCCCTTGAGAGCCGTATTTCCTTATATCCTTATTATTTAATAAAAAGAGGATGTCATCTCGATGGGGACCAACTAGAGAATACCCCCTCTTGCGTTCTTCTTGAAACTTTGCTTGGATAGCGCGAGAGATTAACTCTCTTATATTTTCGGTGTTCTTTCCCTGATATTGGTCTTTGGAATACCAAATTTTTAAACGATCAGGATTAGTGCTGAACTTACGATATGTCCCTAATAAATGCTCGTTTATAGCCTCAATATACTTAAGCCTCCTCGCAATAATTAATGACCCGTACTGGGCGATCTTTTCGTTAAAAACTTCCAGTAGTTGAGGATCGATCCTTTCTTTCTTCAAACATGCGTTTTTCTTTCCCACCACGCTTTGATATTTTTTTAGATGCCCTAAGTATTTTTCGTCCAAATGGGAAATTTTTTGATCAAAAAATTTTCTCCTTCCCTGGGGAGAGCCCTTTAGGATTTGTAAGTTATCCGGAGTAAATAAGAGCAAGTGAAGTTTTTGGTATATTTCACCCGGGGAACAATTTTTTTTATTAAGTTGAGTTATTTTCTCCCGCCTCTCCCCATTTAAATAGATCTTTATCTGATCACCGGTGTCCAGTTTAAGTTTAATCAATGAATGTGACCCGTCCCACCCAATAACTTCTCGTTGCCGATCCCCTTTAAGTAATTGTCCGCAGGATGAGTAGTAAAGGGACTCGCAGAAATTGGTCTTCCCCGAGGCGTTGGCCCCCACGATTATGTTTACCCGGTCATTGAAAAGGGTATCTATTTCAGATAAGTTTCGGAAGTTCTTAAGTTTCAGTTGTTTAATTATCACTTTCTTTAAGTTAATTTTAACTTCCTATCGATAATTCATCAAACCTGCCTGCTACAAATTGATTGCCAAAAGTTATGCTCTGGGGCTCCTTAAATTGAAATCTCCTCTTTGAATATATTAAATGTAGGTAAGCGAAGTAGAACTTAAAGATTTTATTAAAAGACGGATAGGTTAAAGGGAAGGTATAATATCCATACAAAAAGTTATGAATAAGAATATCCACTCTAAAAAGAGAGATTCAGAGCTTTCTGAACTTAAAAAAATCATTTATAAGACGATTAGTGTGCGGCGGATTACACTGGGTTCCTTTTTTTTAATCGCACTATTTCTCAGGTTTGTTTCAGGGATTTCATTTTCACCCGCTCTAATTTACTCTCCCCTCTTTTGGCTCCTTACCACTTTCCCTTTTAAGTACCTGGTTAAAAAGCAGAAGGGACGGGCCGTTTTACACCAGGTGCATGCCGGCTTTTTCACGGTGGAGCTTTTGATAATCACCTACTTGATTCACCTTATGGGAGGAGTGGAATGGATCGGGATAATCTTTTATATGTTTACAATTCTGTACGCAAACTTCTTTTTACCTAGAACCGAAGGTTATGTAATCACCGGTATTGCCATCTTCCTTTTCTGTTTATTGGCTGGGTTAGAATATTTTCAAATTATACCCCACCGGGCCCTTTTTAGCTCAAGAAACTGGGGACACCAAAAGCTTTACTATACTGTGGCTACCGTTTTAGCAGGTGCTGTGGGGATGTACTCCATACTGGCCTATACGGTCCGTATATTTGCGAATGTGTACCGCAAACGCACCGAAGCACTAAAGAGGCGTGAGGAAGAGCTTGAAGACTTGTCACAAAAGTTACTTTCTACAGCTGAAGAGGAGAGAAGACGAATATCTAGAAAACTTCATGATGAGGTGGGGCAGGATCTCACCGCGGTGAAACTGAATTTAAACCTTCTGAAAAAACACGTGGATAAGGAAAAATTAGAGGAAACTCAAATCCTAGTAAATGAGGTACTTAAAAAGATAAGAGATCTATCTCACCGGCTTAGACCTTCCATCTTGGACAATCTGGGCTTAACTCAGGCTTTGAACTGGCTGGTGAGCAGGTTCGCAGAGACCGCGGGGATTAAAGTGAAGTTACGCTCTTCATTAAAGGATGGAATTGGACCCCAAAAGGAGATATTGCTATATAGAATTGTCCAAGAGGCTCTAAATAACGTAAGAAAGCACGCACAAGCGAGATCAGTTGAGATTGAGATTTATAAGGTTGGTCAATTAATAAAGCTTACCATTACCGACGACGGAAGGGGATTTGATGCCCAAAAAGCTTTCCAAAATGCCGGTCTAGGACTGGCCAGTATAAAAGAGCAGGTTAAAGCCTGCGGAGGAGATTTTAACTTGCACTCAGAAGAGGGAGGGGGAACGAAGATCCAAATAGCTATTCCCAAAAGTTAAGGAGGGTATAGGGATATGGCCATCAGAGTATTTGTATACAATCCGTTTACCATAGAAAGGGAAGGGATCATAGAGTTTTTGAATAAGGAGCCAAATTTCGAGGTGGTGGGTCAATCGGGCAAAGCTAAAAAGACGAAAGAATTGCTTATTAGACTCACCCCTGAAGTTGCAATTTTGGATTTGAGCCTTCCCTCTCTTGTTGGCCTGACCGTGGCTTGTTGGATAAAAAATGAGAATATTTCTGCTAAAGTTCTACTTTTTTCCAATCTAGATCAGGAAAAATATATAAGGCAAGCCCTAGAAGCCGGAAGCTTAGGTTATGTGTTAAAAAGTGATACATCCGAGGATTTGCTCAAGGCAGTCCACAGCGTGAGCAAGGGAAATCATTATTTTAGTGGTTCTTGCGGGCGTTATAGGAAAGAATCCGACCATCAACATCAATCAAGCAAGCCGGGTGAGGATATATTAACCTCCCGACAAAAGGATGTATTGGGATTAATTGCCCAAGGTCTTACCAACAAGGAGATCGCCGAAGAGCTATCAGTAAGTGTGAAGACGGTAGAAACCCACCGGGCTAATATAAGTAGTAAGCTGGGCACTAGCAACCCGGCAGAACTGACTTTATACGCTATTAGACATCATTTGATCAGTTGATAATAAGTTTTGGACCGGGGTCACTTCAATAGGCCATAATGGTTTTGTGGCCTAGTCTAGTACGAAATGGTAGGGAAAATAGTACGTATACCCCATATCGAAATTCAATTAATTAACTTAAAATAAACAGATGACAGTGGAGCAGGTAAAATCAAATAGTGAGAGGAAGAAGATCAGTAGGTTCGGAAAGTACGCCGACGAAGTTAGAGGGAAGCTCGCCCAATTTGTGCCTCAGGGAGATTTTAAGTTGTATCGGATGATGCGCTATCACTTGGGGTTTGAAGATGAGGAAGGTAATCCCAGGGATAAAAACTACGGCAAGCTGATTCGTCCCTCTCTTTGCTTATTTTCCTGTGAAGCAACCGGGGGGGAATGGAGGCAGGCTTTGCCGGCGGCTTGCGGGATTGAACTGGTACATAATTTCTCGCTGGTACATGACGATATTCAGGATCAAGACAAGGAAAGAAGGCACTCCCCCACGGTGTGGAAGATTTGGGGAACTCCTCAGGGGATAAATGCGGGCAACGCTCTGAATATTTTATCTAATTTAATATTTTGGGAGCTATGGGGAAAGGTGCCCGATCGGAGGGTGATTGCAGTAAATAGGGTTTTGAATCAAAGTACTTTGGCTATGATTGAAGGTCAGTGTATGGACATAGATTTTGAGGATCGGTTGGAGATTACCGTTCCCGAGTATATGGGCATGATTGAAAAGAAGACAGCAGCGTTAATTGAGGCCAGCTTTGAGATAGGAACCATTTTGGGACGCGATGATAAAAAAATCACCAAAAAGCTGGCCCAGGTGGGGAAATTGCTGGGGCTTGCTTTTCAAATACGGGACGATTACTTGGGCATCTGGGGCGAAGATAAAAAAACAGGCAAACCAAATTCCAGCGATATCTCACAGAAAAAGAAGACCTTGCCCATAATATTTGCCCTCCAGAATTCGAATAAATCAAGGGAGAAATTACTTGAAATTTATCAAAAAGATACCTTAGGTGAAAAAGAACTTGCCGAAATTAGAAAGCTCCTACAAAATACCGGTTCCAAGGCTTTCACCCAGAAAAAGACCCATGAACTCACCACCCAGGCCTTAACCAAATTAGAAGAGCTTAGTTTACCTTCCTGGGCAATGGAGGATATGGAAAGGTTTACCGGCTTTCTGCTTCATCGAGAAAGGTAGGCATAATGGGAAGACCACTTTCATTAAATTTAAAAGTTGCCAAGCACTTGGCTCGCCATGTAGCCGGCGGCAAAAAATTTCCCATGGTAACCATCTTAGAGCCTTTGGAGAAATGTAATTTAAATTGTAAAGGTTGCGGGCGTATCAAAGAATACAAAGGGCATTTGGATAAAATTCTCACCGTTCAGGAATCAGGTAAAGCAATTTCTGAGGCGGATACCCCTATCGTTTCTATCGCCGGTGGAGAACCGCTGATTCATCCAGATATTGATGAGATAGTAAAAGCGATAATTAATCAGGACCGTTTTATTTATCTATGTACAAACGGCCTTCTCTTAAAAGATTTTATCAAAAGGTTCCCCCCTGAGAAGCACTTATGTTTGGTTGTTCATTTGGATGGTATGGAGGAAACCCACGATAAGGGAGTGAGAAAAAAGGGAGTTTTCAAAACGGCAATTGAAGCAATTAGAGAAGCTTTGGATAGGGGTTTTCGGGTTTGTACTAATACCACCATCTTTAAGGAAAGCGACCCTAATGAGCTTCATGAACTGTTCGGAACCCTTACCGATATGGGTATTGAGGGTATCATGGTCTCCCCCGGCTTTTCCTTTGACTCAGTTAAAGAAAAGGATCTCTTTTTAAAGAGACAGGAATCAATCAAAGTATTCAGAGAGATTTTGGACCCAACTAATGGCTTTAAATTCTATAATAATCCTTTATATCTGGATTTTTTGCGGGGCTTTCGCGAATATGACTGTGCGGCATGGATGACCCCCACCTATACTCCACTGGGTTGGAGAGTACCTTGTTATTCTATTGTTGATAAGCACGTCCCATCGATTAAGCAGC
Source organism: uncultured Thermotogae bacterium (assembly GCA_964443275.1). Taxonomy (GTDB): domain Bacteria; phylum Bipolaricaulota; class Bipolaricaulia; order CAYUCE01; family CAYUCE01; genus CAYUCE01. The sequence continues at coordinate 11,018 of CAYUCE010000025.1, read as the reverse complement.
TATTTGATGATTGCTTGTGGGAAGAATACGGACCGGGTGTGGACCCAAGATGTGCGAATTGTATGATGCATTCTGGGTTTGAACCTTCGACCGTTTTGAGTGCAGTGAAAAATCCAGTCCAGTTGGGGGCGATGATAAAAGGCTTTGGAAGGTCGAAAATCCTGCAGGAAATCAAACAATGATAGCGGTAATAGCTGCTTTAGAGAGAGAGATGAACCGGCTTAGAAAAAAGGCTGGGGCAACCGGATCAAAATTTGCCTGTGGATCGATCTCTGGAAAAGAGATAACTTTAGCCAGGACCGGAATGGGCAGAGAAAGCGTGGAAAACACCCTGGGTGACTTGATAAGAGAGTACAAAATTGAAGCACTAATATCTACTGGGTTTGCCGCCGGATTGGATCATAAATTACAAACTGGTGATATCCTCCTGGCCCACCGGATTTCTAGCTTCCCGGATGTGGAGGCTGCTATTTCAGCGGATAGTATGGTTTTAGAGCAGGCTAAAGCTATCTTGGATGAAAATAAACAAAATTACTGGGTGGGTGAGATCCTAACCTGTAACTATATTGCCGGAAAAGCGGCCAAAATGCAGTTAGTGGATAGGAAATCTATCGGTTTGGATATGGAAAGCTTTTGGGTGGCTAAAGAGGCGGAAAGTAACTCTATACCTTATCTTATTGCCAGAGTGATTTTGGATAAGGTAGATGATGATCTACCTACTTATATTTGTCAGGGTGAGGAGGGCTATTCTTATAGAGCTATTTTTCTTCATCTAGTAAGCCATCCGGGAGAGCTACTTTCTTACCTGCGATTGGCTATTGCTTCCAGAAGAGCATCCCAGGCCATCTCCCGATTGGTAACTCCCTTAGTGGGTGGCCTTAAGGTTTAAGTGGAAGCTATGAATGAAGCGAAGTTAAAAGAAACTAAAAAGAGTTATGGCACAGATTTGGAGGGTTCAATTAGAAAAGCCAGAGAATATCTGCTCGATATTCAGTACCCGGCTGGGTTCTGGTGGGGGGAGCTTGAATCAAACGTTACCATAACTGCCGAACATTTGCTTTTAACCCATATTTTAAGGATCGGGGACCAGAACTTGTGGGAGAAGATAGCTAATTACCTGTTTGAGAAACAGCTCTCTAGCGGGGCGTGGAACATCTACACCTGCGGACCGGGAGATTTAAGCACCACCGTAGAGGCCTATTTTGCGCTCAAATTGGCCGGTGTCTCTCCGGATGATCCTAGAATGAGAAAGGCCAAAAGCTTCATACTATCCCAGGGGGGGATTCCAAAAACGAGGATATTTACAAAAATATGGCTGGCCATGTTTGGCCAATTTCCGTGGAAAGGTGTTCCCTCCATGCCTCCCGAGCTTATGTTTTTTCCTCCGGGTTGTCCGTTTAATATCTACGGTTTTTCCAGTTGGGCCAGAGGTACCATAGTGCCTATGTTGATAATTCTGACCAAAAAGCCAACATTTGAGGTACCAGAGCATGCCAGGCTTGATGAGTTATACCCTCGTCCACCAGAGGAGATTAACCATTCCCTACCCGGCAACCCTAAAGTATTCACCTGGGAGTGGTTTTTCAAGATAATGGATGTAGTTCTAAAGCTGTATGAGCGGCTACCGGTAAATCCAGGTAGAGAAAAAGCCATCCAAAAAGCAGCCGAATGGGTTATTAAACACCAAGAAGAGGACGGCAGTTGGGGTGGAATTCAACCACCTTGGGTCTATTCTCTTATTGCCCTAAAGGTCTTGGGATATTCCAACTCTCATCCTACCATAGCCAAGGGAATTGAAGGATTTGAATCTTTCTCCATAGAGGAAGAGGATACTTTCCGCTTTCAGGCCTGCCTGTCATCGGTATGGGATACCGCGCTGGCCTCAGTGGCTTTATTGGAATCAGGTATCGATCCTGGGCATGAATCCTTGGTCCGCGCTGGCCAGTGGCTCCTAGCCAATGAAGTGACTCACCTCGGTGATTGGGCAGTAAAGAACAAAAGTGGCCAACCCGGTGGATGGGCATTTGAGTTTGCTAATAAGTGGTATCCGGATACTGACGATACGGCGATTGTGATGATCTCATTAATGGGAATTGAAGGATTGGAAGAAGACCGAAAAGAAGAATCTCTAAAACGTGGATTTAAGTGGCTGGTTTCCATGCAGAGTAAAAATGGCGGTTGGGCATCATTTGATGTTAATAATACCGGAAAATACATTACTAAACTACCTTTTTGCGATTTTGGTGAGGTTATCGATCCTCCCAGCGTGGATGTCACTGCTCACGTATTGGAGCTTTTGGGTAGGATGGGGTACGAGAAGGATTTCCCGCCGGTAAGAAAAGCACTAGAATATATAAAGAGGGAACAGATTGAAGATGGTTCTTGGTTCGGCAGGTGGGGGGTAAACTACATCTACGGTACGGGGGCAGTACTGCCAGCATTAAATGAGATTGGCGAGAATATGAATAAGACATACGTACAAAAAGCCGCCCATTGGCTAATTAACAAGCAAAATCCGGACGGAGGATGGGGGGAGACGGCGGCAACCTATGATAACCCTGAGCTTAAAGGGAGGGGGAAAAGCACCGCTTCCCAGACTGCCTGGGCACTACTTGGGCTTATGGCCTCTGTGGATATTGATCACCCCTCCATCACAAAAGGGGTAAAGTTTCTAATATCCACTCAGAACGGCGAGGGTAACTGGAAGGAGGATCAGTTTACAGGTACTGGTTTTCCGGGTGATTTTATGATTAACTATCATCTTTATCGAAATTATTTTCCCCTGATGGCCTTGGGTAGATACCGGAACTTAAGAGAGGAAAAACAATAAAATGGAAATTAAAAAAGCGAATGTTTTGGGATTTTGCTTTGGTGTTCGCCGGGCTACAAAAATTGTTACCAGGGAAGTGGACTCGGGAAGGAAGCTTTTCACTTTAGGTGACATCGTTCATAACCCGGACGTGGTTGAAACCTTGGCCAAAAAAGGAGCTACTCCGGTTAGATCACTGGATGAGGTAAAAAACAAAAGGGTAGCCATTACTGCCCACGGAGTAGGTGAGGACATCTACCGGGACATTCAGAAGAGAGACCTTGATCTGGTGGACACTACCTGTCCAATAGTTCGAAGGGCCCAGGAAGTAGTCCAAGAGATGACCGAACGTGGGTATCAGGTAGTCTTGTACGGGGAAGAAGATCATCCGGAAGTAAAAGGTATCTTAGGTTGGACTGGCGGAGAAGGTAGAGCTATTTTAGATGTAGGTGAGGAGCTGAAGATACTCAAGGAAAAAATCTGCCTTATTTCTCAAACTACCAAAGGGCAGCGGGCTTTTGTGCATTTTGCCGGAAAGTTTTTGGAAAAGTATCTCGGTGAAGCCGATTCCGTACATATAGTTGATACTACCTGTCCGGAGACCGGGAAACGTTATAAGGCAGCGACTAATCTGGCCAAATGGGCGGATTTACTGATAGTTGTAGGGGGTAGAAACTCGGCTAATACTAAAAAATTGGCTTCTGTATGCCGGCAAACCGGAGTGAAGACCTATCACATAGAGAATAACCAAGAGCTTAAAGGTTCTTGGTTCAAGGGAATTAAAAGAGTGGGGGTAACGGCAGGTGCCTCCACTCCCGACTCCGCTATTCAAAAAGTGGTAGACAATTTAGCCAATTTTTCTGATAGATCTGAAACATCAACTGAGATTAAAACTGGTTCATCCCAAAGGAGGGAGGAATAAAATCATGTTAACTTCAAACTGTTGTCACAAACTCTTATCCATAAAGACGCAAGAACCTTATGATTTTGTGGATTTAACTGATTCAGTGAAGGAGTTTGCCAAGGAATCTGGTATAGAAAATGGTTTCTGTGTGGTTTACTGCAAGCATACTACCGCAGCTATCAAGATAAATGAACTGGAGCCTCTATTGCTTGAGGATATGAAGGATTTTTTAGATGAGATTGCTCCTCGAGATGGAAATTACAAACACAATGATTTTTCCTTACGCACTGTAAATATGACTGAGGATGAGTGTCCCAACGGGCATGCTCACTGTCAACATTTAACTTTAGATACCAGTGCTACTATACCCATTATAGATTCAGAGTTGCAGTTTGGAAGGTGGCAGAGAGTATTTTTGATAGAATTAGACCGACCCAGGGAGCGCAAAGTAATTTTACAGATCGTGGGAGCATAATTTTTTATAATTTTGACCATATCGATCCAGGTATTTAGGAAGAGATAATCGTCTGAAAGGGTGTACCACAATGGAAGCTAAAATAAGCGATTGGAAGATAGAGACGGATGCTCAAAAGATTTTGAGTAAAATTCCCTATTCTGATAGGGTGGTTTTGCTTCCCCAGTGTCTTAGGAGCAACCTGTGCCGGGCACCCAGAGGAAAGTATGGAGTGATTAAGTGCGAAGCTTGCGGTCAAAGGAGGGAAGATGGTTTAACCTGTCCCATCCCGCCGATGAAATGTGTGGCGGAAGAAATAGGCTACCGGGGCGTTTACATCCTTACCGGAGGAAGGGGGGTAGTTTCTCTTATGAAAGAAGTAGGGCTACCCAAGGCGGTGTTTGCAATTGCCTGTCATCCGGAGATAGAAGAAGGGGTGGCGAAGATGGATGAACTAGGTATCCCTTATCAAGTTGAGTATCTGATTGAAGATGGATGCGCGGAGACCAAGTTTTTGGAAGATCAAGAAGATTTGGAAAAAGAGTGGAGAAGGATCCTGACTAAATTCCCTCCGGTTGATTCTTCACAATCCTAACCATATTCAATATAAATTGATTCCTGTAATGCTCACCTTCCAGGATAATCCCTCAAAAGCAGAAGCTCTCCCTAGCTTTAAAATTAGCAGTACATCATAAGAGCCTTTCAAAATGGGTTATGAGGACTGCAGATATCTATAGGAAAGTCCATAAAAAGGTTGGGTCAGATAGATATTCAAAGCTGAGGTAATATTTAGTTTCATAAGAATTTAAGAAATCTGTTATTTTTATCCACCAGGATTTTCTTGGCTTTGATGGGTTGATCGGTAAGCTCAAAGCCCATAATGGTAATTTCATCCCCGGGCTTGATCAAGTGAGCAGCAGCACCATTAATGCAAATAGTGCCCGAACCTCTTTGGCCCACTAAACAATAAGTTTCTAACCTGGTCCCGTTAGTGTTGTCAACAACTAAAACTTTTTCACCCCGGAGTAATCCAACTTTTTCCATTAAATCCTTATCTATGGTAATACTGCCCATATAATCTAGGTGGGCCTCAGTTACGCATGCTTTATGAATTTTGGAACGAAGCGTCTCTCTCATGAGAATTTTTCAGATCCTCTCATACGATTTCGAAAATTCCATAAACTTGTTCTTCAGTGGAAACCCCTCATTCTCTACTTTGCTGCTTCTAGTTTCGTTGAAGCGGAGAACGAGTTTTAAGTTTGGAAATTGTTTCTTCTAAAGATAAAGCTTCCTCGTTGCCGGATCCCATATCTTTTAAGGTTACCTTCTCTAATTTAAGCTCTCTTTCCCCAATAAGCAGGCAGTAGGGAATATGGTAGGAGTTGGCAAACTCCAAAGCCGAGCCCACCCCTCTATCCATTAAATCGATATCCGCCCGGATTCCAGCCGATCTTAAAGACTCAAGCATTTTCCAACTTTCTTCCCTGGTGCCTATGGGGATTACATAAACTTGAGTTAAGGACTTTTTGGTTTCTCGCCCTTCCGATTTATTTTTATCCTTTACCAATACGGTCAGCGGTTCTAAGCCGAAGGAGATCCCTACGGCCGGAAATTGCTCCTTACCCGGGGCAAAATTCCCGATTAGCTCATCGTACCGGCCGCCGGCTGCCAGTGAGGAGCTAAATTCGCCAACTTGTAAGTAAAACTCAAAGATAGTACCGGTATAATAAGCCAACCCTCGGGCCAAGGAGGGTTCAAAGACGGACTTTTCCGGTTCTTGAAGGTGTCCAAAGACCTCTTTTATTTCATCTACCCCCTCATTTTGGGGTATTTTCTCGCTCAGTTCGGCTATTTTTTTTTGATTATCCCCGGCGGAACTTGTTAATTGCAACAATTTCTCCCCTTTGGTTGTATCGATTCGGGTTTTTTTAAATTCATCTAGGACGCCATCTGGTCCGATTTTGGCCAGCTTATCTAGTGAGAGGATGGCCTGTTCTGATTTATCCGGATCGATATCCGCTAGCTGGATAAGCCCCCGCAGGATCTTTCGGTTATTTACCTTGGCTATCACCGGGAAGCCTATTTCGCCGAAGAAATGGTGGGTGAGATTGATCAATTCTGCATCGGCTAACATTGAATCCGAACCCACGGTATCTGCGTCACACTGTATAAATTGACGAGTGCGACCTTTTTTGATGGGCCCGTCTCTAAACACCGGCCCTATCTGATAGACTTTAAAAGGTTTCTTGATCATGGGATTTGAGCCTATGTATCTGGCCATGGAGGTGGTGAGCTCATATCTTAAGCCCAGTTGGCGACCTCCGCGATCGGTAAGCCTAAAAGTCTCCTTTAAGATCTGTTCCCCACCGGCGTATTTGGCCGAAAGGGTCTTCCATCGTTCTACAATTGGGGTTTCTAAAGGGTTAAAACCGTAAGTTTCAAATATCCTTTTTAAAGTTTCAACTATATTTTGCCGGATGATCTTCTCTTCCGGCGGGTAATCGGTCATTCCTCTGGCTGTTTGAAGCATCCGCTTATCACCTATCATAAGTTGGTTTTTAAACCCTATTAAATTACGGGTTGGTTGTCAATTGAGGAGGTTAGGCACAAATTAGGTCTATTTTTCTTTGATTCCTCTAATTACAATAAACGAACCTTGATTGGCCCCCTTGACAGGCTGTTGAACCTTTTGGTTGGCCTCCTGGGGATCACCTACCAAAGTTTGTACAGTTTCAAACCTCGAAAAACCGGCCTTCTCCAACGAATCCATGACTGTCTTCTTGGTATAGAAATTAGCGATTTTGAAGAATTTATCTTGATCCTTTATCTTCTGATACAGCTTTCCGAACTCGCTTTCTTTAGGGATAAAAGCTACTATTATGCAACCTTTATTAACTAATATTCTATAAGCTTCTTGGAAGGCCTTATCAATATCATCCACAAAGCAAATGGTGGTGGAAAGAAGGGCCAGTTGATAAGACTCATTTTCTAAGGGCAGATCCTCTGCTGGCCCCTTAACGACCTCTATTCCCCTCTTTCTAGCTAGGTTCGCTATGCCCTCTGCCGGTTCCACTCCCGTTTTGATTCCCAACCTGGAGGCAAATCTACCGCTTCCCACCCCAATTTCCACTGCCTTTCCCTGTCCATTGGGTAGAAGCTTCTTTATGGCTAAAAGTTCGGATTCGTATATGGTCTCATTTTGCTCAAACCAAGCGTCATATTCTTTATAATATTTTTCAAATGGTTCCGTTTTGGGCATGGTTTGTTCCCTCCTCAATCATTTTTAGCAACTTACTTTTAAGTTGATGGAAAGCATTGCTGACTCGGTTTGTTTGGTCACTTTTGTCGATGTTTATCTTTATATCATCAAGAATCCGCGCCGGTCGATCGGTAAGCAATATTATTCTTTCCGAAAGGAAAATTGCCTCCTCTATATCGTGAGTTATAAATAGAATGGTTCTATCAATATTGCTTACCAAATTTGCCAGCCATTTTTGTAAGTGGCTTCGGGTAATAGCGTCAAGTGCCCCGAAAGGTTCATCCAAATAAAGGATGGGAGCATCGGTCACGATGGTTCTTAGGAGTGCTGCTCTCTGCTTCATACCCCCGGATAGCTCTTTGGGATAAACGTTTTCAAACCCCTTTAAGCCAAATGTTTCTAGATTCTGGTAGATCCTTTGTCGCCGAGTTTCTTTATCCATACCTCGAAGTACCATGGGAAGCTCAACATTTTCAGTCAGCGTTTTCCAGGGAAACAAGAGACCATCCTGGGGCAGGTAACCGGCAGTTTGATAATTTCTTTCGATCTTTCCGGATTGATAATCCTCCAAGTGAAGCAGCACCTTAAATAGAGTGCTCTTTCCGCAACCGGAAGGGCCCAGAATGGTTAAGAACTCCCTCTCTCTCACCCCAAAACCTATATCCTTTAAAACTTCCAATTCTTCGTAGTTTTTGTAAAGAGCTTTTACTTCAAGAATCCGAGTTACCGTCTACACCTCCAGTGGGGAGGGATTCGTTAGTAAAGGCCTTATCCACATCCATCATTTCATCTATCAGTCCATTTTCGTACATCCATTCGCTGAAACGACTCCAAACTTCTCGTTTCTGTATTCCCCAGACATCTGTGTCTTCGGCGTACTTTTTAGACAAGTAGTTCTGAGACTTTTTGACTAACTCCTCATCCAGTTCGGGAACATATTCTAAAAGTATCTCAGCAGCTTGTTGGGGATTATTTATCGCGTATTCGTAACCTTTCGAGGTTGCCTGCAGAAACCTCTTCGCCAGTTCAGGATTCTTATCGATCATAGATTCGGAAGTGATAATTATCGGGGTGTAGTAATCAAATACTTCGGAGATTTCGATAAGAGGGATGTAGTTAAACTCAAGCCCCTGGATAATTGCGTTAATCCCGTCCCAACCATAGAAAATCCAGAAGAAATCAGCCATATTCTGTCTCGCTGCAGTGGGAAAATCAACCGTTCCCTTATTTACGAAAGTCACCGATTTAAAGTCCGCCCCCTCCAGCTTCATCACTGATTGGACTACCTTTTCTTCCAATTCACTACTCCATCCCCCGTATCGTTTTCCTTCAAAATCCTCGATATCATCGATACCCTTCTTTTCCAACGAGGCAAATCCGGAAGTATTATGCTGAATAATGGTAGCTATTGATACCACCGGGATATCTTGATTGGTTCGACTCATGGTAACGTACTCTTGATGATCGATGCCAAATTCTGTCTTTCCAGTGGCTACTAGCTGCCTTGCGCCCGCCGGACCAGGCTGCACTATATCTACTTCCAAACCCTGCTGATCGAAGAAACCTAATTTCTTAGCTACATACAATCCGGTATGATTAGTATTTGGGGTCCAATCCAAAGCCACCTTTATCCGCTGATTCGTATCTTTAGCCCCTAAGGTGACCAAACCAAAACTCACTAAAATCAACAAAATCCATACAAATATACTTTTTTTCATTTTTATACCTCCTCCTTACTCCTTAGTCCAAGGTGTAAATTTGTCGCTTAACCAATCCACAAATTTAAAGATTAAAAAACTAGCTACCATCACCACCATAATTGCTCCAAAGAGTTTGTCCGTCCGAAAAGAATTTAAAGCCCGAGTCATGTAAATACCTATACCTTTGATCCCCCCTAACCATTCCCCGATAACTGCTCCTAATACGCTATAGGTTGCGGCTATCTTAAGACCGGCGAATATACCGGGAAGGGAAGCCGGGATATCTAGATGTCTATATCTCTGCCACTTAGAAGCATTTAAAGTATCCATAAAATCTAACATTTCGTCATTAACCGCTTGAAAACCTTCATAAGAATTTACAGCAATAGGGAAGAAGCAAACGAATCCTACGATAAGAACTTTGGCAAATATGCCCAGACCAAACCAGATAAGAACCAGGGGAGCAACGGCAATCAGTGGTATAGCCTGAGAAAGAACCAGGTAGGGATAAATCAGCTCTCCGGTAATCTGGAAAGTGTTCATCAAAACAGCGGTAAAAATGCCTACGGCGACAGCTAAACCCAGTCCAGCTACTGTCTCTTCCAAAGTCACTATAAAATGGCTTGAGATAACTTGCATATCCCTCGCTAGCGCGTTAAACACTTTAACTGGGGAAGGCAACAGGTAAGTAGGAATATTAAAAATCATGGTAATTATTTGCCACAAGCCTATGAAACTGATTAGGCTTATAATCCAAATATGCTTTTTATAAGTTTGAATCTTAGTTAAATTCCTAAAGTCCATCTGCTACTCCCTGAGAAAGCAATAGATGTAATCTATATCTGAAATAGTCTTTCAACTTTTAAGGGGAAGCTAAATTTTTTGTAAATATTTATAGGGTGAGACACCAGGAAGATCCCTACGCCGGTATTACCCGGATCAGGTTCTTAGGGTCGAGACCTTTCAGTCCCCTCTCAGCCCTCAAGCTCCCCTATGACAAAATAATAATACCACGAGGAGAGCCTTTAGTCAACCTGCGGTTGATGGATAACTAAAAGTATCCCCCGTTTATTTTCAATCTCAACAGAGGATGCAATGGCCTGGTTGGATATGCCTCTGGTGGGTGTGCGGTAAAGAGGTTCGTCTTTTAAAACGTACTTTAAACCTTGAGTAGAGATGCCTTCTACGCTTTTAGTGATGGGTATAAGAGAAATCGTATCGTTGGTTTTTGCCGCAAATTTCAAGCTATATCCTGGGAAGACGGCATAAATTCGATGGGGGTCATTTATGATCTTTCCTCGGATATTACCTCTGGCCATCTTCTCGAGCATTAAGATATTAGTCAGAGTGTGGTCAATTCTATTGCCTAAAGCCCCAAATACTGTTATTTCTCTAGGATTAAGTTTTATAGCTTCATCAACTGCCAACTCCAAATCCGTCTTATCCTTTTCCCGGGGATATTTTTTAATTTCTACATTGTCTGGAACTTGGAATTTACTTTGATCCAGCGAATCGAGGTCACCAATTAATGAATCGACTTGGAGGTTCAACCTGCATCTTTTAAGCTTGGCCCACCCTCCATCCACGGCGATGATGTAGTCGGCTTTATCTGCCAAGCTGGCAAGTTCCTCTTTTTTTCCCCAGACTCCATTAGCTAGGATTAATATAGTTTCCATGGTTAAAAGTTTAGTATTTATCACTTTAATTAATTGCCGGGTGTGGTCCAAATCTGCCGGCATTGGCTGGTATGGATATATCAAAGTAATTTTTAATCTTTGACCAGATTTCCCTCAACATCACCTCCAATGGCCGTCTTTTCATTTAGCTTAAATGAATTAGCCCTTATCTGGTTATCCACGGCCTGGTTAAGGAAAATACCCATCTTATTTATA
>CAYUCE010000024.1:0-27290 GCA_964443275.1 uncultured Thermotogae bacterium | reverse complement strand
GTCGAACCCGCACGGTCCAGAGGACCACGGGATTTTGAATCCCGCGCGTCTGCCAGTTCCGCCACCTTGGCCTGTATTCAAATTATATAAGCTTCCCGAAACCTTGTCAAAATACCCATCAAAAATTTGAAAAATTGGCTTCAAACACCTATAATTTTTGTAACTTATGGAGGTAAAAAAGAAAGACAGCCAAAAGTGGGATCTGGAAGACGTTATCTCCATTCGAGAGTTTTCTCGAACCAACATTGAAGCGGTCATCAAGACAGCCAAGCTGGCAGTTTCCAAGCCTCCCCGCCTTGCCGGGAGAGTCCTGGGATCCCTTTTCTTTGAGCCCAGTACCAGGACTCAGCTCTCCTTTGCCAGTGCCATGCAGCGCTCGGGAGGGGAAGTCATCGGCTTCTCCAGCCCGGAAGGAACCAGTGTCCGAAAGGGAGAGACTTTGGTTGATACAGTAAAAATGGCGGAAGGGTATTCGGATATTATCGTTATCAGGCACCCACTAGAAGGAAGTGCTCGGCTGGCTGCCGATGTTACCGGGGTTCCAATCATAAACGCCGGAGACGGTGCTAATCAGCATCCTACTCAAACCTTGCTGGACCTATTTACTATTGATAAGTATCATCACCGGATAGATGGGCTAACAATCGGGCTGATAGGGGACTTAAAGTACGGCCGGACCGTTCACTCCTTAATGACGGCACTGACCAATTTTGACGATGTTACCCTGAGGCTAATATCCCCTCCCAACTTAAAAATGCCCCAAACACTTTTAAATGAAATGAAAGGGAAAATTACCTATTTCGAGGAGGAGAAGCTAGACATCACCGGCTTAGACGTGGCCTATATGACCAGGATCCAAAAGGAGAGGTTCCCGGATATAGAAGAATACGAAAAGGTCAAGGGAGCCTACGTGCTTACCAAAGAAGTTGCCCAGAAGCTTTCTGATCAGGCGATCATAATGCACCCTCTTCCTCGGGTGGACGAGATAGCACCAGAAGTAGATCAATTTCCCCAGGCCAAGTATTTTGATCAGGCCAAGAACGGTATACCGGTACGAATGGCTTTACTGGCGCTGCTTTTGGGGGTGGAACTGCAATGAACCCAGAAGCCGAGCTTAAGGTAACCAAAATAAAAAATGGTACGGTGATAGATCATATCCGGCCCGGACTTTCTCCTACTGTCTTGCGAATATTACAAATAGACGAAGGCTTTCCCCATACCGTCATTACCGCTATGAATGTGGCCAGCAGTACCATGGAGCCGGGCAGCAAAGATGTGGTAAAGGTGGAAAACAAGAAACTGTCCGGTCAGGTACTTGATAAGATTGCCATCGTCTCTCCCAATGCCACCGTAAATATAATTGAAGATTTCCAAGTGAAGGAGAAAAAGAAGGTTAAGCTGCCCGATAACCTGGCGGGTATCCTAAAATGCCCCAACAGAAACTGCATCACTAACAGCGATGAGGGAGTTACCTCTTATTTTATTACCGAGAGCGAGGATCCGGTAAAGCTTCGCTGTCATTACTGCGAGGATTTGGTTACTCAAGAGGAAATAGAGATAGTCTCCTAGGTTATCCAGACCATGGAAAACTATATCCTGGAGGTGAAAGCTTTTGCGCACCTTCTTCTGCATTGAATTATTAGATGAAGTTACCAGCAGGTTAAAAGATATAATAGCTTCTTTTGCGAACAATACGGAGGCTAAAGTAAACTGGGTTGATGAAGAGAACTTGCATATCACCATGAAATTTTTAGGGGATATAGACCAAAATAAAGTGGAAACGATAAAAGAAAAATCGAAAAAAGCAGTTGGTTCGGTCACTCCATTCCCAATGACTCTGGACAAAGTTGGGGTTTTCCCCAATTTGAGGAGATTGCGGGTTATCTGGGTCGGCTCGAACGAGGAGCCGGAAGAGATACATAAGCTAAATCAAAACCTGGAAGAGGAGCTGGAAAAGATAGGCTTTGAACCGGAGGGTAGAAAGTATATACCTCACATAACCTTAGGGCGGGTGAAGGAGAGAAACCAGAGTAAAGTTAAGCCCTTGGCTAACCAAGTGGAAAGTTACAAAATCAAAGAACCTATCCAGGCTGAAGCGGAGGGACTTACTTTGATGGAAAGTAAGCTCACTCCGGAAGGGCCGATCTATACGCCGGTATTCAAGCACAGTTTCGGATAAAAATACTAAAGTGGAACCTTTAAAGGTTCCGCTGCATTAGGTCAATATGTCACCTTACAAATACTTAGAACACGGCGGAGAAGAAGGTCTTTTGGGAATTGGTAACACACCGGAGGAGGCCTTTGTACAAGGGGCTAAGGCCTTATTTAATTTGATGGTTCAAATAGAGAACGTAGAGCCTGTAGAGGAAGTTGAAGTCTATACTAAGTCAGCCAGTATGGATACACTATTTGTAGAATGGTTGGGAGAGCTTATATTGCTTAAAGATATTACCGGCTTGGTTTTCTCCGATTTCGAGGCCAAAATTGGCCAGGGGGAAGGAATATTTGAAATTGAGGGTAAGGCGTTTGGAGAACCCTTAGATATTAAAAAACATGGTATAAAGACGGAAGTCAAAGCCGCCACCTATCAGGGGGTCAAATTTGAGGAGAAAGAGGGCAAATATTACGCCCAGTGTGTGGTAGATGTATAGTAAGGAGGGGATTATATATGTCTGAGCAACTTAAATTAGAAAAGATTTCCGACTACGTATGGGAGCTTCCCCAAGTGGATGAGATGAGGGTGCCCGGTCGGATTTACGCCAGCCAAAAAACGATAGATCATTTGTTAGAAGATGTAAAACAAGGCAAGGAATGGAATGCCCTAAAGCAAGTTAAGAACGTGGCCAGCCTTCCGGGAATTGTTAAAGCAGCTTTTGCTATGCCTGATGTCCATCCCGGCTACGGTTTCCCCATTGGGGGAGTAGGGGCTTTTGATCCAGAAGAAGGAGTGGTGGCCATGGGAGGGGTGGGATTTGACATCAACTGCGGGGTGAGATGTTTAACTACTCCCCTGAGGAGAGGCGAGATTGAAGACAAAAAAGGCCATCTGGGAGATCGCTTGTTCAAGGACGTGCCCGCCGGCCTGGGCTCGGAAGGAGATATCAAACTATCCTACGGGCAAATTGATGAAGTGCTGGTAAAGGGGGCCAAGTTTGCCTTGGAGAGAGGCTACGGTTTAGAGGAGGATTTGGAATATATCGAAGAAAATGGCTGTATGGAAGGTGCCGATCCGGCCAATGTAAGCCAAAAGGCCAAACAGCGCCAATTCAAACAGGTAGGAACTTTAGGCTCCGGTAACCACTATCTGGAAGTTCAGTACGTGGAAGAGATCTATGATAAGGATGCTGCGACCACATACGGGCTGGAAAAGGATCAAGTGGTCATCTTCATTCATACCGGCTCCCGGGCGCTAGGCCATCAAATCGGCCAGGACTATCTTAAGGAATTGGAGAAAGCTAGCAAAAAATACGACATTCCAATAAGGGAAAAGGAACTGGTTTGTGCACCTATCCGTAGCGAGGAAGGAAAAAAGTATATTTCAGCGGTAAACTGCGGCATAAACTGCGCTTTTGCCAACCGTCAGACTATCACCCACCTGGTGAGGAAGTCCTTTAATCAGGTAATTGGAGTAGATGAACGGGAGATTCGTACCCTTTACGAAGTGGCCCACAATAATGTAAAGCTAGAGACCCATCAGGTAAATGGCCAGGAAAGGAAATTGTTAGTTCACCGCAAGGGCTCAACTCGTGCTTTCGGCCCCGGTAGGAAAGAAAATCCGCCGGCTTACCGTGATTTTGGTCATCCCACACTTGTCGGAGGCACCATGGGAACTTCATCTTATATTCTAAGAGGCACCTCTTTGGGCATGGAAGAAGTATTTGGATCCGGGGTTCACGGTGCGGGAAGGGCTATGTCTCGAAGACAAGCTAAAAAACAGTATTGGGGAGAGGACGTCCTGCAAAAGTTAAAAACCCAAGGTATACTTATAAAGGCCCATTCCATGCCCGGGGTGGCAGAAGAAGCTCCCGGGGCGTATAAGGACGTATCTACGGTAGTGGAAGCTGCTCACAATTCGGGGATAAACCAGAAGGTGGCCAAGGTGCGCCCTCTGATTGTAGTTAAAGGATAAAATCCTCAAAAATTCGCATAAGAAAAGGAGTATGAATTAGATGAGCAGGCGGATTGTAGTTATTTTTGTGATGTTTTTATTGATTTGGACGGCCGTACTTCCGGCCCGGGCTGAACTGTTTGGGGTGGGTGCAAGTTTGTCGGCTTATTTTTTGGATGTTAGGAACCTAAATTTGGATGGTTCAAATGAAGATCTTTTAGATATTGAGGATGAGCTTCCCCCCTGGTTGCCAGTTCCTATCCTTCAGGGAAGAATACATATTATTTTACCTTTAATCTTTGTGGATACCTTACGATTAGAAGGTGGAGGGTTCGGGCTCAATTTGAACCTTAATCAGTATCTTCCTGAAATGCCTCCAGATCCACAGGTTAATTGGGAGCTTACTACATCCGTGTTCAGCCTGACTTTTCTTAAGCAATTTAACCTTCCCTTTATAGGAATTTATCTAGGGCTAGGCGGAGATTTAATAAATGGTCAATCGAGGGTAAGGATTGATTATGGGGAAGAAGATCCACTAGATTCCGATATAAGTCTTTCCTGGAAGGCTACTACTTTGCATGGGGTAGGCGGACTGCATCTGATATTTGGACTTTTCCGGTTTTACCTGGAGGGAAAGGCCCTGCAGCCTGTAATCCAAAACATGGATAACGGGCTCTCTCTGCTGCCCTGGCAGATAAGTGCCGGGTTAATGCTTTCTTTTGGATGATATAAAGATGTAGGTTTGATTACCTGCTCCTCCCTTGACGTGTTCCCCACTCCTTATTAAAATAGAGAGAATTTGACCTAATTTGAGCAGCTTTTTAAGTTGCAAGTAACAAGCAGGGTTATCCGTAAAAGTTTTTGACAACAGGAAATTGGTCCAGCACTCAGATGAGGAAAGTTACTTGGGGAAGATGAGCGCCCGTTGAACCGTTAAGGTAAACTATTGTGCAGAAACCAAAAAGTACTTGACCCAGGTAAGGTAGCTCATCTGAGTGCTGGGTAAACTGGGGCAATTTGGATTTGTGTGTTGTTTTAGACGTTGAACGCTATGGAGAGAATCACACGAGTTGGATTCGAGAAGGAAGTGATTATTTTTGCCGGATGAGAATTTAGTTATTGTAGAATCTCCCACTAAAGCGAGGACTATAAAAAAATATCTGGGACAGGGGGTTGAGGTACTTTCCTCTAAAGGTCATATTAGGGACTTACCCAAAAAGGAACTGGGAGTGGACATAGAAAACGGCTTTGAGCCCAAGCTGGTTACCACGGATAACAAATCGATACGAAAACTAAGAAAGGAAGCCGCCAAGGCAAAGCAGGTTTATCTAGCTACCGATAACGACCGGGAAGGGGAAGCTATAGCTTATGACCTATTTCAGGTAGTGGGCAGTGGTAAAGATGGAAAATATCGCCGGGTAGTATTTAACGAGATAACTAAAGAGGTAATTCAAGAGTCGATTAAAAACCCCTCCAATATTGATATGAACAAGGTAGAGGCCCAAAGAGCCCGGCGAATTTTGGATAGATTAGTGGGATATCTGGTCAGCCCGCTTTTATCTATATCCGTTTCCGGAAGCCAGAGAGGTAAGTTTACCGAAAGGCTATCTGCAGGAAGGGTCCAATCTGTATCTTTAAGGCTTATTACCGATCGGGAGCAGGCCATACAAGAATTTGAGCCGGAAGAATATTGGGAGATCGAAGTCACCCTGGAAAACAGCTCTCAATTTACCGCCCAGCTTCATCGGATAAAAGGTGAAAAACCTTCTATCGAATCAGCGGAAGAGGTTAAAAGAATAGTTGAAGACCTTAGACGATCTGATTTTGAGGTTACGGACATAGATAAAAAGGACAAGGTAAGAACCCCGCTTCCTCCTTTTATCACCAGCACTATGCAGAGAGCGGCTTCTTCCGTCCTTGGATTCTCACCTCAAAGGACCATGCGGGTCGCCCAACAGCTTTATGAAGGGATAGACTTGGGCAAAGAAACCGTAGGTCTTATCACCTACATGCGAACAGATTCCCCCCGGGTATCAAGTAAAGCACAAGGTGAGTTGCGAAATTTTATAGAAAAAGAGTATGGAGACAAGTACCTGGCCCCCACCATTAGGAAATTTAAGAAGAAGAAAGGTTCGCAGGACGCACATGAGGCAATAAGGCCTACTTCGGTTTTGAGGATCCCCTCTAAGATAAGAAAGTACCTAACTAAGGATCAGCATAAGCTTTATACCTTAATATGGGATAGATTCGTGGCCACCCAGATGGCGAATGCTAAATATAAGCGATTTAAAGTAAAGATAGGGGCGAGTGATTACCTATTTAGAGTGACCGCAAGCCAGCAGATCTTTGATGGTTTCCTAAAAATTCTAAAGCTCAAACCCTTAAAAGATGAAGGGGTGACCATCCCTACCGATCTAAAGGTGGGGGATAAGATAACTTTAGTGGATATTAATCCGGAACAAAACTTTACCAAACCTCCCAACAGGTATTCCGATGCCAGCTTGATAAAAATACTGGAAAAAGAGGGTATTGGCCGTCCCAGCACCTATGCATCCATCGTCTCTACGATACAGAAGAGAAATTATACCGGCCGGGTCAACGGCAGCCTGCGGCCTACTCTGTTGGGTTTTGTAGCGGTTGATTTCTTAAAGCACTATTTTCCCAAGACGGTTCAGGTAAAGTTTACCGCCGAGATGGAAGAAAGTCTGGATAAGATAAGGGAGGGTAAACTCACTCGCTTGGAGCTTTTACGTAGCTTCTATAGGCCCTTTGGCCAGCAGGTAGAAAAAGTAGAAAAGGAGCTTACCCGCAATGGTAGTCCCTTCCAGGTCCTTACTAACCAGAAATGTGATAAATGCGGAGCACCTATGGAAGTAAAGTATTGGAAAGGAACCCGCTATCTGGGATGCTCTAATTATCCAAAGTGCAAAAATACTCTGGAGTTTCCGGTAGGGGTGGAGTATAAATACAAAGATTTAAAAGTTATCCTGCCGGATGACTTAAAAGAAAAGCAGGAAGAAGAGGAAGAAGAGACTGGTATTACCTGTCCTAATTGTGGGGCGCCAATGCAGATTAAACGGGGCAAATACGGCAGATTCTACGGCTGCTCGCGCTATCCGGAGTGCAAAACTACCGAACCTTTATACGTAGGTGTCCCCTGTCCCCGATGTGAAGAGGGGGATCTAGTAGAAAGGTACTCCCGGAAGCGAAAAAGCGTCTTTTACGGCTGCACTAACTTTCCCGATTGTAGATTTGCTGTAGGCAAGAAGCCTCACCGGATTTGTCCTAAGTGTGATCAGGGAGTTTTGGTGGCCGATGATGATGGGGATAAGCTTATTTGTTCGGATAAAAAATGTGACTACCAGGAGGATCTTAAGACCGGTGAAAAGTTGGAGGAGTAGATTTTATTTAATCCCTTTTAAACATCTTGTTAAGCTCATCCTGTGAGTATTCGATAATAATTGGGCGCCCATGAGGGCAGGTCCGGGGGTTATCCAAGGTCTCCAGCTTATCGATAAGGTCTATCATTTCCTCATAGTCCAAACTAGCGCCGGCTTTGATGGCTCCGTGACAGGCCATTTGTGCAGCCAGGTTATGGATAAGCTCATCTATTTTAATTTCATCGGCGCCTTCGTTCTTTAATTCTTCCACTATGCCCTCCAGGGCCTTTTTGAAATCATCTTTGGAAAGCTTTTCAGCCAGAATTTCCGGCCAATCTCGCAAGATAAAGGAGCCGTGGCCAAAATCCTCTACGCCTATCCCCAATTTTTCTTCCAAAAGCTCCAAGTTATCTTTTAGAAGGTCGGCTTCATCAAAAGGAAGGTTGACAGTTATAGGAATAAGGAGCCGCTGCCTCTTTATGGTTCCCTGGGATATTTGATCCATTAATTTTTCGAATAGGAATCTTTCATGTGCTACATGTTGGTCAATTATCCTAAGTCCCCGGCCGGTTTCTACCAGGATGTAAGTATCAAAAATCTGACCCATTATTTTGTATTCCCCTTTTTGGCTAAAACGCTCAGCTTGTTTTTTTAACTCTCCTACCTCAGATAACTCAGATCGAAGGTCAAGCTTGTCCCAATCCGGTGAGGTGAAAGCCTTCTTTTGCCATGTAGTAGGGGTTTGGGGAGAAGTTACCTTGCCGGATAGGCCGTTAGTTGATCTAAGGCTCATCCCTTTCGATCTTAACCCGTTAGTTATTGCCTGCTTTACCTGATCCTTTACCAACCCTACATTGGTAAATCTTACCTCTTCTTTTTTGGGATGGACATTTACGTCCACCATCTGAGGGGTTATGTCGATATATAAAAAGATAAACGGGTGTCTATTTTTTTCAACTGCACCTTCATAGGATTTACCAATGATGTAGCTTAAGGTCCTATTCCTGACGTACCGCCCGTTGACAAAAGTAAACTGTTCTCTGCGGTTGGAACGGGTATGTTGAGGATTGCTGACCAGCCCGGTGACCCGAAGTTGATTTCCGCCGGATCTAATTTCGATCATTGATTTAGCCAGCTTAGTATCGTATAAATCCGCAATTACCTCTCGTAAATTGCCGGTTTGAGGAGAGTCGATGACCTTTTTGGCTCCTTTGTCCAATCGGAAATGTATCGGTGGATAGGAGAGGATGAACCGCTTAATCATATTTTTTATATGATAAAATTCTGTCCTTTCTGTGCGCAGGTACTTCTTTCTGGCCGGAGTATTGTAAAACAAATCTGCAACCCGGATGGTTGTTCCCTTACCTCGGCTAGCCGATTTTACCTCTTTGATCTGTCCCCCTTGTCCGGAAAGCTTGACCCCAGCCGGGTCCGACTCCCTCTTTGCAGTGATGGACAGGCGGGAAATTTCCATTATACTGGCCAGGGCTTCGCCTCTAAATCCTAAAGTATGTATATTCTCCAGGTCCTCTTCCCGGCTTATCTTGCTAGTGGTATGTCTTTTTACGGCCAATTTAAGGTCTTCTTCGGATAAGCCCTCTCCATCGTCAGAGACCGTTATCTCTTCGATTCCCGCCTTTTTAACTTTTATTTCGATCCTGGAAGCTTGGGCATCAATTGAGTTTTCCACTAATTCCTTGACCACAGAAGCAGGTCTCTCTATTACTTCGCCGGCGGCAATTTTGTTTACTAAGTGAGGATCAAGTTTCTTAACTTTCATGTTTACCACCAGAAAGACCATTTAAATTTCATATTTTGCAGCGATGGGCATCCTTCTTCCCATTCCGAAGGCTTTGGTGGTAACCTTTAGGCCGGGGGCTGCTTGACGCCGTTTGTACTCGTTTCTATCTATGTCTCGAATCACTCTTTTTACCACTTCCGGCTCCAATCCCTGATTTAGAATTTCGTCTAGAGAATAACCTTCGTCAACGTAATAATGGATTATCTCATCCAGTACCTGGTAAGGTGGTAAAGTATCCTGATCCTTCTGATCCGGTTTTAACTCCGCAGAAGGGGGTTTCTCTATAATCTCTCTGGGGATTACCTCTTTCTCTTTATTTATGGATTCCGCCAGCTTATACACATAAGTTTTAGGGACGTCAGATAAAACTGCCAGCCCACCGGTCATATCTCCATAGAGCGTACAGTAGCCTACTGCAAGTTCACTTTTGTTACCGGTGGAAAGCACCAAATGGCTGTATTGGTTGGAAATTGCCATCAATATATTTCCTCGGATTCTAGCCTGGACGTTCTCCAAAGCTACGTTAACCCCATCGCCGATATCTAAATGTCCTTTGAGGGTTTGGCTATAGGAATCGTATATGGAAGAAATATTTACAACTTTAAACTCGATTCCTAGATTATCAGCAAGCTTCCGGGAATCCTCCAAGCTTCCCTTTGAGGAGTAGGGACTGGGCATAGAGACCCCCAGAACGTTTTCATTGCCAATAGCTTCCGCAGCCACACAGCAGGTAACGGCGGAATCGATACCTCCTGACAGGCCTACCACCGCTTTGGAAAACCCGCACTTTTTCATGTAGTCGCAAACCCCAAGTGTCAAGGCCTGGTGAATGCTTTCTATTTCTTCCAACGGCTTATATTTTTTTGAACCCCCTTTAGGGTCAATATCGAGAGTTTCCACCTGTTCACGAAAGGGCGGAAAGGACTTTGCCAGCCCTCCCTCTCTATCGACGAACAGGCTCCTGCCGTCAAAGACAAGTTCATCGTTTCCTCCCACCTGGTTGACGAACACAAAGGGAATTTTATGTTTTTGGGCGTGATTTTTTATTAATTGATATCTAAGCTTTTCTTTGCCCATATGAAAAGGGGAGGCCGAAATGTTTATAAATAAGGAGGCACCCTGCTGGGCAAGTTTTTCTAGGGGATCAAAAGAGTAAAATTGTCTGGCCCAAAACCGCGGATCATTCCATGCGTCCTCACAGATAGAAATTCCTAGTCTCTGATCCTTAAACCCTACTACCTCGACTTTATCTGCAGGGTCGAAGTATCTGGCTTCATCAAAGACATCATAAGTTGGGAGCAGAGATTTGTGTTGACGAAAGAGTATGCGGCCCTGATAGATTAATAAAGCGGAGTTATAAAGACCTTTGCCGGTATCCTTCCCAGTGGGTATAGGTGCTCCCAGTAGTAGTCCGGTTTGAGGGTGATTTTTGGAAAGTTTTGTCAGCTCGGCAATAGCTGCTTGTGTCTTTTCGATAAACCGAGGCCTTTCTAACAAATCACGGGGTGGATAGCCTAATAAGAAAAGCTCCGACATGACCAATAGATCGGATGACTCCTTCTCGCATTCTTTCCACACATTTTTTACCTTCTCCAGGTTGCCGCTGATATCTCCCACCGTGGGATTTAATTGAGCCAGGGTAATCTTCAATTAACCAACCTCCCTCCCTTTTACATTTAACCTAAGTTTTATAGCCTCTCAGCAATATTTTCTCAAATTTAGCTTCTTTTCATAATAGTTATCGATTGAGGGGCTGGCAATTTTTCTTTCTTACCAACCCCTCAATTGTTTTATTTGAAAGCTATTTTGCGGTGTATCCACCGTCTACAACTAGATTATGACCGGTAATATAAGCTGCTTCACCGCTGGCCAAAAATAGGCAAGCGTTAGCGACATCTTCGGGTTTACCATCTCTGTGAAGTGGTATATCTTCTACTATTGTGCCGGCAACTTTTTCATCTTCTGTGGTCATGGCAGTCTCGATGACACCGGGATTGATAGCGTTTACTCTGATACCGTTAGGTCCTTGCTCAATAGCCAGTTCACGGGTCAGGTTAGCAATGGCTCCTTTAGACGCACAGTAGGTCGATGATTGATCAAACCCGTACAAGCCGGCAATTGAGGACATATTTATTATCACTCCCCCGTTTTTTTGTTTCTTCATGGTCTCTATTGCCACCTTGGCCCCGAAATAGGCACCTTTTAGATTGATATCCATCAATTGATCATAGTCTTCCTCCGTTACTTCCTCAATCGGCTTAAATCCCGGATATATTCCGGCATTATTTACCATTATGTCCAGTGAGCCGTATTGGTTGACTGTGACCTCTACCGCTTTTTTGATGTCTTTAATTGAAGATACGTCGGCCTTGATAAACTGAGCTTTGCCTCCTCTACTTTGAATAATTTCGTGGGTAGGCTTGCCTCCTTCCCGAGGATTTTGACGAATATCAGCAACGGTTACTGAAGCTCCTTCTTCAGCAAATCGGATGGCTATTGCTCTACCTATTCCAGAGGATGCACCAGTTACTAAGGCAGTTTTGTTTTTGAGTCTTTTGGACATTTTTATTCCCCCTTTCTTTTTGAACTTTACTTTTGGCTCTCATTTTGATTGATCAGGCTATCGAGACTATTTTTCTTCAAAAAATTTATTACTTGATTCCGTATGGGTACCCACGATTCATGCAGCGGACAGGGATCTTTATCATTGCATTTTCCGGTCCCAAACTCACATTCATAAATTGAGTTGATTCCTTCAACCGATTCCATAATTTGAAACAAGTTTATTTCCGTAGGAGGAGAAGCCAGTTTGAATCCTCCTCCTCTGCCTTTTTTTGATTTGAGCAATCCATCCCTTACCAATTTCTGAAATATCTTTGCCAGAAATTGTGCCGGTATATCGCTTTGGTTGGTTATTTTCTTAATGGTTTGATATTCATCTTGATCCGAGGAAGCCAGTTGTGCTAAAGCTCTTATCGCGTATTTTGATCTTTGTGAATATATCATCTTTTATTCACCGAATTTAGGATAAAAAGATCTACTTATCCTATTTGAATTTTAACTAATACTTTGTTCCTTGTCAAGCCAACCTTGCGGAAAATCTACTCAGGCAAATTCAAAAATAGCTTGACAGACGATAGACGAAGCTGTAAATTAGGTGTCCAAATAAAAGATCTATCGAGGCTATCGAGGTAGAAATATGGAAATAATTGAGTACAAAAATCTAAAAGCTAAAGAGCAACTCTTCCCGCTAATGCATCAGGCACTCTGGTGGCCGCTGGATTACCGAGAATTAGAAGAGATTATCGAAGTGGACGAGAGACTAAATGGCCCGGTAGGGTTTTGTGCACTTAAAAACAGCCGTCTGGCCGGATTTGTGGGGGTGCTTGATATCCCTACCAAAACTTTATCTGGGGGTCAAAAAGTGGGAGGTATTTGGGGAGTAGCCACCAATCCAGCATTTGCCCGCCAGGGGGTATTTAAGGCGTTAATGACTCGGTCCCATGAATGCTTTAAAAGTAAGAGTTACCCCTTTTCTTTCCTATTTACCAGCCGTACTTTGATTGCCTATGATTTTTATAAGAAGCTAGGCTACAAGGACGTAGGCTGGGCTAATCGCATTTCATCTGCTTACAAGTTATGCGAAGGTGCGGGATTTGAAGATAAGGAAAATAAAAAAAGTTTGGACTGGAACAGGATACATGATCAATATAGTAAATCGGTATAGGACAAGACCGGCTTCGTTATCAGGCAGGATAATTTCGGCGAAGTTTTTAAAACCAGAAAGAGAATTGATGAGAACAAATCCATCCAGGTAAATGATGGTTATGCACTGCTTACCGAAAGTGACGGTTTAGTCAGGATACGGGAGATACTAGCTGATGATGAAAGCTCATATAATGATATGTTGGGCCTGATCGAAAAGTGGGCAGAGAAGGCAGTTATGGATAGGATGGTAATAGATCAAAAGTTGGAAGAAATATATAAATCACGTAGATTCTTAATCCAAAGAGATGACTACGGAACGCTCATGGTTAAAAGATTGGGTAATCTCAGTTTATCCGAGGCTTACGGCGATAAATTCTCTATCCGCACCTTGGATACATTCTAAACCACTCATCCTGTATAGCTGCCTACGACAAGCTTTGAAAGCTAAACCCACTTTAATTTAGGTTCCTTTGCTTTCCCTTAATTCCGTAACAGTGTTATGTTATAATATCTAAGGCCATTACATCTACTAGGAGACCATTTCACAAATAGTTTGCACAACCTTACATATTTGAAATACGTCAATGTAGGGAATGGCCCCCGTGCCATTCCGAGCGGTTGGGGACAGAGCCCCAACCCTACATGTAGATGGCGTTGCAATTTTCCCGTAGGGGATGGGCTCCGTCCGGCCAGGAGAGGTGTACTAAATACTTGTGAAACGTTCTCCTAGGAGGTCAATATGCTGGATAACTACTACTTAGCAGAGAAGATGGGCGAGGTTATGTTATCATAATCGAGGAGCGTAACTATGAAAGAAGAAGGCTTGATTTCCAAAAAGGAAGTTCTGGAGGAGACGGATATATCCTACGGGCAGTTTTACAGGTGGAAACGAAAGGGACTGATACCCGAAAACTGGATCGTCCATAAATCTACCTATACCGGACAGGAAGCTTTCCTACCCAAGGACAAGATTTTGGAAAGAATAAAAAAAGTTAAGAATCTAAAAGAGGATCATGCGCTGGATGAGATCGCCGAGCTTTTGTCGCCGGAAGTGGTGAAGAAAGGCTACACTCGTCAAGAGATCCTCGGCCTGGATTGGATTACTCCGGAGCTTATAAAGTATTATGATGAACTTAAGAAAGATGGGGAAGATTACACTTTCGCCGACCTTATCAATTTGACCGCCTTAGATAAACTACGCAAGATGGATTTAGCTCAAGAAGAGATCGACCTGGCGTTAACTACTTTGTTGGAAAAAGAGCCAAGCCTGAGCGGTGAGAAATCAGGACGAACCCTGGTTTTAGCTAGGAAGGAATTGGAAGGGGGGTTAGTAATAGCCCGGAAAAGGCCGTCGATCAGTTACTGTTTGATCTACACCGGGCGTATTGTGTTTGATTCTCAGACCGTGGTTGCGGTCCGTCTAGATCTAGGTGAGCTTGTAAGGGAGATAAAGATTAAGATGAGAGATCAACTTTAAGGAGGTATAATGCAGCTTTCCAACCAAACAAATAATTTTAAGATTAGGAGGTAAAAATGAATGAAAAAGATAAAGAAAATGTAAAAATAGCCGGGTCAGGTACGGTAAGCGGTGGGATCTATGAAAGTGTCAGTGTGGCCGGCTCGGGAACCATCAAAGGCCAAAACTGTTCGGGGCGAAAGAGTAAAAATTGGCGAAGGATGTGAAATTGCCCGGGTAGAGTACTACCAGAAGCTGGAAGTACACGAAGATGCTAAAGTAGGGGAGAAAATCAAGCTGTAAGGAGGTATTTCTATGCCCCTTTTAGGATTGATCGGTGGGCTAATCGGGCTGATTTTGGGAGCAGTAGGTCTGCTATTGGGATTACTCTTCGGACTGATAGGGTTATTTTTTGTAGCTCCTTTCGCCATTTTGTTTGCCATTTTAGGTTTTTTGCTTTGGGATCCGCTCCTTTGGCTTGGCCTGGGGCTGGGAATTTATCTGATTTATAGAATGGCTAAGAAGAGGGACTACATCAAGGTACGGAGGATTAAGAAGTAATACCGGCTGGGTTATTGGCGATTCAAGGCGGGGATGGAAATGAAAAATGAAGAAGAGCTTAAAAAGTATGGTTTCGATCCGAAGATACAAAAACAGGCCAGACGATACCATTTTGAGAACCTAAAGCTAAATGCATTTGATTCTTTGCTTTCATTGGGAGCCCTTTTGGTGTACACCTGGTTGGGATCTGTCGGTCTTGCCCGTTGGGTGGAAAGTTTTACATCTGGAAGATGGGTAAGCAATTTAATGTATGTACTGATCTTTACCGCCGGATTTTTGCTTCTCAGCTTGCCCTTTGACTGGCAGAGTTACAAAATTAACCGCCGCTATGAGCTGTCCACCCAGAACCCCAAATCCTGGTTTATGGATCAATTTAAAGGGAGCCTAATTTCACTTATCATATCTTTATTGGCTCTGCCAGCCATATATATTGGCATTTCCTGGTCGAATCTGTGGTGGGTCTACGGGTGGCTGGCAGGAACCTTGTTTGTAATTTTCATGGGATTTATCGCTCCCACCATCTTGATGCCCTTGTTTTATAAGTTTGAGCCCTTAGAGGATAAGGAACTAACCGAAAGATTAAAGAAATTGGCCCAAAGGTCCGAAGTGAAGATAATGGGAGTATTCAAAATGGCCGCTGCGACAAAGACGAGGAAGGCGATAGGAGCACTGGCTGGAATAGGCTCCAGCCGGCGAATTATCTTATCCGATACCATGCTGGAAAAATATAGCCCGGATGAAATAGAGATAGTGATAGCTCATGAATTAGGTCATCATAAACATAACGATATGGGAAAGGAGCTCATCCAAACCTCAATAGTAATACTTTTGGGATTTTTTTTAGCTCACCTGATCTTGGAGCCTTTTGCCGGGACCTTTGGTTTGGATACCGGTATTGTTAGCTTGCCCATCTTCTTAATTATATTGGGAGGTATGTTTACCATCGCTTCACCGGTTACCAACACTTTATCCAGGATAAGAGAAAGAAAGGCCGACCGGTTTGCGCTGAAACTACGCGATAAACCGGAAGTCCAGGCAAACCTATTTGTAAAGTTAAGCGAGCAAAACTTAAGTTATGTCAATCCACATCCTCTGGTTGAGTTCTTATTTTATGACCATCCGGCAGCCATAAAGAGGGTAAAGCAGGCCTTAGGAGTGAAGTAAAATCCTCCACTATCTAGGATGTTGACTAAATCGATAGTCTCAATAAAGGCGGTTCGCTTTCCTTTGGGTTTTAGCCGGTGGGGTTAGTCTACGGAGAAAACCTTTTTTACCACACCTTTTGAAATAAGCCGCTGGGCAAACTCTTTTTGGGTATCTTTGTCGGCGAAATTTAGGATTACTTCCCCCGTTTCTTTCAGTGAATCCAATGGTAGGGGCTCTTTTATTATTTTTAGGGGGACTCCAATTTTCTTAAGTCCAGTTAACTCCTGCGGAGTTATTTCTTTAATTCTATTTTGGTAATTATAAAATTTTTTATCTACATCGTTAACCCCATAATCTTTAAATTCTATCTCTTCATTGTAAATTTCTCTGCCAATGAAGTTTAGTACCTTTTTCATAAAATTTATTTGTCGGTAGCCAGAGAGTGCGGTTATAGCTCTAAGATCAGGATTTGGAGGGTAGAAAAACGCGGTGTGGGGAGTTCCCTGCATGCCCACAGCTGAGGCTAGCTGCCTATTAGTCATTTCTTTGATCCCCGGCAAATTTACCTTGAATTCCTGATCAATATTGATTAGTGAAAGTACAAAATGTTCTTCTATTAGATCGATAATCTCCGAATTAGAGAGGGTCTTTTCTTTATACAGAGTACAATATCCACACTCTGGATGAATGAATACAAAGATTATTTGCTTATCCAGTATTTTGGCTAGCTTAGCTGCCTCCTCCGGGCCATAATTATCCGGTAGTGCTTGCTGACCAATAGAAAATACCGGGAAAATCATTAGTAAAGACAGAATTAAAAACCATAAAACATACTTCTTGTTCATATTTATTTCCTCCTAATTGAAAGATAAGATTAGCCAGCTATGTTCCCGGCAATACAGACCAGTTCCTCTCGATCAATACCCTGCCCCAGAAGGAAATAAAAGACCTCCTCTTTTTGCCAGCCTATCTCGTAGATATGCAGTTGATCAATGTGTGGCAGGTGATCTTTTACTTTCTCCCCTCGATTGGCCAGGGTGGCTTTAATATCCCTTAGGTTTATTCTCTCGCCGTTTTCAGCCAAGAAAGCTTGACGGCGGTTCATATTTTTTGAAAGGTAGTTTCCTACCTTCAGTTCATAACCATGCGGAAGTGTTAATCCATATCCCCCCCTGTTTTTATCCCCAGGTGTCTGATAGAAGTTTAAGGTGGTGTAAGCCCTCTTTCCGTCTTCACTCATGATTACGTGTATCTTATCGGAGGATAATTCGTATTCTCCACCCGCTCCTATCCGGGAGGTTTTGATCTGGAAAGGAAGTTTCTGTTTAAGATTTTCAAATTTAAGCACTTTTTCCTTAAAAACCTTGGCTTCACCGGGAGGTTGGAAATCAAAATTGGCATCTTTAATTCCGTTCATTTTGACATCTTGATACTCAACGGTTATCTGGCTTTCGGGAAAGCTTGAATACGTGGTAATTTTTACTGGAAACCAAGTTTCGGTATCCAAAGCCAAAGTTGCCCGCTCTAACTCGAATATCTCTTCTTTTAAGAAGAGTGAGCGCCTTCTTGCCTTAGGCTTTAGACCTAACCGCCTTACCTCTCTGCCGTTGACAGTTCCCTCATCCTCGTCCCTTAGCAGGAAATCCGCGGTCAGGTTGGATAAGAAACCTATCTGAGCCATTACCTCAGTGCGTCCCAGTGGAGAAGGAACCACTTTACCCAATCTCTTTATAGTCAAATCGCTCTGGCGGTGATGAAACCAGGTGTTCTTGCCATCGTAGATAATTCTCATGGTAATTAAATCCTGGGTGGTAAACTCCGGTCCTCCGGTGAGCTTTTCCTCTAGCTCAAACACGGGATCTTGATAGCTGCTATATTCAAGCTCTACTTTGCGAGGTTTTTTAAAGGTAACCGCGGCCTGAACGTAAATCTGCCCGGCAGTTACAGTCTGATTGGCTTTGAAACTATCACAACTTTGGTAGGCTACCATCGCTTTCTGAGCAACCTCTCGTTCATCTTTAATCATCTAGTTTTTCACCTCAAAACCTAGGATATTAAATAATTAGCTTCCCACTCAAGTCTCCTATGTGCAGCGTAGCTGAAGCTTGACTCCGCATTTATTGATCAATATACTGTTAAACACTTCAAAAATAGGGTGGGAAGCCCGCCCATTTCTTGGCTGGTCTTTAGAAATAGGGAAAAACCTGCTACAGGAAGGGGTGCCTTGACCGGGGTCAATATCATTGGTAAGCTTTTTTAGATTAGTTACAAAATAAAATCTTATATAATGAGAGGGGATAATAAGATGGAAAATCAAGTACTAGAAAATATCAGGAAAAGAAGGTCTATCACTAGGTTCGAAAAATATGATATCTCCGATGAGGAACTTGAGGTCATCCTGGAAGCCGGCCGGTGGGCCCCTTCTTTTGCCAACTCTCAACCTTGGAAGTTCGTGGTGACTCAAGACTCCCAAACCAAGAAAAATTTGAGTAAAATCGCCAGCAGGGTGACCATATCCAGCCAAGGAGTAACAGAAGCCTCGGCCATTATCGCGGTGTGTGTTGATCCAGAAGAAGATCCCCATCACTACGTAGAAGACGGGGCAGTAGCTTCTCAGAATATGGCCCTTGTAGCTCAAAGCTTGGGTCTTGCCTCTTATTGGCTGGGAACATATCAAATAGAGAGTGGAAAGGGTACCGCTGAGGATGAGATAAAGAACTTACTTGAGATCCCGGAAAAATATAGGCTCATATCGCTTTTGCCTATTGGAAAGCCGGCGGTTGAGAAGAGAAAAGGAAGGAAAGATCTGGAAGAGATAGTATTTTACGAAAAGTTTGGCCAAGCTTAGATAGCTTTCGCTAAGGTTTTACCTATTAAAAGAGCTTGTCAGCAGGTTCTTTATCTAAAGAGAGCAACTGCAAGCAGTTTTTGCTCACGGTTCTTTTACGCAGCGATACCCGTGGCGGGGATTACCCCAGTCTTTTTGCTGATGATTGATTTGTCCTCCGTATCGTCCACCGCCGCTATAAGGAACATACCAGGCTTCTTGTTGATTGTACTGATCTCTTGACCAGTAGTAGATTACCTCCTGATCGGAGGCCCAAAGTGGAGTATCCTTGTTCGGTTGTTTTTGGCAAGCAGCACTCCCGGATTTACCATCCCATTTGCATACGGCGTTTTGGCCCCCGCTTACTAAGGAGCGAATGATCTCCTCGGTAGTAGGCATGCGCCATACATTCTGTGGCTCGTCCATTAAAGTTTTTCCATCTTCGCTTAGGTAACGGCAGAGTCCAGTTACCATCATATCTTCTTCCTTAGCATGTTTTTTTTGTAGCCCGGCTTTTCGTCAAATCCCACTGGCTCTACTTCATAAAGTGCGAGGTGATCCCAGGAGGGATATCCACCCCAATCCTGCTTCCAGTTCCATCCCGGTCCCTTGGGTGCCCAGATAAGGGTTACCCCATTTCCTTCAATCAGTCTCATCCCTCGATTACCATCATCTACTCGGCTTAAAATGTAAGGAACGTAAAATGCCGAAACGCCGACAGCCACAATCAAAGGAACCACAACAGCAGCTATATAGCGCAGGTTGCGGCGACCCTCAAAAAGAAATAGCACCCCGGTAAGGATTAAAGTTAAGCTTACCGGGGAGGTGGTCAGGACCCATTTCCAATCTAACCACCCCCGCTCAGCAGCCGCCATCCACCACCAGATGGTGAAAATGGCACCCACACTCACTATCAACCAGCCTCCTAAACTCGGCCAGGTAAATACCACCAAGGTAAGAGCCATACAAATGGCAGCCGGTATCAAATAGCGTAAGGGGGCAGGAAACGGCGGGCCCCCATCCTTCGTAATACATTTCTCCCATCCCCCAGAATGTCCACAAGCTGGTGACTAGAATTAAAAGCCAGGCGCCAATGTAACCGGGGAGTCTAGGCATAAGGTGAGATAAATTCATAGGTATAAATCCTCTCCAAATCGTGGGTGTTATCTCTAGGGTTGAGCTGAATCGGGAGTAGGCGGTGACAATGAGGTCCTGGTTACCGTGAAATAAATTATTAAAAAGGCCATAATCACCAGTAGAAAGCCGCCTATTAGTAAACCAATGCTCAGCCCACTTAACATAGGAATTTTGACCCCGATCGATCCACTTATATTAAGACTGGAAGATCCGTCCTGATTCATCAGGACAATTGAGTATCTGCCTTCCTCAAGCCCCCACTTTAAGGTCTGGGTTTCCTCTCCGTAAGCGGAGGTTGTCCAAAAAGTTTGAGAAGTAGGGGAGGCTGGTTCCAAACTACCTGGATGGCGCCGGTAAGAGATTCTGGGCTCACTAAATGGATGATGTATATGAAATTCACCTATTTCATCATAGGCAACCCCCTCCAAATAAGCGGTCATGTCCTGATCCCTGGCTATTCCCATAGACACCCCTTTATCCGGATGATTGTTGGTAACTTCTACTTTTATAGTAACTATATTGCCCCAGTCCGGGTACCAATCTGGACCAAAATTTATATCTGCAGGTGAGGTGATAACGGCGTAGGAATCCCGTTCAATATCCACAGTAGGAGTGGAGTAGAACCCCTGACTGTCTTTTAAGACCGCATCTGCCCAAATTAAAAGGTGGATACTGGTCTGTAATTAGCAAAAAAGCATAAGCAATCACTCGGGTGGTAAACCGGGCTAAATTTAAGTTCCAGTCATACCACCATCGGGGATATTTCTGGCGAAATATGATCATTAACGCCGTGGGTGCTACCACCAAAGCCGGAAAACCCGGCCACTCCCATCGCCAGGGTCCTTGCTCCCACGCAAATGGCGCCCCGCCTAATAATCCCAAAATTATCAAAATGGGGATAGCCATGAAGGGCCGAAAAAAGGTGCTGAATTTGTCCAATTCTCTATCCGGGTAATCGATACTTAAAGTCACCGGTTGGGTGATTTTTACTTCCGACATTTTAATACCTCCTTAAGCTTTTAAAGTTTAGCATCTTATCACAATTGTTTCCGGCTTAAATAGGCATGCTCCTTAGTAGCATCAGGGTTATCAGTTTTCCTCTCAATAAGATTAGCTACTCAAATTTCTGAAATATTCTTTTTTGTACCATGAATTTCACTTTAAGTCTGGAGCATAAAGGAGAGAATATCAAATTGTCACCTTTTTGCAAAATGAGGGGTGTAATTTGGGTTGGAAAACCGTTAAAGTAGGAGCAAATGGGGAGTTGTTGAAGTCCATCTTTAGATAGTATACTTTCTTTGGATATGAGGGTATTCTAGGACGGATAATAGAATGAAGAGATTAATAAGTGAGGTGAAAATTGGCTGGAACGGATGAATTGATAGCCGATTTAAGAGAAACCATTGAGGCCGCTTCTGATAGTGGACAACCTGAACCCGAGCGGCGATTTCATAAGCATGATGAATATTTATCTTATGGCCTTAAAACAGCAGATTTTCGGGAAATTTTGAAGAAATTTCGTCCCAGATTCCGCAAGCTTTCGCTTACAGAATGCCTAACAATGGCCTCACAACTACTTGCCGAACATATAGGAGAGCTGGGACACGCCGGAATTTATCTGGTTTCACTAAAGGTCCAGGAGCTTCGCCCAAAACATTTTAATTTATTAGATGATTTAGTTGAAGACTTCCGTAGTTGGTCCCAGGTTGATAATTTCTGTGGTCAGGTAATGAAGCCTCTATTATGGAAGTATCCTCAAGAGGCGCTGGCCCTGCTGGAGGATTGGACCAGTTCGCCAAGCCGTTGGAAACGGCGGGCGAGCGTAGTTACTTTCACCCGGCAGGTAGGGGAAAGCGGTGAGTTTACCCAAAAAGTGCTTGATTTATGTGAGAATTTAATCTGGGACGGTGAAGATATTGTCCGAAAAGGTGTAGGTTTGGGTGTTAAAAGACAATATGCGCTCGGCGCCGGAGCGGATAATCCCCTACGTCAAGGACCTAAGGAGAAGAGGGGTATCTTCAACTATCACTCTATATGCGATTCGGGACCTAAAGGGTGAGCAGCGAGAGGAAATATTGAGAGTTAAAAAGGAAAGTTTAGGAAAAGACGGTGAAGAATCTAAGAGTATACGGTAAGGCGCCTTTTCAGATTGCGGTGATTCACGGTGGTCCGGGAGCGGCTGGCCAGATGGCGCCCCTAGCGCGGGAAATCGCATCTGACCACCGGGGAGTGTTAGAACCGCTGCAGACCAAGGGATCGCTTGAAGGGCAGATAAAAGAGCTGAAGGAAGTTCTGGAAACCAGTGGGGACCTTCCGGTCGCCTTGATCGGCTTCTCCTGGGGAGCCTGGCTTAGCTGGCTGGTTGCTGCTAGGTTCCCTGAAATGGTCAAAAAGCTGATCCTGGTGGGAAGTGGTCCCTTTGAAGAAGCTTACGTAGCCGAACTGGAGGAAACCAGATTAAGCCGGTTAGGTAAAGAAGAAAGAGCGCAGTTTAAATCCGCAGCTAGGGACTTAAACGACCCGGCCGTCGAAGATAAGGACGAGTTACTTACCCGGCTAGGGACCTTAACTTTAAAAACTGACCAGTACGATCCGATCACAGATCAATTAGATGAAACTAATTTAGTGGGCATCCAGGGTGATATCTTCCAATCTGTGTGGGTGGTGGCAGCAAAGCTTAGAAAAAGTGGCCAACTTCTACAAATTGGCCGGAACATTAAATGTCCAGTAGTGGCCATTCACGGTGACTACGATCCCCATCCGGCTGCAGGGGTTCAAAAACCCTTGTCGGCTACATTAGAGGACTTCCGCTTTATCTTGCTTGAAAATTGCGGACATCAACCCTGGATGGAAAGACAAGCAAGGGATAAATTTTATAGGATTATTAACCAAGAGCTCTAGACCTGAGCAAAGCCCACTACATAGTTCTTCCCATAATATTTGGCACATTTAGGACAGGTTGTGTAATAGAAGTAAAGGTTTTTAAGTTCCTCCCCCTGGGATTTTACGTACTCTTCCATTTCTTTGGCCCAACTTCCCGCTTCCCGGTAAGGGCCTTCAAAGACTTTAGTTAGGAAAGTCCCACTAAGCTTTACATTATTTGCTCCGGGTACTTCCTTAGTTGTGGTAAAATAGTGCTCACCCCGCCAAGGCGAAGGGTCATGAGATAGCAATGCAAACTCCTCCGGACTATCCGCATTTGCCTCTTTTATCTTCTTCCAGGTCTTTTTCGTAACTGATCCCATATTTAACGGGGTGTGGAAGAAATTGATGGTTGTGACTTTGACAAAAGGCTTTTCGTCAAACTGGAAAGTCTTTTCGTCCCAGGGTTCAGGATCAAACCGCGGGCAGCATCCGGTTTCGTTATCTTCCATATTTACTGCGGGCAGCTTATTTATTGACATTTGTTTCACCTCCCTGTCTGAAGATTTATTCTTATTGAATTCAAGTCCTGATTATTCTAGTCTATAAGAAATTTTACACTAAAAATTTAATTTGTCAATAAATATGTTTTAGTGTAAAAACCGTCAGGTTAACTAATAACAAGGAGGAAATTATATTATGATAGGTGAGTTTAGCGATCGGCTTTGGAAAGTAAGTATACTCATTCTTTTGATTGGGATCTCCTTTCAGGTCGGTTTGGCATTTTCTTCATCAGCCACTTTTGAAGTGTGTCCTTCAGGGTGTGAGTACAGCAGCATACAAAAAGCTATCCATGAAGCCGACTCCGGAGATAAGATTGTGATAAAGGGTGGTACGTACATTGAAAATTTAGAGATAAAGAAGGTTCTAAATATTTCGGCAGCCGAAAATAAGCAGGTAATCGTCCAAGCAGAAGTAAAAGGATATCCTGTATTACTGATTAATACTCCGCCAGGCGAGGAAGTGACTATAAAGGGACTAAATATTACGGCGGATGAAGAGGCAGAGTGTGAAAAACAAAGTAAAAATATTTGTACTACCACCGGTTTAACGATTATAGGCGAATCACGGGTCAAAATTTCTTATTCCAATATCTCACATGTTGAGTACGCTGGAGTTTTATTAGGCAATTCATCGCAAGTCGCTATACGGAATAGTTCGATAACTTCAACCCAATATTGCGGGCTTTTAGCTCTTGATTCCTCTCAAGCAGATCTAAAGGATACAATTTTCTCCGGCGGCGCATTAGGGGTTACTTTGGGAGACTCAGCTCAAGTCACTATCACCGATTCAACCATGACCGGTCATCTTAACAGTATAAATCTTGCGGAAAGCTCTAAAATAACTCTAAAAGACTCTCTCATATCGGGAAGTGGGGTTGGAATCCACCTTCGTGGATCTGCCCAGATTTCAATTTCCTCTTCCACAATATCTCAAGGTTGGGGTGAGGGCATAGAACTGGAGGGTTCAACGAAAATCGTGATGATTGATTCCTCAATAAAGGAAAATAAAAAGGCCGGACTTGCCCTTTCGGCTACTGCTTATGCCACCATCGACAATTGCACTATATCCAAAAACGATGATGGCATAAGTTTGTTAGGGGCTTCGAATCTTTCAATATCCAACAGCCAGATATTTGATAATTCAGGTTGGGGAATATGGTCGGAGGATAACTTTGAAGGATCGCTTTTAATCTTAGAGGGAAACAAGATACATGATAACCAAAAGGGGGACATCAAAGGATCTTATTACACCCAGGAAAATTGAAACCTAAAATTTACTATTCTGGCTTCGGAATATTCAAGGTGATCTGACCCGATCCACGTCGGGTGTGTAGGACGCTGAAACTATCGCTGGTCTGATGATAGGAGACGATAATATTGTACGTTTTACCCGGCTTGAGCGCTTTATCGAACTGATCACCCGAATCCAAAGGAATAGCGAATTCTATAACCGTTGCGCTGCTCCAATCTCCGAAAATGTACTTACCCTTAAATTGAGGTAGGCTGGCTCCTCGGTAGACATACCCTCCGATAACTGATAACCCGATACCGTCAGGTAAACTAGGATGGGGGTATTCTAATATCGGATCAACCAAAGGTTCACCACGGGAACCCTTATCGGCACATTCTTCCGGTGACTGATCCGGATTTTGAGGATCGAAACAGTGGGTACCCTCTTTTATATTCCAGCCGTAGTTTTCACCCTTGGTTACTATATCTACTTCTTCCCAGAGGTTTTGACCTACATCTCCTACAAACAACTGATGATCGCCACCCGCATCAAATGACATGCGAAATGGATTTCTAAACCCATAAGCGTAAATCTCATCCAGACCTTCTTTTCCGACAAATGGGTTGTCCGAAGGCACAGCATATGGGTCACCATTATCCACATCGATCCGCAAAATCGCTCCTAAAGCAGTGGTGATATCTTGTCCGTTACCCATAGGGGGATGACCGACACCTTCATCATCGGCTCCTCCTCCGTCTCCAACCGAAATGTACAAGTATCCATCCGGTCCAAATAGTAGTTGTCCTCCATCGTGGTTGAACTGAGGTTCGTCAATTTGCAACAGCACCTTTTCGGACTGGGGATCGGCCCGGTTAGGGTTACTTGCCGACACAGTAAATTCCGAAACATGGCTGGTGTGATTCCAGTCTTGGGGAGCACTGGCCCGCAGTGGAGCGCTGTAATAGACAAAGAAGCGCCCATTGGATTTGTAGTTTGGATGGAAGGCCAAACTCAGCAAGCCCCGCTCGTCATAATTTGTTTGAAGCTTTACCATTCGATCCTCAAGATCTAGCAAGGGATCTGCCAATAACTTGCCTTCCTTAGTTAATATATATACCACGCCGGATTGGTCTACCACGAGCAGACGCCCGGAATTATCCGGGGCGGGCACCAATCCCACCGGGGCCGTAAGACCCTCAGCTACAAGTTTTAGATTTACTTCTAATGGAGACGAATCCTCGTTTTGTTTTCCGGCTATGCTAAATGCTGTCATTAATAAAACCCCTATTAACATAAGGGAAACTATGGAGTTTTTAGTAAAAGTTCTCATTTAAGACCCCCTTTCTGATAATAATCACAATCTCCAGTTGCCGACTACCTATCAAATAGTTATCCTCAAAAGTGTATCGTATTCAATATAAACCAACGGCTTTAACTTTTAAATCACTTACTTTGATGATTTTTTAGAATTATATATGTGAGCTGGGATTTCGCAGTCATCTCCTTTGTCCATCTCGAATATAAAGTATGCAAGAAAGGAACAAATAGAATCGATCCCTTTAGGTACTAATCCTAAATGAATTAAGGCGGGAACCTGCTGTCTAGATCAAGTCGGGCTCTTTCCTTAAACAACTGGGTTTTGGCTTAGAATAAAACCGGCTTTGAAAAAACTTCCTCTAAGATGGATACTTTTTCGCAAAAGAATTTATAAAAATCATAAGACCGGATTTGTAATTTTGGTAAAAAGTCAATTTTTGGGAGGTTGCAGGTGATGCGATTTAAAAGAACATGGTCGTTAATGGGATGGATAGAAGTTTCTCAAGTTAATTAAAGAGCCAATTTTAGTGGCGTAAATACCGGGTATCTGGATTTTATCGCCGGCCGGAGTTAGGATCGTCAGCCCGGTCAAGTTTGATCCCTGCTGGGCGGAGTACATTTCATAAATCCGGTAAGTATAGCCGTTATTTGCAAAAGTCA
This sequence comes from uncultured Thermotogae bacterium, assembly GCA_964443275.1. GTDB lineage: Bacteria > Bipolaricaulota > Bipolaricaulia > CAYUCE01 > CAYUCE01 > CAYUCE01. The sequence goes on along the minus strand of CAYUCE010000024.1, from coordinate 533 downwards.
AAAAATTTAAATCAAGCCCGGCATTAGCTGCGCCACCACCTCGGAGGTAATATTGGTAGCTGAATTGGGCCCAAGAATTATCAAGATTTTTGGGGAATACAAATTCGATGCTACCTTGAGTCCCCAAACGATAGATGATATATCTTCCGCCTGGCCCAATACAGATAGATAAAACCTTGCCATTTTCAAGTTGGATCGAAAATGCAACCTTCTCGGAGGGTAGGTTTAAGCGATCTGTGAGATGATGTGGAAGGGCTGGTGCCCCTGTAACAACGGCCGTAATGAGAAAAAGGCACAAGAGGGACACAACAAAAGGCCGTAAAAATGAAGCGTCGTTGCTCGTAAATTTCTTCATATCTAACTTCCTTGGAAAATTTTGATTATCCGAATCTATCATAGGCTGCCTTAAGATCCAATTCAAATAGATGTTTAGGCAAGCTGTTACCTTTTCGTCCGGATGTAGAGAATGCGAAAACCTAGAAAGGGCCTTGCCTGCTTTGTTAGAAACAGGCAAGGTCCTCTACTTTACTAAC
>CAYUCE010000023.1:0-27352 GCA_964443275.1 uncultured Thermotogae bacterium | reverse complement strand
GGTTTTCATCGACCGCTCTATTTTTTTGTCTTAATGACAAGGGGGGTAAGATAAGTTATCTTTACCTTAAAAATCCAGCCGGTATCCGTCTTCTTGTCTTGCTCTATGGTAATCTGTGTCATCCTTATCTCCTCCCGTGGAATGATCTTAGGATTTAATTTCAGCAAACTTACGGATTTTTATTACTTTAGGGTAGTTTGGTATTGTGATCATTTGCATTTTTCTTTCTTCTTTTTACTGTTCCCAATTAGTTAACTATAATGCTAAAATGTGTTTTTGTCAAAGCTGTTGGGCTAATGCTAGTTTAGAGAAATCCTGAAAAATGTCTGATATAAAGGATCTAAGGTTGAAAATAAGGGGGTGGGTTAGGAAGAATTTACGAAGAAATTTAAAAAAGGTAGATTGAAAATACCACTTGCTGCTTGCTGGCTAGGGCGGGAGGATTCGAACCTCCGGTCCAGGAGCCAAAGTCCTGTGCCTTACCACTTGGCTACGCCCTAGAACCTGTTAATTACCCCTCCCATATTCTTATGTTTCAAATGAAACGTCTTCAGTTGTTATTTCATCCTCATCCTCTTCTTCCGAACCCATTTCGGTTTCCATTTCCTCAACTTCTTCAACTTCTTCAACTTCTTCCTCTTTCACCTCTTCTTCTGTTTCCTCAAGTCTTTCAGTTTCCTCTTCCTCAGCCCCTGTTACCTCATGGTATCGTTTGAGTACCTTATCTTCCATTTTCAACCGAAAGTCGTTCTTGATGGGGTGAGCTATATCGCGGTATTCTCCTTCCCCCACCTCACGACTAGGCATGGCGACAAAAAGTCCATCTCTTCCCTCAATTACCTTGACACTGTGTACAATAAAGACGTCGTCAAAAATAACCGAGCAGAAAGCCTTTAGGTTACCCTCGTTTCTCATTGGTCTGATCTCTACCTTAGTTATCTCCATTTTAGCACCTCTTAATTCTTGTTGGTCTTTAGAATAGTAGCATATTTAGGGCTCCATTGCAAGAAAGCTACCTCAATTTCCCATGATCAGTTGCCGAAGCTAATTTGGCTTTCCTATAATTGGTGTATAAAAGGAGACCCAAAAATTTTTAAAGCGCCTTATCCAAAATGTTTTACTATAGCAGTCTAGGGATATTTTTGTTAATCGTGATCCTGGCTTTATACACAAAATGGAGGGTGAAAAAGACATTGGCCAAATATTTGAGCCGGGAATCCTCAACCGGAACAACTGCAAAGCAAATGGTTGACTCGTACTTGAAGAAGATCAAAGCAGAAGAAGTTGTGTTAAAAGAGGTTAGCCCTAAGCAGGATGACCACTACAATCCGGCCGATAGATCGCTCAACATATCCTGCCCCAACAGCCGCTCTTTAACTGCCTTAGGAACGGTTGCCCATGAGCTAGGTCATTTCCTGCAGCACCTAAATGGGGACCCTATTTTTAATCTCCGGCTCAAGATAGTCCACATTTCAAATTTCCTTTCCCAAATCTCTCTCCCCATATTCTTGGGCGGATTTATAACCCGTATTATGTGGATAATGAAGGCTGGATTAACTATCTACGGTGTAGCCATAATTTCTGTGTTTATCACTCTACCTACGGAAATCGATGCCAGCAGGAAGGCCTTGAACATACTTAAATCGGAAAGGTGCATTGCTGGTAAAGGTGAGTTAGAGGGAGTTAGAGCGGTTCTGTTTGCGGCTGGTTTAACCTACCTGATTTCCCCGGCTTTAGCCTTCTTGTTCCCATTTAAGCAAATTTTTAGCTATCAGAAATGAAAATAGTACCTTCTATACTGGCTGCGGATTTTGGAGATCTTCGAGGGGAAATAAAAGAAGTAGCCGATCTATCTTACGGGATACATTTTGATGTTATGGATGGACATTTCGTGCCCAACATTACCATCGGTCCCCCGGTATTTAACTCCCTAAATAAGGATCTAAAAATACCGTTTCATATCCATCTAATGATAGAAAATCCCATAAATTTCATCGATAGGTTTAAAGTAAGGAGCAAAGATACGATTACCTTCCATATAGAAACCGTCGAGGACCCCGGTTTGGTAATTGGAAAAATAAGGGAGACCCAAGCTGGAGTGGGAATAACCCTAAAGCCTGAGACCCCTCTTGCCACCGTCACGGATTGGTTATCTCAGGTAGATATGGTTTTAGTGATGTCCGTGCCACCGGGGTTTGGTGGGCAAGAGTTTCAAACGGAAAGCCTTGCCAGGATAAAAAAGCTTAAAGAACTAATTGAAAACAAGGATTTATCCACCCAGATTGAAGTGGATGGGGGGATAAAGAAGTCCAATGTCAGAGAAGTAGCCAAAGCCGGAGCAGATATTGTAGTGGCCGGTTCGGCCATCTTCGCAAAAAAAGATAGACAGCAAGCTATTAGAAAGTTAAAAGAGGCAGCCGGTCACGGTCAAAGCGGTAGATAACATTCCCCCTAACCCTTCCCGTAATTTAGCAGCCGAAGACCATTTAAGTTTTTATCTTGCCATGAAATGCTGGTGGAGATGGGCGGATTCGAACCGCCGACCTCCCCCGTGCGAGGGGGGCGCTCTCCCTTACTGAGCTACATCCCCACATCTCCACCATCATTTTAGCCGCTTAATTTAGAATTTCAACTAAAACAATCCAACTACATTGCCATCATCGTCGATGTCCACATCCCTATAAGCGGGCTCGGAGGGCAAACCGGGCATGGTCCGCATCTCGCCGCATAAGGCATACAAAAAGCCTGCACCTACGGAGGCTCTTATGTCCCGGATGGGTAAGGTAAAGCCTTTGGGTACTCCTTTTAGGGTAGGATCATGGGACAGGGAAAGATGAGTTTTGGCCATACAGATTGGCATATTGTCGTATCCCAGTTTTGTATATAGATTCACCTTGGACTCGGCTTTGTTGGAATAATCTACGCCGCTTGCTCCGTAGACCTCGGTAGCGATGGTTTCGATCTTCTCTTTAATTGAAGCATCCAGTGGATAGAGAAATTTAAACTCCGATTCCTCTTCACATGCCTCCACTACCGCTTTGGCCATCTCTTGGCCGCCCTTTCCTCCTTCAGCCCACACATTTGACTTTACCCCAGCAAAGGCACCGAAATCCTCCGCTGCCTTTCGCACCATTTCTACCTCTCGATCGGTATCCGCCGAAAAGCGATTGACGGCCACTACCACAGGGATGCCAAATTTATCGGCGATCTTAAGATTGGCCTCTAAGTTGTCCAGGCCCTTTTCCAAAAGATCCAGGTTTTCCTCTTTGTAAGCTTTATCTAGCGGCAGGCCGGCCACCACCTTGGGACCTCCTCCGTGAACCTTAAGTGCTCGAATGGTGGCTACCATAACTACGGCATCGGGCACCAAACCGGAATATCGACATTTGATGTTAAAGAATTTCTCCATTCCGCAGTCCGCTCCAAATCCGGATTCGGTCACCACGTAGTCAGCAAGCTTCATGGCCAGTTGATCGGCCACTATCGAGCTGTTGCCGTGGGCAATATTGGCAAAAGGGCCGGCGTGAACGAAGGCTGGGCTCTTCTCTAAGGTCTGCATAAGAGTGGGCTTGAGGGCATCTTTCATTAATACGGTCATTGCACCCGCTACTTCTAAATCTTCAGCCGTTACTGGATTACCTTCCCAATCGGTGCCGATGATTATCTTGCCCATTCGCTCCCGCAGGTCTTCTAAATCGGTGGTTAAAGCTAGAATAGCCATTACCTCGGAGGCCACGGTGATATCAAAACCCGCCTGTCGAGGATAGCCATCCCACTTGCCACCCATGCCTACTACTATATTTCTTAGCGCTCGGTCGTTGGTATCCACTACCCGGTTCCAGGTAAGCGAATAGGGGTTAATATTTAGTTTTTCCAATCCTTTGTTGGCCCATTTTTCATCGCTATAATTTCGCTCATGCATTGTCCGGGCATCGATAGCCGCCGCCAGCAGATTGTGTGCTGCCCCTACGGCGTGAATATCCCCGGTAAGATGCAAGTTAAAATCCTCCATGGGCACTACCTGGGAGTAACCGCCTCCGGCAGCCCCCCCTTTAATACTGAAGGTCGGCCCTTGAGATGGCTGGCGAATACAGGTGAATACGTTCTTCCCGATGTGGTGTAAGCCCTGACTAACTCCAATGGTAGTCACTGTCTTTCCTTCACCTAACGGGGTGGGGGTAATAGCGGTAACGTCGATATATTTACCGGCAGGTTTATCTTTTAAACGATCCCTTAAGGCTAAACTCACCTTCCCTTTGTAATGACCATAGGGTTCGAGTTCCTCCTCTAGGATCCCAGCGTTCTCCCTTACTTGTGTAATTTTCTTAAGTTCGGCTGCCTGCGCAATTTCCAGATCAGATGGAACTTCTGGCACCTTAATCACTCCTTGTTATTAAGATAATGATTCTTAAAACTAACTTGGACACTTAGTAGCAAAATCTGGATTTACTCGTTATCACCTCACTTTATAAGATTATTGGATTAAAAAGCTCTTACCGATTTTTACGGCACCGTTTATTTTCCAGCATTTTTATTTAGGTAAACCTGCGCAGCTATAATTGGCTTTAAGGATAATCATTATTTCGATCAAATATCAAACTCTATCTATCTGTTTCTCCGGCCGTATTTGCTCATCTTGAACAGGTGCTACAAACTTGCTTGGCAAAAGTTTTGAAACTATTCATGAAAATAGGGTATAAAATTATAGCTACAGGAAATCAAGATTGTCCTCAGATAAGACCTTGAAAGAGCGGTAATTAACGACTATTAGCCAATTTTGAACTGCTATTAAGTAATTACAGCTTAATTACAAGAATTTAAGAATCCTGGTGTGGATCAGAGAGGCAATAAAACCATTTAGAGTATTTTTTCTGAGGTCAAATAATCGCTAGACAAAATTGAAAAATTAGTGTATAGTTATACAGATTACTAAAACGGCGGACAAATAATATTTCATACATTATGTAAATTATCTTTGCATGAGGAGGGATATTTATCGATTGGTAAATTTTAAAAAAATAATTAGATATTTTTATTTAGGAGGTTGAAATTAAATGAAGTTTAAGTCCAAATGGCTGTTAATTATTTTAACTATTAGTGTGCTCTTGCTGGGGTTATCTGGATTAGTGGGAAAGGCCACCGGTCAACAGACTCAAACTTTACCTTTTTCCGATCTGTTAGCCATTGCTGAATCTGCAGCTGAATCTGCAGCTAGTTCTTACTCACAAGCTCAAGCTTCAGCTAGTGCGATTTCCCAACAGGAATCTCATGTAGAGGATCAAATTGAAGCTATTCAGTCTGCTGCATCTTTGGCTTTATCCAAAGCGGAATCGGTAGCAAGTGCCGCAGCTTCTTCCAAAACCGAAGTTGAGGCAACCGCAGATGCCATCGTGAAAGCGGTTGCAGAAGCTTACTCCAATGCACAAGCCTCTGCATCCGCTGCAGCTAAAGCGGAAGCTAAAGTGAAAGCCGAAGTGAATGCAATCGCCCAAGCTGCAGCAGCAGCCGCATCGCAAGCAAGTGCTTTTGCTCAATCCGCATCAACTTCAGAAGCTAAAGTTCAAGCGGAAGCAGATGCAAACGTTCAAGCGGCTTCTGGAGCTCTTTCTAGAGCTAATGCTTCTGCGTCTGCTTGTGCTAAGGTAAAAGCGGAAGCGGAAGCTATGGCCAGCAGTGTTGCCTCTGCTTCTGAGGAAAAGATAGCGGCAGTTGAAGCTTATGCCAGCGCTGCCGCCAGAGAGTCTGAATTTGCCAGTGTAAAAGTTGAAGATGTGAGCATGTCTGTATCTTCAGCGGAAGCAAGAGCTCAGGCAGCGGCTAGAGCATATTCGCAAGCTTTAGCCGAAGCGAATGCCGCAGCAGAAGCATCGGCAACCGCCCGGTCAAGAGCAGAACAATTTCAAGAACAAGTTGTTACTCAAGTTCCCTGTGGGGAAGTGGTTACTGAAATAAGAGGTTCAGTTCAAGCAGCAGTGGAAGCGGCAGCCAGTGCCAGCGCTTCTGCACAAGCTATAGCGGAATCAATCGCTGAAGCAAGTGCTTCGGCGGAAGCTCGGGCGCAAGCGGCTGCTATCGCTTTGGGCAGAGCTAGCGCGGAGGCTAGCGCCGCTGCTGAGGCGGCATCGGCAGCAGAAGCGTCCGCCCAAGCTTTCGCCAGAGCTAGGGCTAGAGCGGAAGCTGAGGCCCAGGCTGCAGCCAGTGCCAGTGCAGAGGCTTCAGCAAATGCAAGTTCTGAAGCCCAAGCTTGTGCCAGTGCTTATGCTAAAGCCCAAGCGGAAGCCAAAGCGGCGGCTCAGGCAATGGCCCAAGCTGTTGCCGCCGCTCGTTCACATGCTCAAGCTGCGGCGGAAGCAAGAGCCGATGCCCAAGCGGCAGCTAGAGCGGCGGCCGAAGCTATGGCTCAAGCTACATCATCCGCAAGGGCCCACGCCGAAGCGGCCTCATCCGCTCTTGCAGACGCAAGGGCTGCTGCAAATGCCGCCGCTCAGGCGATGGCCCAGGCGGTTTCAACCGCCTCGGCAAAAGCAGAAGCGGCATCAAGTGCATACTCTGAAGTTCAGGCCAAGGTTAGTGCAATAGCAGAAGCTTATGCTAATGCGAAAGCCCAGGCTAGTGCCAGTGCGGAATCTGCTGCTCAAGCAAACGCCAAGGCTCAATCCGCACTTAAACAAGTGCAGAATGCTGTTACCCAGGAAAACCTCTCTATGGCGGTAAGCGGGGTAAGCGCGGCAGTTCAAGCTGAAGCTGAAGCAAGCGCAGCAGCAAATGCTATAGCGGACGCATTCGCGGAAGCTAGCGCCAATGCTTCTGTTAGTCTAACTGCAGCCGCGAAAGCTCAAGCTGAGGCCCATGCAGCCGCCCAAGCCGCCGCCGAAGCGTATGCAAGCGCACAAGCAGAGGCTTTTGCTCAAGTTGAAGTTGCCGCAGAAGCACAGGCAGAAGCTTACGCGGCTGCCCACGCAGCGGCCAGTGCTTTAGCCAGTGCCCAAGCCGAAGCATCTGTATCCGCACAGGCAGCGGCTCAAGCTCAGGCAGAAGCTGCATCGGCAGCCTATGCTGCAGCCACGGCGGTAACCGAAGCTTACGCATCGGCTACCGCCTATGTTGGGGCAGCTGCTGAAGCAGCAGCTCAAGCTTACGCATCCGCACACGCAGCGGCCAGCGCACTCGCCGAAGCTCAAGCTGCGGTCAGAGTGGGTACAAGCGCTATTGCCGAAGCTGAAGCGACTGCCGCAGCACATGCCCAAGCAGCAGCGGTGGCAATGGCCAATGCGGAAGCATCTGCCACAGCTTGTGCGGACGCTTGGACTAGAGCTTCTGCAGCGGCTGAGGCGGCAGCTGAAGCTTCCGCCCAGGCTAGATCAGCCGCCTTGGCAGTAGCAAATGCAGCCGCCAGCGCATCAGCTTCAGTTGACATAATCGCAGATATACAAACCTCGACCGAGTCTTTTGTGGACCCGGAATGTGGAATTCTGCTCTGTCCCGAACCGATAGGACCTGAATATCCGGAAGAAGAAACACCCCAAGAAGATGGAGAGAGAGTAGAATTAAACGCCGACACAGAAGTATCGGTAGGTGTAATATGTGAAACTCAGGTAAGCCATGAATTAAGAGTATCTTGGGATTCCTGGGGAGGAACTCCGCCTAGAAGGATAAATATAGTAATAGAAGGACCATCCGGAGTTTTAAGATCTTTGGACAATTTACCGGACAGCGGATCCCGAACACTTCCTATTTACTTGCCAGGTGGCGGGTTAGTAACCCTAAGAATCGAAGTAGTCGATGCCGGTGGTAGTAGGTCATCCTCCATGAGCAGCGTGTATCTGGAGCCTTGCCGAGGGGGTGGAACTCCATCCGGCTGCCCGGAGAAAATTAGAGAATTAGGGTGGCAATTCAAAGAGATAAAAACTGGTAGTTTTAATATATCACTGGCTCAACTTCCTGCGGATGTAAAAAAAGTCATAGAGGACTTAGATATAACAGAAGCTGAACTCATCGCGAGTGACCTTCCTACCAATACTCAATTCAGTCTAAACTTGGAGAAAAAAAGCGCAACTTTCATGGGGATATTGCCCAGTCGGGGGCCTTCTCAGTATATAGTAGAATACGGGCTCTACGATGAAGATGAATGTCACGTAGCTAGTCTGATAATTACCATACCTACTGAGGGTGTCACCCCGGAAACTTCTGAAAAAGTAACCATTAAGATCTATTCGTGGTTTAAGATCTATACCCATGAGTGTCAGGTACCGATTAGAATATATGGATTGGGATCCCGGGATACCCCGGTTCCCCTAAGAGTGGATAAGGGTACCAAAATAACTTTACAGGCTCCCAAATCATATGACTGCGGAAATTCCAACTGGTTCTTTACCAGTTGGTCAACCGGCACGGAAGGAGGACCTCAACCTCCTCCACTTTCGGAAAACCCAGTTTTTACTTTCGTAGCCAACAAAGATATGATCCTGTGGGCTACTTATCATACCTACGCCACTAGTTAACGAAAATCGATAGATGCAGAGGGCGGGAAGTGACCGAGCGTTTCATCCCGCCCTTTAACTATTAATTGAAGGACTTCATTACTCTGTGTCGAGCCTTCCTCTTTCATTTAATGTAACCAAAGCCTCTGGAGAGCTTTTTGGGGGAGGTCCTGATAATTTGGGCAAAAGGTATTTATATGATAAAATAAATTAAGCTAAAGCATCTTCATAAACTCCTACTTTCTACGGAGGTTCAAAACTTAATGGAAAGGGTTCATCTTTTCATTTCGGGAAGAGTACAGGGAGTATTTTTCCGGGCCAATACACGGGCCAAAGCTCAAGGCTTGGGGGTTAACGGTTGGGTAAAGAACCTGCCCGACGGGAGAGTAGAGGTACTGGCCGAAGGGGAGAAAGAGAAACTCAAAAAATTGGTCCAGTGGTGCCACTCTGGACCTTCATCGGCTCGGGTGGATAATGTGGATCTAAAATGGGAAGAATCAACCGGTGAGTATAGCAGCTTTCGAATAAGATATTAAGAAGGACTTGCAGAAAATTATTTTAACGTTTTATCAAACCAATCTCCGATTGTCTGGGCGGCCATTTCTGGTTGGCTATTTATGAAGAAGTGAGTGCCTTTCACGGTTTCCAATTCTTTGTTCTGGGTGCCGATTCTGTGGTAACGGGATTTTATAAACTCAGGTGATACCATCCCGTCGCCGGTGGCAATCAGAACTTTAACCGAGACTTGATCTGGGATGTCTTCTGGTTTTGCCGGTGGTTGAGTACCGGTTAGAGAAGCGCAAGCTCCTAAGGTGTAGAAGGAAAGAGTCAGCGGGTCTTCGAGCCAATCTATGCCCCAAGTAAAAAGCCTCTTAAATCGCTCCCAGTCACTCCTTTGACCGGGATTAGGTCTCATAAAGAAAGGGATGAACATAATTCTGTACTTGCTCAGGTCAAAAACTGGAAAACGCTCAAGGAAATTCGCTGAAACAGAGGATACAAGTGGGATATAGATTTTTCTTAATGATTTGTAAAAAAGCGGGAAACGACAGTAGGCCCATACGTCGTCCGGGCAAAAGGCCAGGGAGTGAATAACTGCACTGGTAAAGCGCCTTTTTTCTAGTTTACCTTCCTTGATCCATCTCTCCTGATTGAGCAAAGTATAGCATCCAATGAATCCCCCCATGGAGGTGGCTAAAATACCTAGACCTTCTCCAAACTGATCCGTAGCCCATTTGCCAGCCTTCATAACCGCTTTTACTATCTCTTCTATAGTGAAATGGCCGGCAGGCCCCTCGCTTTTTCCATGTCCAGGATAATCTAGGCCGATAAAGTTATAACCCCGTTTTGTAAATTTTTTTATAAAGGAGATAGGCATGTAGGAATGGCAACCAGCCGGAGGTAAAAAGATTACTGTGGGATAATCCACCGGCTGGGATTGGGAGGTGGCAATATTTAGATGTATTTTTCGGTCGCCGGAAATTATCTTTTCGGTAAACTCTCGCCGCAAAGCCTTTTTTACCCCCCTGGTATTATCTATTTTGGTGATATTGTTAACCAGCCTATTTCTACATTTCTATCTTCCTGGTGGATAAAGGAGAGTTGGTAATAGTATAGGCCTACCGGGAGCATCCGGCCATTGCATCCTAGGCCTGACCAGATAAGTTCATGGCCAAAAATCGATTTTGAAAAGACCAACCTCGATCCCGCATCGAAGAGTTGGAATTTCAAATCTTTCACACCGGCGATTTCTAAGATAAGTTTTTGCCCTTGGGTATAGGAGTTAATTGGCTCACCCGTTGAGCTGGTGAATTTTGCTGCTTTGCGCGGGGCCGACTCCGAGATCGACCTACCCGTCTCTTTAAAAACCTGGCTTATTTTGAAAAATGCCGCTTCAAACTCTCCAACCAGTGAATCCAATTTGCTTTTCTCAATCCGCTGATCCGATTGCGCAACCAGTTGGTCCAATTCTTTAGATAAAAATAAAACCTTATCTAAATGCTTTCGGGCAAGCCTCAGGGGAGTTAATTCAATTCCAGCTAAAGTAATATTTGCCAGGCAAGAAATTTCACTTCTAATATCTTCTAAGGCTTTTTTAAAATCTCCGTTATCCAAAGTCTTTATGCTTTCAGCGGCCCGGTCAAATAAAATAGCTAGGTTATCAAATGAGGCGCTTATTGTTTGGCTTTTTTCTATTTGAGCAACTTGTAAGAAGGCTTCCGGTAAGTCCGCTCTAAAATTTACTAACCTCCGGGCAGCGGCTCCTAAAATTTGACCGGCCTCTTTTATTTTAGCTGATACCTTATTTAAGAGTGCAAAAAGATCATCTTCTTTTTTGGAAAATCCTAACACAGCTCCCACTTGGACCAGGTCGGTTCCTACGTTTTTTATTAGTTCGTCGGTTATAGAGTGGATGTTTTCACTCCTCTCCGGTAGATGGTTATTTATCACCACCCAAGTTTGGGCAGAAGCTTTGTTGCCGAAAGTATCGGTTACCATAACTTTAAGAAGATATTTGCCGTCTTCACATTTAGAGGTATCCCACTTTATGCTAAATCCATCGAAAGAATTTCGATCATATCCTATTCTTTTAAAATGTTTACCATCCCGTGAGTAGGCAAAATAAGCAAATGCAACTGTTAAATCGGCAAAATCGGCCACTTCTACTTGGATCTCAACCTGCCCTTTAACTATGCTTTCGCTAATAGGAGAGAGGATAGACACGCGGGGATTTATTGAGTTGCCATGACTGGGGAAGGAAAAAAGCAAGCCCAGTGAAAGTAAAGTCATAAACCTGAGCAATTTCTTTAGGGTTTCCAATATCATCCTCCTTATCTTGTGTAAGTTAAGTGGCGGTGCATCTTTTAACATAAACACGAGATGAGATTATAAAACAGATCTACCGCTGGGACAAATTAAAAAAGGAAATTCTGAAGTTTTGATATAAGCTTCCCGTATTTTCAGTAGCTATTTTGCTCTAATATTTGCTTGGGGAAGAGGATAAAATTTTCTTCCTCGCTGCATAACTCCTCGCTTCCGCTCGTCAAACAGATTCTTAAGCTCCAAGAAAAATTTATCCTCTCCCCATCGCATCGATCGGGCATCCGAGGGAATCCCCTACATTGCTATGCGAGTTTCTGTTCACTTGCGACTCGGTTTCTCGCTTATGTCAAAACTTCAGGGGAAATTTCAAATTAGGTTTTGTAAACTCACCCTAAAGAAATTACAATTAGACGGAAAGTTACAATATCTCGCTTGATTAACTAGCTAGTTTTATGATACACATGAAAAACATGAAAGCCAAAAGTAAGTTATCTCCAGCTTTGAATTTAAAAATTATGGAGCTAAAAAAAGACTCAAATCTCTCATCCAATAGGGGACTAAAGGTCCTTATAAAAATTAGGGATAAAAAGGTAATCACCAAACTAAAGGATATCCCAGGAGTTAAAATCGCCTCGAAAATGTCCAAGCTAGTTGCCGCTTCCGTCCCAGCGTCCAAAATATCAACCATAGCCGCAATAAAAGGAGTCGAATATATCGACAGGGCTCAAGCTTTAAAACCGGAAAGAGGCCCAAAGAATGGATAATAATTTCTCTACCATGCTACTTCGCAAGCTTCGCAGAAGCGTAGAAGGGATAGTAGGAACGAAGAAGAGAAGGTTTTCGGTTAAACATATAATCTTGCTGGCAATGGTATTTGTGGTTGTCATTTCAGCAGCCTGCTTTGCAGCCGATAAGGACCTCTCTACTACGCTACTTCATGGTTTCGTAGAAGTTGAGAAGAGCCCCTTAGAAATGGATATCTCACTAAGCCGATTAAAGGGGGGATATCTACCAACTGAAGTTTCTCTCCAATTAAAACCCATCTCTCAGATAGCCGGAGTATCCTTTTTAGAAAGTCTTTGTGGGTGGAAACTATTTAATGAGGATTTGTTTTTATCCATAGATAATAGGTGGCCCGATTCGATCGGTTACAAATCTCCATCTGAGGGCTTATCCGATTTGGCAAGTGAACAGACCGTCAGCAAGCTAGGTCCTTTACTTAAGATGATGTTGGCGGAGAACTCTACTACGCTACTTCGTAACTCTCTGCTTCGCAGAAGCGTAGAAGAGATTGTGGAAGCGAAGAAGAGCCGAAAAACAAAGCGTCCCTCCGAAGATAGAGTTGATATAGCCGGATTTTCAGATTTAGTTGCACTATATGCAGACGGAATACTTGTGTCCAAGCCCTCTTTTTCTGTCAGCGAGCTAGGTTGGGCTACCGGCGGCTTATCAACTCCTATCAGCCAGAAGCTTAATCCCAACCAGGTGGGAGTGTTCATACAAACTAAAAATGGGGGAGCTGACCTGAGGGGTTCCGGTTTAGATATAGTTACTGTAGCGGGGGACATAGTGACCGCTAAGGTCACCTTAGATGAACTGCTCCAAATTGCGGAAAGAGAGAACGTGGCCTATATAGAGGCAGCATATCGATTAGCACCGGAGTTAGACAAAAGCATTCCTGCAGTGGGGGCTGACCTTTTACATAACGTGGCTCCAACCGTTTTGGGGTCAGGGATAACAATAGGTGTGGTGGATACGGGGATCGATTGGCAGCACCCAGATTTTAGAGAGGATTCAAATGGGGATGGTTTTGAAGAATCTTCTAAACTTGAGTTTATTTGGGATCAAACGGATGACTTTGGTTCTCCACCTTCCAATTTTCATTACGGAACGGAGTATACAAATGACCAGATTGAATCTGATATAAAAAGTGGTGATGGTCCTGGTAGCGGCTTAGTTAGAGAAAAAGATACTAGTGGCCACGGCACACATGTGGCGGGAATAGCTGTCAGTGACGGGTCCTCTTCCGGTCTTGATCTAACTGGCATGGCCCCACAAGCGGATATAATAGCTGTGAAATCAACCTTTTATTCCACCGAGGTAATAGATGGTATTAATTATATTCTGGAGAAAAGCGCCAAATTAGGCAAACCTGCGGTAGTAAACCTGTCCCTAGGAGGACATCTGGGGCCCCATGATGGGACCAGCCTGTTTGAGCAAGCGATTGATCAAGCACTTGAGGGTAAAGCGGGAGCTATAGTAACTTCAGCTGGCAACGGCGGCAATGATAAAATTCATATAGGCGACGTGCTCCACTCCGGTTCGGTATCTTTTGCTTTTATTCCCCATGAGTCATCGGCTTACCTGGACTTTTGGTATCCCGGTACCTCTAGCTTCGAGATTACTTTAAAAAGTCCGGGAGTAAATGGCCCGGTTAGATCGGTTCGAGCACCCAGCGGTAACTATGCCTATCTGTCTACCCCGGATGGGAAGGTTATTGTTGACAACGCCTCCGGTGGGCCTAATCCCAACAATAATGATAAAGAGATTTTGGTAAAGTTAGATCAGTTGACTGACCATGAACCTTGGACTATTACCATCAAGGATAACGGCGGTGGGGGGCGCCTGGACGGGTGGGTAGCGCTTTCCTCAATGGGCCAGTTTCCCACCGGGGATTCGAAAATGACTATATCCGAGCCGGGCAATGTCTATAAGATAATTACGGTGGGAGCTTTTACAACTAAGTATGAATGGGAGGGAAGTGATGGAAGCCCCCATCATTTCACACAGGCCAGTCAGATAGGGGAGATAGCTCCTTTCTCTTCCTACGGGCCTACTAGAGATGGGCGGGAGAAACCGGATATAGCTGCCCCTGGATCGGCAATCGCATCCAGCCTGGCTTCTGGCTCGGATTTATCGACCGTAGCTGAGCTGGTATTGCCGGATCGAGTGCATGCAGTATTGCAGGGTACTTCCCAAGCTGCACCGCATGTCAGCGGCCTGTGTGCACTTATGCTGGAAGCCGACCCCCATCTTACCCTAGGGGAAATAAAGGAAAGGCTCGCTTATACAGCTAAAAGCGATAAGTTCACCGGCACTACCCCTAATAACAGGTGGGGAACCGGGAAAATTAATGCATCTAGGGGATTTAATACCATAGGGCTGGAGGAGCTCACCTCACAAAGCAAGCCGGCAGTTAAGGTAGGTCCAAACCCGGCTGAAACCAGCGCTTTCTTCTATTACGATTTGCCTCCGGCTAGTAACAGTGCCCGGTTGGTGGTCTTCAATGTGGTAGGAAAACAAGTTTTTTCTCATGAATTAGATCCCGGCAAAAATAGATACCAGT
The DNA here is from genome assembly GCA_964443275.1 of uncultured Thermotogae bacterium. Classification (GTDB taxonomy): domain Bacteria; phylum Bipolaricaulota; class Bipolaricaulia; order CAYUCE01; family CAYUCE01; genus CAYUCE01. The sequence goes on along the minus strand of CAYUCE010000023.1, from coordinate 12,703 downwards.
GGGATTTAAAGAGCGAAAATGGTGAAAATTTAGCTAATGGACTGTACATTTTTATGCTAATCACCGATAAAGGTAAGTCCAGAATACATAGGTTAGTCATTCGACGATGATAAACGAAGAGGAGGACGTATGAAAAACTCTACTACGCTACTTCGTAGCTTCGTAGAAGCGAAGAAGATGAAATCTAAACTTTGGACAGGTGTAACTGTAGCGATACTTATGTTGGTTTTAGTAAGCGGGGGGCCAACGTATGGTCAGGAGGAGGTAATTTTTACCAATGTGGCCTCAATTTTGGAGATTGGAATGGGAGCACGTCCTTTAGGAATGGGAGGTGCGTTTACTGGGCTAGCTGATGATGAAAACGCCGCCTTTTATAATCCGGCTGCTTTGGCCTTTCTTGAAGAAGCAGGAGTAACTTCTCTTTTCAGCCGCCAATTTGAGACCTTTAGTTTCGGGGCAATCGGGGTAGCCGGGCGCTTTCTGGGGCTTAATCTGCTGCAATTGGACTCCGGAAGGATTGAGATCACTGATCAGTTTGGGACAGGTGAGGGGGAGAGTTTCCGCTACCTATCCCAAGCTGGTATTGGATCCTTGGGGACTTCTCTGGATGGGAAAATAGCGGTAGGTACAAGGGTTAAATTTTACCAAGTGAAGATAACCGAACCAATAGGTGAATATGGGTTTGGATGGACGGTGGACCCAGCAGCCATGATAAGAATCAAAGATTTGATGGGTGGGAAATTGATCAAGGACTTTCGTCTGGGGATATTGTTTGAAAATGTACTGAAAAGCAAAATTGACTTTAACAATGGACATTCGGAAAGCTGGGATCCTCATCTTAGGATTGGAGCCTCCACAAGTTTGGAGCTTGTACCCGATGTTACCTTGAATATATTATGCGATTTGGATAACCTGCTTGATAACGACCTGGCAGCTCGCATGGGAGTGGAATTGTGGGCCAATGGACTGGGAGTTAGAGCCGGATTAGACAACCAGGGAATTTCTATGGGAACAAGCATTTGGTTAGCCGGTATCCGAATCGATTGGGCTTATACTACCCATTACTCGAAATTACCGAGAAACATACGCATATCAGCAACCTTGAGGTTCTAGGCTTAATGAGGACTAATTTCATTCATCAACTAAAGCAGACCAGCACTTACTTTACATGCACCGGGCATTGCTTGAAGCTATACTGTGTTTCATCAAAAGCAAGTGCTGGTAGCTGTGCCCTATTTGTGCTTAGTTTGCTGATTTTGATGCTTCCTTTGGTGGTGGCAGCTGCTCCAAATACTCAGACCCAAGCAGAACAAGCCACCTCCCCATTGGATCTTGATTTCTCCGGCAGTCAGTCCTGGATCTTGCGATACGGTTTGGGGGATTCACGCGGGCTCTCCCAAAAAGGTTATTCACACAATCTTACCATACAGATGCCTTTGGAAGTTGCGGTAGAGGGCGGGGTACCCATAGATTGGCCGGTGGCGGGGAAGCTTTCTATTTCTGCAGAACTTGATAACCAAAAGAGTGACAATTTACAAACTTTAGCCATAAATTTTGATTCCCAAAATTTTTCCGGAATGTTCGGTAAGTTTACGGTGGGAGAGAAGACTACCTTTGCTGTTTACAACAAGAAAATGATGGGAATTAAAGCAGAAGGGAAGCTGAGTGAGAACTTAACCCTAACCGGGATGATATCCCGAGTTGAAGGCATATCGGCCACCAAAACTTTCCGGGGAAACACTGCATCCGATGAAGTTATCTACTCCCTTTTTGACCCGGATAGGCCCTGGGTAGAGGAACCTTATCTTACCAGTATACGGGGGTTAGAGTTTTACGAACTAAAGGAAGCTTATGTAGAAGGGTTCACCGAAGTCAAACTTAAATTTAAAAGTGAGGGTTTAAAGGAATTTTTAGCTTCCTACGAATTGGGTTATCTCAGCGGGATCATAAATCAAGAAAACGAAAAGGAAGTTACAGAAAGCACCTACCAGGTCATTACTGAAGGGAATAATCAGTACCTAGTCTTGAAAAGGGAGATTAAATCCCTGCTTAGAGGGGCCATACAGGACTACATAAGCGAGTACAATAGGCAAAACGAATTGGAGGACGAGGATAAGAAAAAATATCCCTTTAACCAGGGTACGGATTATGAGAAGAAGTTTTTAAATTCTCTGGCCGATTATGTACCTCTCATAATCGGAGATGATACCTATCCTATCACAGAATATGAAAGGGAAAGATTCTACTACTTGGGTCATAAAAAGATCGAACTCTATTCACTATCTGTGGAAATCAAAACTAATGGGGAGTTTAAACCAATAGACGAGCCGGAATTCGAAGGTTACGATTATCAATTGTTTCCGGAAGTGGGAATAGTAGAATTTCTCTTTCCACCCCCCTTCTTCGATAAGCTTGAAACTAACCAAATAAAGGTAACTTATGACTATCAAATAACCCAGAATGTTTACATGCTGGGGCTATCTATCGTCAAGGGAAGTGAGAAGGTATTTATAAACGGAGAAAGGCTCACAGAAGGGCAGGATTATTCAATAGATTACGAAACCGGCACTTTAATCATGTTTATAGAGGTGGGAAGCGACGATGTAGTACGAGTCGACTACGAAGTTGCCCGAGGTGGGTTGGGGGGGTATGCTGAATATAAAAGGAATTTCGCCGGGTCCACCCTAAGCTACCGACCCTTTGATGGGCTAAATTTTGATCTGCAATTACTTAAAGCCTGGGACCAAACGGCACCGGCTGAAGAAAGATCTCGCTTACACACCATGCCCAATGACCACTTCATCCTGGGGCTGGAAGGGAAGCTGGATTGGGGATGGCTTAAAGGGGATCTACAATTGGGCTATAACCACAACCTTTTCCCTTTTGACGATAATGAGAAAGAAAATCAGGTGAATCAAATAAATGCTATTTTGCTAGTGGAGAGGAAAAATATGACTTATGTTATATTCGGTCATCAAAATGGCATCACTGTCTTTGATGGAACAAATTGGAGCAGTTTCAGTACCGGAGACGGCCTAGCTGGAAGATCTGTCTGCGACATGGCCAAATTGGCCGATTCTTCAACTATCGTATTTGCTACCGAATCGGGAGTTTCCACCCTTGATTGGAAGGAAGGAGAGACATTAATCCAGTCGCTTTCTCAGGTGGAAAGATGGGAGAGATTTTATGAAGACGATGGACTTCCTGCTAATGCCGTCTTTGCAGCCTATATTGATAATGGTACCCTCTGGTTAGGAACAGAAGAGGGACTAGCTAAGGTGCCCCTTAATAAAATGGATAATCCCTCCAACTGGGTTGTTTATCAAAAAAACCTCTATCCGGAGCTAATTGATAATCAGATAACGGAACTTGTGGGGCTTAGCGGATCGCTATTTGTGGGGACGGACAGCGGGTTGATGATCTATAAGTATTCTGAAGATTCCTTCCAAACTGTCCCTCAGCTAAAGGGGGTTAAGATTAACGACTTAAAATCAAGTGGGAATAGTATCTATGCAGCAACAGGTGAGGGAATTTTCGAGCTAAACAGGATGGGCTTAGGAAGCTGGATAATAGAGGGATTGGAAGTAAATTCCTTATCAAAATCGAAAAAATATCTTCTGTACGGGACCTCAAACGGAGCTTATCTATTGGGTGAAAACGATCCGTTTATAGAAGATTGGACCATAACTGCCTTGGCCAACGATGAGAAATTCTGGATTGGTCCCCGCGGTATAGAGAGTGACAGTAATTATCACCTATCTATCTGGAGTATGAGTAAAGAGATTGACCAACTTACTAGGTACACAGAAGAGAGTACCAATATTCGTGGAAAAGATCTATATAGATTTAAAGACCTACCGGTCGAAGGTCATATCGATCGCGGTGTCCTGGCCAGTTTGACCCTCACTCAAAAGTGGGATCGGCTCACTTTGAAAGAAACCCTGGAAAGCATTTCACCTCAGTTTACAGCAATTGGGAAAAGCGAAAGAGAGGATTATCTAAGATGGGTTATAAGTGGTGATTATTTGCTGGCTCCAAAAATCACTCTATCCGGTAAGCATTCTAATAAAACCACTAATTTATCGGCCAAATCATCGGATCCCCAAACTCTCATCGTAGCAGATTCTTTAAATTTCAGTTGGAAAGCAGGGCCGACAATAGAAAGCGAAGCTACCATCGAGAGAAGGGATGATCAAAAGGAAGATGGATTTGACCAGCTAATGTTAGATTTTTCCGGCTCAATTACGGAAACTCTTTTTGCCGATTTGATTCATATCTCTTTATCTTACAAAGATAATTTTTTAAAAGACCTTCACCAGGAGCTTTCATGGAGTAAGAAAAGCAAGCTGCAGGCTCAACTGACCATAAAACCGACTGATAATTTGGCAATTTCTGCAAGCTACGTAGATCCCCTACAGATCAGACGGCGTGGTGACCGCGAAGATAAATTCGGGCAAAAAAACCTTGATCTATCTCTTAACTGGAAAAGAAATTTTTCCCACTACAAGGTGGCTACTAAATTCAACCATCAAGTGCGGTGGGAAGCGGGCGAAATTTATAATTTAAGAAATGATGATAAGGCTGAAATTAGCTTAAATTACGAGACTTTCGAAATCGCTCACCTGCAAGTACGCCCGCAGGTAAAACTGAATGGCCAAGGTACTTCGGGAAAAGGGGCCTTCGGCTTTGACTGGGAGGATCTTAAGCTCACCGGGCAAATAAACTGTCCTATCCAGTTAGATGACCTAAATTTTAGCCTAAACCTTAAACGAGATTTCCAATATGACCGTTTAAGTGAAAGGGTGGAAATTACTGACCAAGCCCAGGGGACGATAAATTGGACAGGTTATGGCGAACTTTCACCTCAACTGACTTTAAGGATAACAAACGATATTCTCGCCCACCCTTGGTACGGAAGGAGAGAATCTAGCCAAATCCTGACCAAATTCTCTCTAGGATGGGACTTAAGCGACTTCATAAAAAATGATTTTTCGATTTCCTGGAAGGTTGAAAATAGCTATCAGGAGAATGCTAATACCTACTCCCTTGCCGATACCCTAAATTGGGCTATATCGGATCTCTTTTCCGCCCAAACCAGGTTAAAAGGAAGCTACCTTACGGGAACCATCAGCTCGGAAACCAGAAAAGAGTTGGAAGTGGAGCTGACTCAAACCTTAAGTTCTGAACTGGCCAAAGATTGGGATGGTTCTTTCACTGGAGGTTACCTTTTTGGTATGGGCAATGATCCCAGCGATAACTATCAAAGCCTCATCGCTGAATTAAAGATAACCACTACTTTTTGAACCTCTCCATAAATTAGAATAATTCCTTTAGTAAGTTAAATGGATATAAACTGACCTCCCATTTCGAGTACTTTTTCCATTTGAGGCAACGTATCCATTTGGAGTACTTTTTTGGTGAGGCAATTCGGTTCCTTGACAGGGAGGGACCTTTTTGCTATACTTCGTAAAATCGTAGCCAGAAGTAGAGGGACATACGAAAACAATTCATACGCTCTGTGAAATAAACTAAATACACTTAAAAGATATATATTTTTAAGAGCAAAAACCTCCGAAAGAGGGAGGGGGTTTTTGGTTTAAGTCTGCGGCTTGGTGCCGGCCGTATCGGGTATACAGCCCGACGGAAAAGGGTTTTTAGCGCCATTTACCTCCTTGATGGCGTGAATTTTCCCTATTCCGAAGAAGGTTGCGGTTCGAATCCGCATGGACGAGGGAAACCGTCCCCCTCCCGTCCCACCCAACAGCGGTTATATTGCAAGTATATAGTTTATTTCTAAAGGCAATTGGATTGAGCGAGGTCAAGATTTTTCTAACTTATCCAGTAGATTCATCATCTCAATCAAGCTTTCGGCAGCCTCGGCCCCTTTGTTGCTCTTGCCTCCTGCCCGATCCAAAGCTTGATCAAGGGTATCGGTGGTGAGCACTCCGAATACTATGGGTATATCGAATTCCAGATTAAGGGTGGCCAACCCCTTGGATATTTCTTTGGCTATGTACTCAAAATGTGGAGTCTCTCCCCGTATCACACAACCCAGTGGCAAGATACCACTGTATTTACCCGAAGAAGCCATCTTTTGCGCCGCTTTGGGAAGTTCAAAGCAGCCTGGAACCCAGGCTACATCTATTTTTTCCTTGCTTATACCGCATCTGGTTAACTTATCTACGGCTCCTGTAAGAAGAGAGTCCGTAACCAGCGAATTATATCTGCTGATTACTATCCCCACCTCTAGGTCTTTCCCTACTAGGGAGCCTTTCATCTCTTTATACATTTGTACCTCCTGAAAGTTTTTTATCCCAGATTATCCAGGGTATGGCCCAATTTCTCCTTTTTAGTTTTAAGATAATTGTAGTTATATTCATTGGGCTTTATCTCAATCGGAACCTGCTCGGTTATTTCCAATCCGTATCCCTTGAGTCCAACGATCTTCTTGGGATTGTTAGTTAGGATTCTAATTGAGGAAAGACCTATATGGCGCAAGATTTGAGCTCCGATTCCGTAATCTCTCAAGTCCTCCCGAAAACCCAGCTCTCTATTTGCTTCTACAGTATCATATCCCACATCTTGAAGATGGTAGGCCCTTATCTTATTACCTAATCCTATTCCTCTACCCTCTTGGCGCATGTAAAGGAGTACTCCTCTCCCTTCTGCCTCTATCATCTTTAAAGACTCATGTAACTGGTCGCCACAGTCGCATCTCAAAGAGCCTAGCACGTCCCCGGTAAGACATTCGGAGTGAACCCTAACTAAAACATCCTTTTTTCCTCTCACTTCTCCCTTTATTAGGGCTAAGTGTTCGCTACCATCTATTTGCAAACGGTAAGCACGTATCTGAAATCTTCCGTATTTAGTGGGTAGAGTGGAACTACCTATCTTTTCGATAAGTTCGTCAGCTTTAATTCGATACTTTATTAGACCTTCGATACTTATCATCAAAAGATCGTGTTTTCTAGAAAACTTTTTTAAATCCGGAATCCGGGCCATTTTCCCATCTTCGTTCATTATCTCACATATTACTCCCCCTGGGTAGAGCCCGGCCAGAGATGCCAAATCCACGGACGCTTCAGTATGTCCAGCTCTTCTTAACACCCCTCCCTCTTTAGCTCTTAAAGGGAAGGTGTGTCCGGGAGAGATAAGATCATCCGGGCAAGTTTTCCCGTCCAGCATAACTTCTATTGTCTTTGCTCTGTCGTAAGTGGAAATACCGGTAGTGATACCTTCTTTGGCATCCACGGAGACCGTAAAATTGGTCTCGTAATGCTCTTCGTTCACACTTACCATAGGGGCCAAGCCTAGCTCATCCAACCTTTTACCTTGCATGGGAACACAAATTAGGCCTCTGGCTTCTTTGGCCATAAAGTTAATGGCTTCCGGAGTTACCCGAGCCGCGGCCATTACTAAATCCCCTTCGTTTTCACGTTCCTCATCATCGACCACAATTATCATCTCGCCTCTTCGGATAGCCTGGATAGCCTTTTCAATAGGATCAAACATCATTTATGCCCCCTTGGCTTTTGCCATGTATTTAGCCAAAATGTCAAATTCCACATTCACTTTATCTCCTGCATTTTTATACTTCAAGTTAGTGGATTCATAGGTAAAAGGTAGAATGGATATTTCAAAGATCCCTTTTTGAATATTAAATGGAGTCAAGCTAATTCCATCTATAGCTATGGCCCCCTTTTCTGTTAAGTATCGATTAAATTTGCTGGGGACTTGAAATGAGAAAAGGCGACTTTTACCCCTTCTTCTAATCCGGTTTATTTTACCCAGCGTATCCACATGTCCATAAACTATATGGCCATCCAGACGTCCATCTAACTGGAGGGGAAGTTCTAAATTTACCCATCCGGCTGATCCTCTGTTACCCAGATTGGTCTTTTTTAGGGTTTCCGGGCTTAGTTCAAAATAAATTTTTTGGGATCTGTAATCCAATACCGTCAAACAAACCCCATTTACCGAGATGCTTGAACCCGGATTAATTTCTTCTAACTCACTTTCGGGAGAGATAACCAACTTAGTAGCAGATTTATGTGCTACCCTGCCTGTTGTGCTAATTATGCCTGTAAACATTAAATCAAAATTAGTTTATTGGAAATGGTTTAGAAAGTCAATCCAGTAATTCCAAGTTAGATATATGAATCCAAGGAGGATTAATATAGCTAAATTTACCCCCTAACCTTTTCATATCCAGATACCGCACGATATCCTATGTAAGCTTGAAAACATGGGTTTTGTATAGTAAACTAACATCCGAATTAAACTTAAGAGGAGGAGCATAAGTTGCGTTTTAGATCTTGGCTAGGGATTATTTTTCTTTTATTTAGTTTTATATTAATGTTTTCCTGCGTGGGACTGGCGGGAAAAGAATATAAAGAACCGGTAAAAATCGAGGTTCATCAAAAGGATGGATATGAGGAAATAGAAATAGAGACGGAGCTAACCAACTATATTTTCTCCACAAAAAGGGGAGTATTAAAGAGTGCTTTTCTCTATTTTGCCCCCTTCGGAACCCAGGAGCGGGAATTAATACCTACCACTGATACTAATGCGAAAAATCTGACCCGTACATACCAAAAGAACGCGGTTTACCCTTTTTCTATGAATCTGGGAGACGAAGATTTAATCTATGAATTTAAGGTTCTGGAAAGGGACGGGGTGGAGAAAATTAGGTTTTCACTGACCGGGAAAACAGAAGAGTTTGAAATAGTAAAGACCTTTACCATTTATAATAACCCATACTACACATTGGATTTTGAACTTACTTTGAGAAATACTTCTGCATCTGGACAGAATCTGCCCGATGAGCTTCAGATGGACTTGGTATCTAACGTTTCCACCGAAAACTATGATATCCGCTACCTGTTTGATGGTAAAAGAAGTGGGGCCATACTGGACCCCAATTCTTACCAAAAATTTGGCGGATTAGGATTTGTCTCCTCAAACGTGGTTTTTTTCCTGGAAAATAAAGATTCACAAAATAAAGTCTATCCCTTCATAAAAAGTGAAATGGGCTTAAATAGATTAGGTATAGGGATAGAAAGCCTAACCCTAGAACCTAATCAAGAGAGTAAGTACAATTTCAGCCTGTATGCGGGCAGAAACAGATACGTCTTATTGGAGGAGTCTGGGTTGAAAGCAATCGTAGATCTGGGCCCTTTTAGTCAATTTCTGGTTCCAGTAATTAAATTGTTAGACTGGTTCTACAGATTTACCGGAAATTACGGAATAGCTATCATTATCTTTACCTTAATAACCAGACTAATCCTCTATCCACTTATGAGAAAACAATATTATTCCATGGCCAAGATGCAGGAGCTTCAACCTAAGATGAAGGAATTAAGAGAAAAGTATAAGGATAACCGGGAGAAGCTTAACAAGGAGATGATGGAATTATATAAGGAAAAGGGGATAAACCCTCTCTCTGGATGCCTGCCTATGTTCATACAATTTCCTATATTAATAATCCTGTGGCGGGCCATCCTTTACTCGGCCGAGCAGATTCACCTCTCACCCGGCTTTTTATGGATGAGTGACCTTTCCCTCCACGATCCTTATTACATAATAGTTGCCCTATCCGTAGGCTCCATGTTGTTATCCAGCTATATTATGAGTCCAGGCGGGGGAGCAGAGGGTGGTGGTCAAAGCAAGATTTTTATGTGGGGAATGCCCCTATTTATGGGGTTTTTCTTGCGGAATTTTCCTGCGGGAATGTGGCTTTACTGGTTCCTTTCCACCATATTCCAGGTGGGCCAACAGTGGTTTATCAACAAAGAGATAGGAAAATCTGAAAAATAACTTTCCCTAATATAAATCTTCTATGAAAGACAGAGAAAAAATCCATTTGCTTATAGAGGACTATCTGGAGGGTTTATGCGAGATAATAGGGGAGAAAGCCACCGTCGAATTCGTGGATGTAAATAGCAATAATATAAATGTGAACCTAAAGGGTATCCAATCTTTCAGCGGCCAGGAAACGGAAGTTTTGAAGTCCTTGGGCTACATCTTGGAACTTTATGTAAAGCGGGAATGTAAAGAGGACGTGAGAATCTTTGTAGACGTAAATAGTTACAAAGCCACCAGGAGAGAGAAGTTGGCCAAGCTGGCCCTAAAAGTTGCCCGTAAGGTAACCGAGGAGAACAAGAGGATAAGGCTCAATCCAATGAAGGCTTACGAAAGAAAGGCCATTCACGTCGCATTGGCCGATTTCCCCGGAGTTAGGACTAAAAGTGTAGGGGAAGGAGATGGAAGAAGGGTAATCATAGAACCGTCCCATGATTAAAGGTAACTTTTCCAGTAATAATTCATCTAACAGCTCCCGATCCTTTTCCTATAGTGAAATTGCAGGGGATACCATAGCTGCTATCTCCACCCCCTTGGGTGAAGGTGGAATTGGCATTGTTAGATTATCCGGCGACAGGGCTATCGGAATAGTGGATGGTATATTCAAATCCCCCCATATTGAATCGCTTAAAAAAGTCGACAGTCACACTATTCATTACGGTCACATAATGAAGGGAGGCAAAAAGGTTGACGAAGTTCTGGTATCGGTGATGAAGAGCCCCAAGACCTATACTAGAGAAGACGTAGTAGAGATTAACTGCCATGGGGGGATAGTACCCCTGCGGGAAGTTCTGGAGTTAGTTTTAGAAAAAGGGGCCCGTCACAGCGAGCCGGGAGAGTTTACCAAGAGGGCCTATCTTAACGGACGCCTGGATATAAACCAAGCTCAAGCGGTACTGGACATCATCGAGTCCAAAACTAAAACTTCTTTGGAAATCTCCCTGGGCCATCTGGAGGGTAAATTCACCCGTCCAATAAAGGAGCTTAAAGAAAGTTTGAAAGATATTCTGGCTCAGTTAGAGGTATCTATTGACTTTCCAGACTACGAGGAATACGAATTGGACAGGTCCCGGCTTAAAAAAGAACTTTCCCGCATAGATGAGCAAATAGCCAATCTGTTAAGCAAAGGAAAAGATGGCAAAATACTGCGGAAGGGGTTAAAAACGGCCATTCTAGGAAGACCTAATGTGGGAAAATCGACCCTTTTAAATGAACTTCTGCAAGAAAACCGGGCTATAGTCGCTCCGGAACCGGGGACCACCAGAGATTGGATTGAAGAGGAGTTAGAGATAAAGGGAATTCCCTTTATAATGATTGACACCGCCGGTTTAACTAAGGCGGCCAGCGAGGTAGAAAGGATAGGGGTAAAGCAAGCAAAGCGGGCAGCTGAAATGTCTGATCTTATACTGTTTTTGGTGGATATAAGCACCCCCTTGGAACCTGAGGACCGCTCGATTGCCCAGAATATAAAGGGTAAAAAGTCTATTTTAGTGCTCAATAAGACAGACTTGGATAAAAAGTTCACTAAACAGGAAGCGATAGGATATCTAGGCGGGACTTTTGAAGAGGCGATGGAGATATCTGCCAAATACGGTACGGGAGTCGATAAACTGGCCGACCAGATGGTCAAGTTGGTTTGGGGAGGAGAAATTGAAAAGAGTGATGACGTATTTTTACTAAATATACGGGAAAAGGATTTGTTAAAGAGAGCAAGAGAGGTCTTGTCCCATTCAATTCAAGCCAGTAAAAATGGACATCCCATAGACCTTTTAGCAGTGGACGTTAAGGAAGCATTAGAAATCTTGGGAGAGCTTACCGGGGAAAATCTAACCGAGGAAGTAATTGACAGGATATTCTCCAAATTCTGTATAGGAAAGTAGATAGAATAATGACTTAGCTACTATAAGTTTTTTCCATTTTTATATTTTGTTTAAAAAATTCGGCGGCTTTATATGAAGACCGCACTAAGGGACCGGAAGCTACGTATTTAAATCCCATCTTTTCACCTTCATTTTTGTAATAATCAAATTTTTGCGGGGGAATGTACTCATCCACCTCTATTTGCTCTTTAGTGGGCTGTAGATATTGTCCCAAAGTCAGGAAATTGACCCGGGCAAAACGTAAATCATTCATGGCTGAAAGTACATCTTTATCGGTTTCTCCTAGTCCCAGGATTAAGGAGGACTTGGTATAGGTATCCGGCTCTAGTTCTTTTATGGTTGAAAGGACCTGGAGAGATTGATCGTAGCTGGCTCTGGGGTCCCTTATAGGGCCAGATAGCCTTCTTACCACTTCTAGATTGTGGCCTACCACATCCGGCCCGGCTCGCAGGACTTTCTTTATTGATTCCGTTTTTCCTTGAAAATCGGGGATCAAAGCTTCAATCTTGACTCCAGGGGTATTATTTTTAACACAGCGAATAGTTTTGGCGAATTGACCGCTTCCTCCATCTGGTAAGTCATCCCTATCTACAGAAGTTAGCACCACATAATCTAAATTGAGCTTTTCCACTGCACAGGCTATATTTTTTGGTTCATCAGGATCTATTTGCATATGAGGATTTCCTGTTTTAACTGAACAAAATCGGCAATTACGGGTGCAAATATCACCCAGAATCATGAAAGTGGCGGTACCTTGGGACCAACAATCACCCAGATTTGGACATCCCGACTCCTCACAGACCGTATGAAGGCCAAGCTCCTTTAATGTGGCCTTAACCTTTTTGAAAACGGGCCCGGAAGGAAGCTTTATCTTCAGCCAGTGCGGTTTTCTTTTGGTCACCATCTAGTACGCCTGGGAGGACTCGAACCCCCAACTTTTCGGTCCGAAGCCGAACGCTCTT
>CAYUCE010000022.1:0-27603 GCA_964443275.1 uncultured Thermotogae bacterium | reverse complement strand
TACGACCTCTTCTACGCTTCTGCGAAGCTTGCGAAGCAGAGAGCTACGAAGTAGCGTAGTAGAGCATCCTCTACCCATCTGGTTGCGGGGTAATCTTATTAACATCGTTTGTTTTTCGTAGCGGAACCCTTCAGGGTTCCACCCTATCTGGGAGGGTTAAATGTATACATAATGATGGCTAAAGCCTGCTACAATAAACAACAATGTGAAGGTTCCGAATAAGGCGCAATACTTTAGAATTTCGCTTATATATTAAAGTAACAGTTTTAGTTTATAATTTTGTAAATTAGGTTACATATACACATCATTTATTCCATAAGCTCCTTACTTTCAAAGAATTTAAGGTAATCAGAATCAGTGGAAAGTACTATGGTTGAACCGGCTTCGAAGGACTTTTTGTAACTTTCCAGACTCCGCCAGAACCGGTAGAACTTGGGTTTCTGATTATAGGCATTAGCATATATCTCAAGGGCTTGTGCGTCTCCTTCTCCTTTTGATCGTTCAGCCTGCCTTTTTGCATCGGCCATGATTATCTCTACATCTCGATCCGCTGCCGATCTAACTTTCCTCGCTTCCTGGTCGCCCTCTGCACGGGATAGTTCGGCTTCTGCTTCCCACTTTGATTTCATCCGATCATATACGGCAGCTTCGTTTTCCGACGGTAGATCGGCCCGCTTTACCCGTACATCGAGCAGCTTAACTCCAAATCCTTTGATATTTTCCTGGCTGGTGCGGGTTACCTGCTTTAAGTACTCTAACCTTTTTCTGGAAACAATATCATTTAGTGCATGCTCGGCCAAAGTGTTTCTTAAGTTGGAGAAGACCACATCGTCGATACGGGCCTGTGCGCTATCCATGGTCCTCATGGATTGGATAAACGTTTTGGGATCCTCGATCCTCCAGAAAGCGTAGTTGTTTACGAAAAGACCTTTTTCATCAGAAGTAACGATCAATTTAGACTGTATATCGTATATTAATACCCTGTCTGATAGATATCTTACTCCTTGAATGAAAGGAATCTTAAAATGAAGGCCGGGTTCTTTTACCACCCGGACGATTTCGCCAAACTGTATAACTGCGGCCGTCTTTGTCTCATCCACCGGAAAGCAAAACAGGTTATAAGCAATAATCAATAAAATTATCAGACCTACAAATATTGCTATCTTTTTCATTGACCCTCACCTCCAGATAGCTTTTCTAAATCAAGGAATTTGAGTACCCCGGAAGCTCCTTTGGTCAAAACCACCTTTTTCATCTTGGGCAAAATATCTTCCATGGTCTCGATATACAGGCGGGTCTGAGTCACATCTTCTCCCAATTGATATTTGTTCAAAACTTCTACAAACCTGGCCACATCACCCTGGGCTATTTTTATCCTCTCTTGCTTGTAAGCTTCGGCCTGGTTTAGTATCTGTTCGGCCTCACCTTTTGCTCGGGGGATTTCCTGGTTTTCATATCTTTCGGCTTCTTTAATTTTTCGTTCTTTGTCCTGTAATGCGCTATTTTTGTCGTGAAATGCCGACCGGGTTGGCTCGGGAGGTTTGGTATCCTGCAATTTCACATTTGCGATTTGGATGCCTGAACTATAGCTATCCATCATTTCCTGTAGGGATTCGACCACCTCTGCAGCCACCTCCGCCCGCTGTATGGTCATAATTTCAGTCAAGGTGGTCTCTGCTATCTTCTCCCTAAGCACCGCTTCAGCTGCCTTTTCTACATACCGTTCTCTGGGATCTGCGTAGTAGTGTTGGGAAGGATCAAGCCGGGCTATGGGGTAGTCACGGGAAACTTGGCGTTGGGAAGGGATAAGGTTAAAAGCAAAATCCAGCGGGTCCTCAACCTTCCACTGAACTACTGCCTCTGCGTAAATGATGTTTCCATCCCCGGTAAGTATAAGGGCTTCGTCGTCTATTTCTCTGTATCTGGGGTTTGGAGGCGGGGATATGGTTCTAAATCCGATCTCCACTTTGCGAATCGAACGTATATCCACTGTTTCCACGGACTCAACCGGTGTGGGGAGGTGATAGTGGAGACCCGGTTCTGTTAGCCGCACATACTTGCCAAATCGCTTAACTAAACCTACTTCGGAAGGATTTACCTTATATAGACCTCCTATTGCGTAAAATCCAATTATTACCAGGATGATTATCCAAGCCGTCCAGTTACCCATTTTGCTTAATCTTTTTCTCCATTTTTCTACAGTTTCTCCGCCTTTATCTTCCATATCTATGTCAAAAGGTCTGCCAGCCAAAATTTATCTCCTCCTTCTCCTTAGTTAAAAATCATTCTAACATACTAGGGGATAGTAAACAATCGGACGAATGAAAAGATGCCAACTTGGGTGGCCGACTTGCTATGGTGCTTTTTCTTTTGGTAAGATAATTAGTGGTGAAAAATGAGCCGAGTAAAGGCAGTTAGCTGGTGGTCAGACGAACAACCGGAGATAGAAGAGATTTTATTGGATCTTAAAGAGGGAAGAGATATCTCAAAAGAAATCTTGAACCACCAAGATGAGTTTCAAGAGCGCTCTTGGTATGCGGTGTTAATTTTGGCCAGAGAAGGCGACAACGCACATGATTTTAATTTTGGCCAGATTAGCTCAGAAGGGATGTTTGACTGCCAATTTTCACTTACCAGAATAAAAACCGTACACGGCAAAAAGTATCCACTAAACTGCATGACCGATAAGCAGGTAGTCAGAAAGCTAAAAGAGGTAGTAGATGAATTAGGAGAAGAAGATAAATTGGTAAAAGTATCGGCCAATATATTTAATAAGATCGTCGCTATAAGACCTAGATAGGTACTAGGTACCAGTTGTTAGGTATCAGTGATTAGTACCCAAAGATTAGCACTTCAAAACTCAAGCCGCGTGGGACTAATAGCTTCTTCTTAACCATACCCGTCCAGTGGGATAGCTAGTGCGCTCTTGCTGATTCGCCAGCTACCGGCAGACGTTCAGAAAGTGGGGTAACCTCCAGTATAAACCTGGTAACAAAAAGTGCACAGAACAAGCTGCCCACAATACCTATACCCAAGGTTATGGCAAACCCTCTCACCGGTCCGGTACCGAAGAAAAGCAGGATAAAAGCCGCGGCAAGGGTGGTTATATTTGCATCTAGGACCGCGGAAAGTGATTTCTTAAAACCTCCGGTTATAGAAGCTACCGGTGGTTTACCGCTTCTTCTTTCCTCTTTTATTCGCTCAAATATAATTACGTTGGCATCCACAGTAATACCGATAGTTAAAATAACTCCGGCAATCCCCGGAAGGGTCAAGGCAGCCCCAAAAGCAGCCAGGCTTCCAAATATAATTATCATATTTAAGACCAAAGCCAGATCGGCTACTAGACCTAACCAGCGGTATCGAATAGGCATATATAAGAGGATAAGTAAAAATCCGGTGGCAATGGTGATTATTCCCCTTCTTATGGAATCTTGTCCCAAGGTGGGTCCCACTGAGTTTTCCTGGATAATTTCTACCTCTGCGGGTAGAGCACCGGCTCTAAGTACTATGGAAAGCCTCCTAGCTTCATCCGGGGTATACTGTCCTGTAATTGTAGTGGAACTCTTGATCTGTCTCCATCCACCTTGGGCGGCATCTTTAATGGATTGGGTAATACGGGGAGCGCTATGTATTACATCATCCAAAACGATGGCTAACCGGTCGTCCACTTCAAGATCCTGTGTTAGTACTTGGACGAACCTCTTTGCTCCCTCATTATTGAAGGTCAAGGCTATAAAAATCCGGTTAGGATTTTGAATGGAGCCGGAGGAGGCGGATCTTATCTGGACCCTGGCGTCGGCTAAGGCCTTTCCGGTAAGAAGTGGCCTCTTTTGAACTATAAAGGGGACCCCTGTTCTGTTTTCTAATACCTCTTGTTTGAAACTCTCCGGCTCTACTTGGTCTTGGGGGCTGTCTCCAGCTTTTACCACTTTTTTGAATTCTAACATTGCGGTTCTACCTATAAGCTGTCTGGCCACCTCCGGATCTTTAGTTCCGGGAAGTTTTACCAATATCCTTTCCTGGCCCATCTTGGTTATCACCGGATTGGCCAGGCCGTATTGATTTACTCGGTTGGTTAAAATAGTGATTATCCGGTTAACCATATCATCTTTTTCCTGCGGGGGAGCATCCTCCGGGATCTTGGCCTGCAAGACCAACCGGGAACCACCCTTGAGGTCTAATCCCAGATTAATTGATTCGCCGGGTGGATAAAGGAAATATAAAGCAATAATTACCACTGCCCCGATTACTCCTATTTTAATTAAGTTTCGCCGATCCAATACTACTCCTCCTTTTCGGCTATACTTCCTCTAGATATCTTCAAGGTAACCCCGCTTTCTACTTCCAACATCAGGTAGTCTTCTCCCAGTTTAGTGATCTTACCATGGATTCCTCCAGCGGTAATTACTTTATCTCCTCGCTGTAGCTTCTTCACCAACTCTTGGTGTTCTTTTTGCCTTTTTCTCTGCGGTCTTATAAGTAAAAAGTAAAATATGGCTACAAAGGCGGCCAAAATCAAAATTGAAGGGACTATATTCGGTAAATTTGATCCTTGCAGGCCTATAAGAGCAAATGATGGCCAGAAATTTAATTTTCCTTTCAAGGTTTCCTCCTTTTTCTGCTGATACTTTGTATATACTCTAGCAAAAAGTGTTCGTACATAGCTAGTTCCTCTCGCATTCAACTTCTCTTCCTCCTGTGGATAGTTTTAGATGAGTGAACCGGTAGATACCAATGGATAAAAATACTGCGCCTCCCACAATAATCCCCCAGGCCAAGTAAGCTTTAATTTCCGGAGAAACTTTTCCACCCATAATTATCCACATATAAATTAAAAAAAAGATACTCGACCAGATAAATAGATAACCCCCCCCTAACAAAGCTTTGGATAAAGATGAATCTATCCTGTCCTTGTTAGCCAAAAGATCAAAAACAACAATTCCAAAAACCATAGCCAGCCAAATCCAAAGTAGGTAAGCCCGGCGAGTTTCCATGGTCGAAATTCCAAGCAGCAGCAGCAAATTTCCCGGCAGAAGCCCCATTAGATTCCTTACCGCCAGTTGTCTTCTAAAACCTTCCTTTTCTCTGTACAAATAATAGATAATAAATAAAAAGATCACCACCCCGGTAGTTATCCTCTCCCCAATATAGAAATTACCTAAGGTTAAAACCAGAACTGCTAACGCAATTATTAACGGCTTATCCCAGAATCCCACGTCTCATCCCTTTATCGGTGGATTTTACTGAAAGTCAGGATTTAATTCAAGGGCTCACTTACAGTTGAGATACCAAAATATTACCAATTTTAGAAGCCATAACAGGGGATCGTTTTTATGATATGCCAGATGTAGACAATGGCCTCGGTGTCATTCCGGCATGTTTCTACGTTTTTATGATAGGCCAGATGTAGGGGATGGCCTCGGTGTCATTCCAAAGGTTTTCATGGGGCTAAATAGATACCTTTGTTGAAAACTAACGGAGTTCCAAATTCATGGTTACTGTGTCTTGATCGCTCTTTATTTCCTGAAAGCCCATCTTCCTGCATAGCTGGATCATTCTTTTGTTACCTTGCAACATAGTGGCATAGATACTTTTTAGGTTTTTATCTTCAGCCACTCCAATTATGGAGTCAGTTAGCTTCTCTCCCAACCCCAGTCCTTGCCAGGGGTCACCTACCACGATAGCGTATTCACCTATATCGCCACCGGGTTCAATTATAAGCCTACCCACCCCGATCATCTTTTCTTTATCGTTTTCTTCTAGCACCCCGATTATAGCCATCTCCCGGCGATAATCGATATTGGTATACCTTATCATATCCTTGTGGGTAACTTCTTGTATAGGTCCAAAAAAGCGGTATCTCCAAGTTTGTTTGGAGAAGGTCTCAAATAGCTCAAATTCCAGGGGTTCATCTTCGGGTCTAATGGGCCGTAAGGTTACTTCCCGACCATCATCTAGCTTCCACTCTTCTACGTATTGGCGGGGGTAAGGCTCGATAACCAGGTGCTCATGTGATCCGGGTGAGTTAACCGCCTTCTGTTTATCGATGATTATCCGGGCGTCCAAAGCCCTAAACTCACCCTCTACTACTGCCAAAGGGTTGATGTCTATTTCCTTTATCTCCGGAAAATCTATGATAAGTTGGGAAAACCAGGCCAAGTATTCCTCCAAGGCCCGTATATCTGCACCAGATTTACCCCGATATCCCTTAAGTAATTGGTAAACTTTGGTCTCCTCCATCATCCGGTGGCTGAGCACTTGATTGAGTGGAGGGAAACCTACCACCGTATCTTTGTATAACTCCACCCCGGTTCCTCCCCGACCAAACATTATCACCGATCCAAATAGGCTATCCTTTTTTGATCCTAGAATAAGCTCAAAATCCACGTTCTGTATCATTTGCTGTACAGTTACCCCTCCTATTTTTGCGGAGGGTTTATGCTCTTTGGCTTTATTTGTGATTTTCTCAAAAGCTTCCTTCACGTCTTCTTTTGACCACAGATTCAAGGCCACTCCACCTACATCGGTTTTGTGAGTGATATCCGGTGAGTGAATCTTCAAGACCACCGGAAATCCTAGATCAGAGGCTATGTTGGCAGCCTGTCCTCCTGATTCGGCTACCTTGGTGTTGGAAGTAGGTATATTATAGGTATCCAGAAACTTCTTTGCCTCCACTTCGGTTAAGATTTCTCGGCCTTCACGGGCTACCCTCTTGACCATGGCTTTTAGGTGATGTTTGGGGGGCATGCTGTCTACCGGCAATTCTTCCGGGGTCTCATACAGAAGCTCCAAATTTCTGGCATATCTATATAAATACATATAGGCACTAACCGCTTGCTCGGGAGTGGACATAGTAGGTATATTATGGGTTCTCAGTACTTCTCGACCCTTACTGACCTTATTTTCACCCATCCAACTAGTCAGAATGGGTTTTTTGGTGGTTTTTGCCATATCCGCTACAGCTTGGGCCACTTCTTTATCTGAAGCGGCTCCTTGGGGGGTATAGATAATAAGCAATCCTTTTACATTGGGATCATCCAAGCAGATCTGTATCGATTCTCGGTAACGGTTGGCATCTGCATCTCCTAATACATCTATCGGGTTATTTTTGGAGGCATGCTCAGGTAGCAATTCATTTAACTTATCAACCGTGCCCTCAGTCAAGGAGGCTATTTTTCCGTTCTGATCCAGAATGGAATCGGTGGCCATAATTCCGGGACCTCCGGCGTTAGTTATTACCACCAACTCCGCACCGTCGGGTAGATTCTGTTTGGCCAAGGTCTCCGAACAACTAAACAAATCATCTATATGATCCACCCTAGTTATCCCCGCCCGCTTGAAGGCGGCTTCGTATACTGAATCTTCACCGGCCAGTGAGCCGGTGTGAGAGGCTACCGCTTGGGCACTTCTGGCATGCTTGCCCGATTTTACCACCATTATTGGTTTGGTCCTGGCAAATCCTCCCGCCGCACTCATGAATTTGCGGGCGGAAGTTACCGATTCCATATACATCAAAATACTGTCCGTCTGGGGATCTTGTCCGAAGTAATCTATTAGATCACCGAAGTCCACATCTATCATATTACCTACGGACACAAAGCTTGAAAAACCTACTCGTGCTTGGGTGGACCAATCGATAATCGATGACCCTATTGCTCCACTCTGGGAGATGAAGGTAATGCCTCCCTCATCGGGCGTTATCTGCAGAAAAGTAAGGTTTAAATGGGAAGCAGGTCGAATAATTCCCAGACAGTTGGGGCCGAGTATTCTAATGCCGTACTCACTTCCTATTTTTTTGATCTTTTTCTCTAATTTTGCACCTTCCTTGCCTGTTTCGCTGAACCCGGCAGAGATAATGATTGAAGCTTGGATTCCCTTTTCCCCGCAGGCAACCATCACCTCTGGAACCGTGGGAGCCGGAGTGGCTATAACTGCAACATCTATAGGGGCGACAACTTCTTTTACAGTGGGGAATGTCTCTATTTCAAAAACACTTTCTCGGTTTGGGTTTACCGGATATATGGAGCCTTCATAACTATCTATTACGTTTTGCATTAAAGTTCCGCCTACGGAACCTTCTTCTTCACTAGCCCCAATTATGGCAATTGACTCCGGTCTAAACATCTGATCAAGCTTTTCGGCAAGCATACTTTTCCACCTTGATACACGATAAATATATATTTAATTTCACGGTCATTATACCATTTAGAAACTGGGACACAAGGATGGATATCAGCACTTAGCTATTCGCTTAACTAAAGCCATTTCACTTTTTGGATTCGAACTTTCTTAGGACCTGGGGGAGCGCTTTTACTAGGTCTCCGGCTATCATCCCCCGCTGACCGGCGGTAGATTCCAGCCGATCCGCGACAAGCCCATGTAAGTATGCCCCCACCGGAGCGGCAACGGCCGGTTCTACACCTTGGGCTAGGAGCCCAGCCATCAATCCGCACAAAACATCACCGCTTCCCCCGGAGGCCAGGCCGGTATTTCCAGTAGGATTAATATACAGGCGGCCGTCAGGTAAAGCAGTTACCGTGGGAACTCCTTTCAGGCAAGTGTTCACTGCAAATTCGCCGGCCACCTGTTTAGCCACCTGTGGTCGGTGGGCCTCAATCTCCACTATATTTTTATTAATCAATCTGGATAGCTCTCCTGGATGGGGAGTGATTATCACATCGGTTTTAAGTTTTTGAAAGATCTTTTGATCGGATATAAGATTGTTAATCCCATCCGCGTCAATGACCAAAGGAACTTTTATTTGGAGAAGCAAATTACGTAATAAATTTGCCACCTCTTTATTTCGGGAAAGACCTGGACCTAAAGCCACTGAATCTATTCGCATCTGGTCTAGAAAATCTACTATGGGTGGCAAGGCTTCTTGGCTTAACACCCCTTGGGAATCGGGTAAAGGGAGGGTGATAACCTCGGTTAGCTTAGTTTCTAGGATGGGATTTAGACTTTCGGGTATTCCCAAGTATACAAGCCCGGCCCCCGATCTCAGAGCGGAGTTAGCAGCCAGGCAGGCTGCTCCAGTCATCCCTTTAGAACCGGCAAGGATGAAGACCCGACCGTAATCGGATTTGTGGCTATAGGGGTCTCTTTTAGGGAGGTTTTCGGTTACAAATTTCTCATCTACTAGCTGGCAGTTACTTTGAAAGCTTTTAACTAAATTTTGGGGATATCCAACCGGAGCCACTTTTAACTTCCCTACATATCTTTTCCCCGGATAAAGGAGACAGCCTAATTTGGGAAGCTCCATGGTGGTGGTTAGATCTGCTTTTACACACTCCCCACCTACCCGGCCGGTATCTGCCTGCAGGCCGGAAGGGACATCGATAGAAAAGACCTTTGCTGGAGAGTCGTTTATCAGTTTAATTGCTTTCTTATAATAACCGCGTACTGATCCTTTGATTCCAATTCCTAACAGGGCATCAATAATTATATCCTGCCCCCTCAAAGCTTTACCCATTTTATCCAGGCTTTCTTTGGTAGGTAAATAATTTAGGGATAGCATACATTCACCTCGGTTTATTATATTCTCCAAGATTTGGGCATTAGTCTTGGTCTCCGAAGAAAGCCCCTCTTTTTTACCTAAAATGAAAACTGTAACTGAGGCTCCAGCATTGTAGAGATGCCTGGCTACAACCAGGCCATCTCCTCCGTTATTTCCCTTTCCGGAAAAGACTATGGCTCTTTTATTGGAAATACTTGGAACTTGTTCTTTAATTATCTTAGAGGCCGACCGTCCGGCGTTTTCCATAAGTAAATTAGAAGGTATATTCATCTCTTCTATGGCCTGTCCATCGAGCTCTTTCATCTGCTGGCCGGTTAGCACTTTCATTGGCAGTTGGATTTTATCGGTAATTTCTACATTTTCCAAATACAACCGAATGGAGGGTTAAGTAAGATTGTGACCGGTTGGAATTTAATGCCCAGTCAGCTAATATAGTCAGGAATATGGTTCAATTCAATACCGATCTAGAAGGGCCGATAACTCTAAATGATAATGCCTTTGAACTGACCTCCCATTTCTTGCCGGAAGGGGATAGGTTTTTTGCAAATTTAAGTAAATACGATGACCTACTGGCAGATGTGCTAAAAAGGAAAAACTACCAACCCGGGAGCACCCTAAAGTTAATCCTGCCTTTCTTTCTAGCTTTTAAGGTAACTGAAGAGAAGATTCAAAAGTTTTCTAGAAGTGGGCTTAGATTAGTACCCGGGGCGAAGGAGACGGTGGGCAAAATCTCTAAGTTAATGCCTACTTTCATCATTAGTACATCTTATGAGCCTTATGTTTTGGCGGTATGCGAATACCTCAATTTCCTGCCCCAGAACGCCTACTCCACTGCGATAAACCTATGTTCGGTAAAAATCGATGAGTCCGAAGGGGAACGACTTAAAGAAATCTATCGATCGATTCTAGCTTTGCCTCAAATCGATATTCCACCAAAAGCTTCATCGCTTGAAGATTTTCCGCTCGCCAGTCAAGAGACTATTCAAGAGCTGGATCAGATCTTTTGGGAAGAGATCTGGCCGATGAACTCCGGATATTTTTTGAAAAATATTAGGCCGGTGGGAGGGAAGGAGAAGGTAGATCGCATCCTGAAAACCATAAAACTTACCGGAAATAACCTATCCCAGGTAATCTACGTCGGAGATTCCATAACTGACTCCGCCGCTCTCTCCTTAGTAAAGCAGAAAGGTGGCCTGGCTATATCCTTTAACGGAAACAATTACGCCCTTAAATCCTGTGAGATTTCGATAATAGCAGGCAGCTTTTCACCTGTTTATCGAATTGCTGAAATCTTTAAAAGCCAAGGGAAAAAAAGCCTCTTGCAGCAGATCGATAAAAAGACATGGGGAGCAAAAGTGGTCACCACCCAAATCGATGAGGATTTGATAAAAGAAAGCGAGCGGATGAGAAAAAAACTCAGGGGAGAAGATGTAGCTGCTTTAGGCTAAACCTAGGTTACACCAAATAATTTATAAAAACGGCGGCCAAGCCCAAAAAGAAGAAGAAACCCATAATGTCAGTAACAGTAGTAAGAAATATGGTGGAGGCCAACGCCGGGTCCTGACCCAAAGCTTTAAGCCCCAAAGGTATTGCCACCCCGGCGATACCGGCCATTATCAGAGTTAAAAGCATGGCAATTCCGGCCACTATACCTAAAAAAAATCTGCCTTGCCACAGATAGGCTAGGATTCCCACTACCACCCCGATGGCTATACCGTTGAGGCTTCCCACCGCAACTTCTTTCATTAAAGCTTTCTTTCCTTCTTGGGGATCTATCTCTCCTAAGGCCAGCCCCCTGACTGTAACTGCCAATGCCTGGGCACCGGCATTTCCCCCCATGCCGGCCACCACAGGCATAAATACGGCCAAAGCAGTTAACTTATCAATGGTGCTTTCAAAAGCTCCTACTACCAAAGAAGCGGCGATAGCGGTGGCTAAGTTTATGTAAAGCCAGGGCAATCTCTTTTTAAAAGAAAATGTCCACGGGGAAAACACTCTTTCTTCGCCGGAGACCCCGACCATCCCGTGTATATCCTCGGTTACTTCGTCTTGTATGACGTCTATGATGTCGTCTACGGTTACCACTCCCAGCAGATGATTCTGATCATCTACTACCGGTAGTGTCAAGTAGTCATATTTATCAAACAATCGGGCTACCTCTTCTTTATCCATGCCAGCCTGTAAGGTATGTACCTCTGGGTTTAATATATCTTCCAATTTTCTGTTTGGTGGGGCCAGGGTGAGATTCCTTAGGGAGAGAACTCCCAAGAGCCTTTTGTCTTGGTCAGTGACATAAACATAGTATATGGTCTCTGCTTTCTCGGCTTTCCTTCTAAGCTCCCCAATAGCCTCCTCGGCGGTCATGTCTTTGGATAAAGAGATTACCTCCGGGGACATGATGGTCCCGGCGGTATCCTCCGGATAAGCAAGCAGAGTACTTAAAACTTGGGAGGCCTTTATGGACATCTCTTCTAGCAGGGCCTTCTGCTTTTGGTCGGTAAGCTCCTCCAGAAGATCGGCTGCGTTATCGGGGGCCATCCTCTCCAGAATTAGAGCTGCCTCTTTTATCCCCAGATCGCCTAGCAGTTCTGCTGAATTGGTGGGCTCCATTTCTTCCAGCGAATCGACCTCAATCTCCCGAGGCAGTTGGCGGAGGATTTTGAGAGCAGCTTCCTCCGGCAGGTCTTCCAATTCATCAGCTATATCTGCTGGATGCTTTTGAACTAACTTTTTGATTCGGGCAGTAAACTTTTTGAATTTGGTCTTATCGGTTTTTCTTTTCTTATCGTTCATCTTGATTCTTGAATTTTTCAAGCCGTGACAAATTATCTATCTTCTAATCCAATTTTTCTTCTCAAATAACAAAAAAGTTCCAGTCGGCTAAAGATGGAAAGATTATTACTAACATTTCTGCCTAGAGGGGTTCGGTGGGAAAGTACTTTTTGTCCTCCTTTTTTACCAACCCTTCGTCTATCATTTGATTGACCAATGGGATTAGCCTTCTCCAATCCACCCCTATAGTTTCTCCCAAATCAACCAAGGATATCCCTTGGGTGCTTTCCTGGATGTACTCCAAAGCCACCTCATAAAGCTCACTTTCTTTTAACTCCTCTTCTTCCTCATGTATCTGCAATTTTTCTACGAAAACATCTACTTTTGTTACTGAGAGCCCGGTAGTTTTCTCGACTTTCTCCTTTACTCTCTTCTGGATGCTTTTTGCCACTTTGTGGATTTGGTGCCCATATTTAACGGCGACTTTTAAGGCGATACTTACTCCATCTTTGCTGAGTACGGTTTCCACGCCTTTCCTTTTACTTCCAAAAATTCCTACTATATCTTCAGCCACGGAGGATTTCATCTCCCCTAGGCCTTCTACTTCCGAGGCCGCGGTGGCAGCTATGGAAGCTATAACTTCCTCAGCGACGGTGATTCGTCCTAAATCTTCTATTATTTCCCCTTCCTTCTTCCGGGTAGTTTCCTCTTTTATCTCTTCTTCCGATGCCATTTCTCACTCCCCCTTCTATTTTCAAAATGTTTACTATCAATTTAAATCTTATCGTTTAACTTGTGGGTTTGCAATTAGCTGTGGTTTCGGTTTCCCTGTGTTAATGGATCAAACCGGGGTGCTAAAAGTGAGTTCTCTTGACTCAAAGTGTAAGTTTATGTATTCTTAAAAGTAACTATGTTAGCTAGATTTTTCATTATATTTATATCCATTCCGTTAATAGAGCTGTTTCTACTTATCGAGATAGGCAGACTGATTGGGGTTTTAAATACAGTTCTTTTAGTGGTGATAACCGGTGCAGTTGGGGGCTATTTGGCCAAAAGAGAGGGTCTATCTTGTCTGTATAAGATTAGAGCCAAGCTTGATTCAGGTACCCTTCCGGGCCAGGAACTTATAGATGGGGCTTTTATCTTGGTCTCAGGTACCCTTTTAATTACCCCGGGTATTATCACTGACGCTTTGGGGTTATTGGGCTTAATACCCGCCAGTAGAAGGTTTTTTACTAATTGGATTTCGAAAAAATTCACTAGAAAGGTCAGTGAAAAAGCGGAGAAGGACTATATTTCAGTCGAATACGAGGTGAAGGATTAATCCCTCTCAATGGGTATTTACAAAAAACAGATAAGTGTAGGAATTAAAAAGAGCAATCTGGAGGGAGAGAGATGAAGTTAGAAACGGGGCTTACCTTTGACGATGTTCTGCTTGTTCCCCGACGATCCGAAGTCCTACCCCAGGAAGTAGATGTTTCCACCCAACTCACCAAACAAATTAGTCTAAAAATTCCTCTTCTTTCCGCAGCTATGGACACAGTTACTGAAAGCAAATTAGCTGTCGCCCTTGCTCAGCAGGGAGGAGCCGGTGTTATTCATAGAAACCTTTCCCCCGAAGAACAGGCTGAGGAGGTAAGAAGTGTAAAGCGCTTTGAGGCAGGGATAATTAAGGATCCTATTACCTTGACTAGTGAGGAACCGCTGAGAAAAGCATTGGCGGTTATGGAAAGCAGAAATATTTCCGGTATACCGATCGTGAAACCGGGAACGAATGAGCTAGAGGGAATTATTACTATAAGAGATTTGCAATTTAAAGAAAAGCTTCAAAGATCTATAAGTGAGATGATGACTCCTAGAGAGGATCTAATCACCGCTTCTTTTGATATAAGTCACGAGCAAGCAGGTAAAATAATGTCCGAACACCGGATTGAAAAGCTGCCTCTAGTAGATGGTGATTTTAAATTACAAGGCCTAATTACTATGAAGGACATTCTGAAAGCAGCCAAGTTTCCTAACGCTTGTAAAGACAGCCGGGGGAGGCTAATTGTGGGAGCTGCCGTCGGCGCGAATTTAGATATGGAGAGGGAAAGACAACTCTTAGAAGCGGAGGTTGATTTTCTAGTAGTGGATACTGCCCACGGGCATTCGACAAAGGTGTTAGAGAAAACTAGGAAGTTAAAGGAGTTAACCGAGGGTTTAGATGTGGAAGTCATCGCCGGGAACGTGGCCACTCAGAAAGCTACGCATGATCTGATCAAAGCAGGAGCGGATGCCATAAAAATAGGGGTAGGACCGAGTGCCATTTGTACTACCCGAGTGGTGGCAGGAATTGGAGTACCTCAACTAACCGCTATCCAGTCCTGTGTGGAGGAAGCCAAAAAGCACGATATTTCCACAATTGCAGATGGAGGAATAAGATTTTCTGGAGATATAGTAAAGGCTCTGGCGGCCGGGGCCAACGCGGTTATGATAGGTAGCTTATTTGCAGGTACGGATGAGGCTCCGGGTGAACTATTTACACTGCGTGGAGAAAGCTATAAAGCCTATCGGGGAATGGGTTCACTGACCGCCATGAAAAAGGGGGCCAGTGACCGCTACGGATGGACAGAAAATGATAAGCCCATTGCGGAAGGGGTTGAGGGGAGAACCAAATACAAAGGTAAGCTGTCCGATGTAACTTATCAACTAATCGGGGGTTTGAAAGCAGGAATGGGTTATGTGGGGGCCAAGGATCTTACTGCCCTTGGGGAAAGGGCCCAGTTTATCAAGGTAACCCATGCCGGTCTTCTTGAATCCCATCCCCACGATGTACAAATAACCAAAGAAGCTCCCAATTATCGAAAATTTGAATAAAGCCTAATCAAACCAAATCTTCTAACTCCAACTGCACCCGTTTTTTGCCCATCCAATTATTAACTCCAAGTCTGAAGATGAGCTTTGCCTTATGAAGGTTGCTAACTTCGTTTTCGTACTTTCCCCACCCGTAGCCTATGACTTCGAAGTCCTTACCGCTAAGGTTGGCTGTAAATTTTAAGTGTTTGTCTTGGTTTCCTACTGGTCCAACTTTATCGATTTCTGCTTCATCTGTAAAAAGTAAGGGTTTAGGATTGCCCATTCCGAAAGGTGAGAGTTTTGAAATCTCCCCATGTAGTTTGAAATCGATCTCCTTCGGTAAAACCTTTGCATCAATGGACAGTGGCGGGCAAGTGAGACCGGCTAGCTTATGTTTAGCATAATCCTTGATTTTTTCCTTTAAAGTGGGGATATTTTTATTTTTTATTTTAAAACCGGCTGCTAGTTCATGGCCGCCGTATTGGACGAACAAGTGCTTATGATCCTCCAGACACTCCATCAGATTAAACTCAGGAATGCTTCGGCAAGAGGCTTGACTAATCCCTCCCTTTTTGGAAATCAAAATCGCGGGTAGCTTATGCTCTTCCACCATTTGGGAAGCTATAAGCCCAATAATCCCTGGATTCCAATTATCTCCATCTAAGATAATTATTTTATCACCTTTTTGATTCGCTTTACTGGAACTAAGCAGTTCATCGGCCTGACTTTTAAGCTCATCTTGTCCTATTCGCCTATCTCGGTTGTAATCGATGAGCACATCTGCAAGATATGAAGCGCGCCCTTTTTTATTGGTGGTAAGCAGCAAAAAGGCTACTCTG
Source organism: uncultured Thermotogae bacterium (assembly GCA_964443275.1). Classification (GTDB taxonomy): domain Bacteria; phylum Bipolaricaulota; class Bipolaricaulia; order CAYUCE01; family CAYUCE01; genus CAYUCE01. The sequence continues at coordinate 11,637 of CAYUCE010000022.1, read as the reverse complement.
GGGTCTCCAACCCGATTGGCAGCGTTCAAATGGGGTGCAACGATATAGCTTATACGTCCGGCGGTTAAATCTTTTGGTTTAAGGGAGAGTTTCTCAATCAAGACTTTAAGTCCCTTATTGCCCACGCCTTCGGCCAGATTCTTTAACCCCTGAGTCACTAAGAGCTTGTTTTCGGCCTCCTTATCCTTCACTAAAGGGACCAAATCGGCTACCGTCCCCAGCATTACTAAATCCAAGTATTTTTCGTAAAGCTCGCTTTCTATACCCAACTGTTGCATGAAAGCAGAAATTAGCTTGTAAGCCACACCCACCCCGGCCAAAAACCTGTTTGGGTAACTGCAGGAATCAAGCTTCGGATTTAGGATTGCCAGCGCATCAGGAAGATGTTGCGGCGGGCTGTGGTGGTCGGTGATTATGGTATCCACTCCATTTTCCTTTAAGGTTTTAACCTCAGCCACGCTGTTTATCCCACAGTCACAAGTTATGAGTAAATCGAAGTCCTCATCAATTATTTTCTTTACGGTGAGTGAGTCTAATCCATGACCGGTGGCCCGGTCTCCAACCTCCACCTTTATTTGATTCAGCCCAAGTTCCCGTAAGGCCATATAAAGCAAACTGGAAGAAGTCAGTCCATCCACGTCGAAATCTCCGTGAATAAATAGCTTTTCGCCTGAGGCTCTTGCTTTCTCTAACCTTTGGAGGGCTGACTTGATTCCATCCAGTTTGTACGGAGAGCGTAGATTGGATAGATCGGATTCAATTAACCTGTGAGAAAATTGAGGGTCCTGATTACTCCGGGCGGCCAATATTGGGGCGAAAGAATCCGTACAGGTTAGATTCTTTTTTATGCGATTTACAAGCTTTAAGTCAGGGGGATTAAAGGTCCAAACTCTATCAGTAACCAGCGACCTCATTCGGAAGCTTCTAACTGGGTCAGAAGATAAGCAATGGGATTGGCTACATAGATGGAAGAATAAGTTCCCACGATTACTCCGATGAGCAAGGCCAATGAAAAAGCCTTAAGCACCGATCCACCAAACATAAATAAAATTATAACCGGAATAAATGTGGTTAAGCTGGTATTTATGGTGCGGGATAAGCTCTGGTTGATACTTTTATTTATAATATCATAAAAGGGAGCTTTTCTCATCAATTTCGAGCCGACATTCTCACGCACCCTATCGAAAATGACTATAGTATCATTTAAAGAATATCCTATTATGGTCAGGAAGGCAGCTATCACCGGCAAGTTGACCTCAATTTTGAAGATGGCGAACACGGCCAAGGCTACCGTTACATCGTGAACCAGTGCGGCCACTGCTCCCAAAGCGTACTTGAATTGGAAGCGCAAAGTTATATAGATCAGTATTACAAGTAGTGCTATTAAGATGGCTTGCCAACCCTTTTTGGTCAATTCCTGGCTTATTTGGCTTCCTATAACCTCTCTGGAAAGAATCTCCATGCCCCCTTCCAGTTGATTATTTAAACCTGAAATAACGGAGTTAACTTCTTCTTCTCCGGTGGTTTTCATAACGATGGTGTAAACATAAACATTTTTCAGGTCCCTAAATTCCTGGATGGTACTCTTGGAAAGGTCTAATCCTGACAATGAGATTTTTGCCAAAACGTCTCGGATCTGTGCTGTAGAAACATCATTTTCAAATTGAATGCGCAGTTGGGTACCCCCGGTGAAGTCAATACCGGGATTGAGTCCCACGAAGACTAAAAGTAGTGCCCCTAGAATAACTAAGGCTATGGAAATAGAGCCCCATATCTTTCTAGCTTTTAGAAAATCTATATTAAATTCCATTAAAGATCGTTTACCCGGCGGGTAATCTTAGATTTTATTCTGGACCCTTTGTTTTTGTGGATAATGTTTCTAGCCACTGCTTTATCCACTGACTTTTTCAATTCGGAAAGCTTGCTTTTCGCCTTCTCTTTATCCCCGTTGGAGATGTACTGGTTAATTTCTTTAAGGGTAGATTTTATGGCTTTCTTTCTTCGCTGGTTTCTTTTTCTTCGCTTTATATTTTGCCTTAAGCGCTTCTTGGCTGATTTCGTAGTAGGAATTTTGATCACCTTGTTTGCTAAAAAACTTTTGATAAATGGTAGCAAATACTTATCTGTCAGTCAAGTTAACCGGTAGTAGTCCCAGGACTTTTTAAAAATGAGGTTTTGGGCTTTTCGATAAACCGGGACGGATAGAATCTATCTATAGTTAAAGAAGTTTGGCCCCTGCGTTGACAAGGGGCAAATATTATGGTAAGATTTCGATTGAACGTTCATTCGAAAATCTAGCCGCAAATATTATGACCGAAGAGAAAACAGAAAAAGCTAAAGATGATCATGAGGTATCCAAAAAGGAGCTAATCAGGGAAGCTGCCACTCGCGTCTTTGCCGAAAAAGGTTTTCATTCTACCAATATGCCAGCTATAGCCCAAGAGGCGGGGGTGGCGGTAGGAACTATTTACCACTATTTTGAAGGGAAAAAAGATATTTTGATTTACATCTTTCACAGGGAAATCGAGCAGAGAAAAAAGTTCTTCGCCGACCTGTCGGCCAGCGGACTCTCCCGATGGGACAAAATAGGAGAGATGTTGGAGATGCACTTTAGTCGAGCAAGAGAACGTAAAAATCTTACCCGGGTTCTTCTGATGGAGATGCTGGCTCCGGAAGAAAAGTTGCGAGAAGAACTGAAGAAGCTGCGCGACGATATGGCCGGATATATATCAGAAATCATCGAAGAAGGAATAAAAAGGAAAGAGGTGGTGCCTTGTGATGCTGGTATCATCGCTCACGGGCTTTTTGGGATGATAGTGTCAGCTACCACTCGGGGAGTTTTGTATGAGGATAAACAGGCGGAGAAGATCTTAAATAAGGCCCCCAAAGAACTGGCTATAGCTATAGAAAGATTGCTAAAAAACGCAACAGGAGAGTGATTATTATGTCTTTAAATAAAAGCAGGCCTATTTTGGTGCTCATAATTTTGCTACTTTTGCTTTCTTGTGGCCTTATAGTTTGGGGTCAAAGCGCCCAAAGTGAACAAGTAAGCAAAATTTCGCTTTTGATAATAGATGAAACCAAGACCTTTCAACAATCAATGAGAATAGAGGTCCTGGCCGGAAATATTCAAAAGATGGGGATTTTTGACTTGTCAGCTGAAATCGCCGACGTCGAATCGAGCTACGAAAACCCGCTCAAGAGAAAAACCGCGGATAAAAAATATGATCTCATATTACTATTCCCCAAAGGGTTGGATGATGTTAGTGTCCAGGAAGTGTGGCTCCTTTCCGCCCCGATTAATCATCGGATGAAGTCGCCAGTAAGGGAGGGAATTGAAACTTTATCCTCAATGATAGAAAGAATATTTCAAGTAGAGGCTGTGGATGTAAGTGAGTCCCTATTTCCTGCACTTTTGGCCGGGGTTCTTTTACGGAATGGATGGATTTCCGGTTAGGAGCTAAAAAATGAAAAAGATCGTTGAATGGATCGTCGACCATTCCTTTATAATCATAGGATTTATCGTGTTTTTAACTATTGGCTTTGGGATTTTTCTCCCTCAACTTACCATGGAGACAAATTTCAAAGATTATCTGTCCAAAGAGGATCCAGCAGTTAAGGCAATGGAGCGGGCGGAGGACCGGTATGGTTCTCAAACCTTCTTTATGATAGCGGTAAAGAACGAAGACACCATATTTAAGACCTCTACTTTAGAAAAGATAAAGAAAATGAGCCGTGAGTTCGAGGACATAGTTGGTGTGGAGGAAGTAACCGGTCCCTTAAATGCACAAGTAATTATAGGTAAGGAGAAATCATTGGTAGTTAGTTCGGCTGCTCCAAACGGGGAAGTGCCCACCACCGAAGAGGCCATGCAGGAGTACAAAGAAAGGGTCATGGGCAGCCGGATGATAAGGAATAGATTTGTGGCCGGTGATGGGAAGGCAGCCGCTATTTCCATCGAGCTAAAAAAAGACGCCGATCAAGTTGAAGCAGCCAAAGGGGTCATTGATGTAGTTGAGAAGTACAGGGGGCCGGAAAGCATACTTATATCCGGACTGCCTTATATGAATTTGGTTCTATCCCAATCCATGGGGAGGGACTTAAGAATCATGCTTCCCCTGGTTATTTTGGTTATCGTAGCCGTATTGTATCTTAGCTTCTGGAGCCTCCGAGGGGTACTTCTTCCTCTGCTGGTGGTCTCGTTAAGTACCGTGTGGACGGTGGGAGCAATGGCCATCACCAAGGTACCGTTCACTATTATATCCTTTATACTACCGGTAATATTGATGGCCATTGGAATAGCTTACTGCATCCACGTATTGAACAAATATTACGAAGAGATCTCCCACGGCAAGTCTCGCCGGGAGGCAGTAGTAGAAACTACCATGATGATGGTTTCTCCAGTTTCTATGGCCGGGCTGACCACCGCAGCCGGTTTTCTATCCTTGATTAGTTCCTTTCTTATTCCCCAAAGGCAATTTGGAATATTCACCGCCTTTGGAGTAGGGATAGCGATGTTACTTACTCTGATCTTTATACCGGCCCTCCTCTCCATTCTCAAGCTCCCCCAGCGTAAAATGGACATTAAAAAAGGTCCATTAGGAAAGGTGTTGTCCGGGTTCGATTGGTTAGTGAGAAGACATCGAAAACTGGTATTGGGCGTGGCTATGGTGATATTCGTTGTCTGCGTTATAGGAACTCTCATGGTCAGAGTAGAAACTTCACAAAAGGAGTTTCTGGGGGAGAATCACCCGGTAGTCAAAGGGACAGAGGTGATGGATGAACACTTTTCGGGAAGCGAACAAGTGGTGATAGAGGTTGATACAGAGCGCCAGGACGGGCTGAAAGACCCCGCCGTTCTGAAAAAGATGGTTGACTTAGAGCAATGGCTTTTGAATAAACCGGGGGTACAGATTAATAAAACGATCTCCATTACCAACCTAGTACGGGAAATGAATCAGACCTTCCACGCTGACGACCCAAATTTTTACCGGATACCCGAGACTCAGCAAGAGGCGGAAGAACTGCTCTTTCTGTTCACTTTTGGCGGTGGGGATTTGGGCAATATGGCTCTGGGCAATTTTTCTGCCGGGGAGTTAATTGGTTTTTATAATACGATGGGTAGCTCTAAGCTGGTCAAACTGAAAACCGAAGTTCAAAATTATTTGGATGAAAACTTCTCAGTTTTGCGAGCCGAGATGGTGGGGGGTACCCGCCTGGGAGCAACACTCTTTGATAAAATTGTTACCAGCCAGATTACCAGTTTGGTTACTGCCATTTTGGCCGCAGGTTTAATTGTAGCCTTGCTAATGGGATCCTTAATTGCCGGTTTAATTAGTCTTATTCCCCTGGTGATGACCGTTGTGGTAAACTTTGGGGTAATGGGTTTTTCCAACACCCCATTAGATATGGCTACCCTGATGATTTCCTCAATTGCGGTAGGTATTGGAATCGATTATGCCATTCATTTTATTAGCCGATTTAAAGAGGAATATAGTCAGGGTCAGACTCCCAAACAGTCACTCTCCTCAACCCTTCATACTACCGGGAGGGGGATCACCTATAACGCGGTAGCACTTACCCTGGGATTTGCCGTACTCCTGTTTTCTACTTTTAAAGGGACGGCTAACTTTGGTTTGCTTATATCCATGACCATGGTAGTAAGTGCGGTCAGCGCATTCACCATTATTCCCGCTATACTGTTAACTTTGGAGCCAAAATTTCTAAATCCAACTTCTCAATCACAGGAGGTAGATAAAAATGAGAAGAGCTAGTTACGGAGCAGTAATATTTATGCTCCTACTTATGGGCTGTTTTACGGTCGGTAATTTGACCTACTCAAAAAATCAGCTTACCGGAGATCAGATTTTACAAAAAGTCGAAGATAGAGACGAAGAGATAATGTCGGGAAGTTTGATTAACTACATTCAATTTGAGGATAAGTATTCTGACGGCACTACCAGCAAGACCAGTTTCAGAAGTCTGGGTAAAAATGTCGAAGAAGGACCCGACAAAATGCTCATTTACTTTCTTAAACCAAAGGGCTTTTTGTTTTTGGCCATAACCCCTGAACAAGGAGATGCAGATATTTGGGTTTACGCCCCTACCGTCGATCAACTCAAGAAACTGGAATCAGAACAACAAAGAAAACAGAGCTTTGCCGGAAGTACCTTCTCTTATGAGGATATAGGTGAGCGCAGTAGAATGGATGATTACAAAGCAGAGCTTTCCGGTCAGGAAACCCTGGAAATCCAGGGAAAACAGATGCCTTGCTATGTGCTAAAACTTACTGCCAAACCGGGTGCGGATGCCGATTATCCAACCGGGAAGATGTGGGTCAGCAAAGACACTTGGCTTGATTTAAAGTCCGAGTACTACAACAAAGCAAAAAACCTGGAGAGAGTTGTGGAAGTGCTTGCTTTGGGAGAGTTCGAAGGGAAGTTAGTAATTGATAAAATGATAAACAAAAATGTTTTGGAAGAAAGCTCAACTACTATCACCTTTCAGAAGCGCATACGCCCGGAGGGTGAAATTCCCGACTCCGTTTTCGAACCGGAAAGTTTGCCTAATTTTGATCCGGCCAGGTGGGGATTCACCGACTAGATTCGGCAAGTGACTTAACTGTAATTACACTGCCTCAGTGTATTGAGCTTTTTGGATCTTGTGGAACGCAAGTTATAGCCGAGGAAGTTCCAGGGAAGTGGTTTTTCGTAGCGGATGGCGCAAGGTTCCATGGTTTTTATTTGGGCATCCCATATAAGGGTGGAACCCTGAAGGCTCTTCTTCGCTTCTACGTAGCTTCGAAGAAGCATAGTAGAGGTTCCGCTACCAGGAAACAATCGATGTTATTGAGAATTCCAGTGCTAATAAAACATACAAGCATAACAAAACTGCCTACTCTTCTCCGCTTCTACGACCTCTTCTCCGCTTCTACGAAGCTACGAAGGAGCGTAGTAGAGGCTTGCGAAGCAGAGAGCTTCGAAGAAGCGAAGTACGAGAATATAACATCCATGATCGATCTTTTGTTTCTTTAGTGATCGAAAAGCTCAATAATACTGGGGCGGCACAGCGTTTGTTGGAGGAAGAAAATTTTCTCTTCCTCCAAGTGGTACACTAAAAAATGGTAAATCCTTCCCTGGGTTAATATAATGATAGATGAACCTACTTGGCAACTACATTCAAGCTCAAATCTTTTAAAGAAAGAGAAACTTCCCTCTCCCTACTCCATTCATATTGAATAAAACTACTTTGTTCAGGTAGGTTAGCCGAGTTACCCCGAGTGAGTACAATATGATCAGGGGTGAGTTTTGCAAAATAATCATCTTTTGTTTCCGGGAACCTACCCCAAGTGGGATCGATTGGTACCCACCCTAGGTCGGCCAGCCAAACTTCAACCCACGCATGAAAGAAACCTGTTGAATCGCCTAAACCAGGTCTATATGCTAGCCCTTCCACTATTCGGGCCGGACTTCCGGCTGCTCGACTTAAGGCAGCAAATAAAGAACTAAACTCCGAGCAATCACCTCTTTTGTTTTGAAGGGCCCATAAAGCGCTCTTATCTTCATTTAAATGTTCATCATAGCCAATATTTCTTCCTATCCATTCGTATATGGCTCGTAAAATCTCACAAGGTGAGTTTTTCCCATTGGCCAGACGATCCGCCAGGGCCTTTATGGCAGATTTATCCGACCCGCCTATCCCTTCCAGCTTTAAAAAAGGTTTAACTGATTCGGGAATGCTTCCTGCCCATCTGCAAAGCTTTAGATCAATTGCCACTTTGTGTACCATCACCTTGTACTCAATCACAATAGTTCTTTCTTTCCCCGCAGGTAGATTATCCAGATTAAAATGTAAATATTTATTGTTATTTGTATCTATCTGGATGGAGTAATCTGGAAGATTTACATCTCTTGATAGGACTTTTTGATAAGGTGATAGAGTTTGGATCAAGACCGCCCATATTCCTATATCCAAGGCATTACCGGGGCCTTCATTTCTTACGGTAAAGCTCTGTTGCACCAGGTATTCTTGAGCCGGCTCTTTATTTTGTGCAGATAAATTTGGGTAATAGAACCCAAGCAGGTAAAAAAGTAACCCAAACCCGACGAATAACCTACAAATCCATGTTTTCACCTTCACTCTATAAAACTTAAGTTAGAATCAGAGCAGCCTCGGGGGTATTTATTCTAAAGGTGAGGGACTCGTACAAAAAGAATTCTATCTCGTCTTCTTTCCAATGGGAAAATCCCACGGAGAGGTCCTGTCCTCCAAACAGCTCGAAGTCCCCGCCCCGAGTGGAAATTAGAAGTCCTCTGGATTCAAGGGTTGGTACCCGGATAATATTTCCTTCTAAAATCTCATTTAGTCTTTTTTCTTCTGGATAACCTCTTCCCGTTGATTTAAACAAAGATGCATACATCTCCGGTCCCAATAGAAGCGAATAAGGCCCTCCTACTCCCGCTTTTTTGAAACCGCTTATACCTTGAACAACCGCCGGCATAAACCCGTCTTTATCGGAGACTCCGTAGGCAGACTCCGCGGCTTCAACTGCTATACCCTTGATATTTGCTTCCTCTAGCCCATTGAAAATTATCTCGTCTTCGGCCTGGGCTATTTTTAAGGAAGCTTCGATTAATGGATCTGTATCCACATCAGCCGCTCCCCGGGCCAGGGCTTCTATCTCACTTAGCTTTATCCGGAAGGGCACTTTAATTTCCACCATAGGTAGGGACTCCCGCAGACAATAAGTTACCCCCTCTACTGCCCCTTGGCCTAGTCTCTTAATTCTTCCAGTATTAACTGCGGATTTATCTAAGCCTTGGGGGCCTATAAAGTCAACCACTGTCCTTCCTACCAACTCTACTTCTAGAACTTCCCGGGCTTCTTCGTCAATAAAATCCCAAGCTTCAGCCGGTATAGGGGGCTTGTGATCTTTTTAAAATATCCATATTTACTTTCCTCCTCCCCTACCACCAATTCCTAGAGAGCCATCTTCAGGAAAACTTTCGTTATTGGAGTTTTCCCCTTCTTCCAATTCGGTAACATCGCCTTGCGAAAATAGGTAAGTATTTAGGTTCTCGTCCCATATAGGGCTATTTCTTCTAAGCCACTCCAGTCCCATACAGGCGTGTTCAATCTCCTCATCTCTATTGTGTTCCACTATTGCCTTAAGTTGGGAATCTCCCGTAACCGCCGCCCTTTGATTGTACCAGTCAATGGCCTCCAACTCTTCTATTACACTTTGGATCATCCGGTGATATTCTCGTGCCTCGGCCGGTATTTCCTCGTAAGGTTCATGATAAGGTGCAGCCATTTTTCCTCCCTTCTGATTTTTAATTTTATTAGGCTAATTTACCATAAATCGTAACAACTTCGCAGTATTTATTCAAGTAATAAGACAATAGATCCTCACTTTTCTCTCACTGCCACCCTTATTCTATCCAGTCCTTCTTGCAGGAGGGGTCGAGGGCAGGCGATGTTTAACCTCATGAAGCATTCGCCTCCCGGGCCGAACCAATTTCCACTGTCCAGCCCCACCCTGGCTTGATTTATCATGAAATCTTCCAGCCCCCGGGGACTTAAATTTAGCCCGCTGCAGTCAAGCCAGAGTAAATAAGTTCCTTCCGGCTCTATAACCTTAATTTTGGGGATATGCCTCTTAAAATACTGTAGAGTAAATTCCATATTTTTTTGTAAATAATCTAGCTGTTTTTCCAACCATTGGTCACACTTGCTATAGGCCGTTTTTAAAGCTACAAGTCCAAAGATTCCTCCTTTATTAAGCAGGTAGCTTTTGGCAGCCTTAAATTGCTTTCGTATTTTGGGGTTGGAGATTATTACCATGGAGGTGTGAAGTCCAGGTATGTTAAAAGTTTTGCTCGGTGACATCATAGTAATAGAATTGGCAGCCAGTTCTTTGGATAGGGAAGCAAGAGGGGTGTGTTCATAACCCTCAAAGGTAAGGTCGGCATGGATTTCATCGGAGATGATTAGGGTGTTGTTTTCTAGGCAAATCTCACCTAATTTTAATAGTTCTTCTTTACTCCAAACTCGGGCCACCGGATTGTGAGGACTGCACAGGAGAAGGATCTTGACTCGGGGAGGGCGGGAAGCATAATCATCTCCGGGTTTGAACTTACCTTCCAGATCGGCAAAGTCCATGGAGTATGATTTTTTCTCAAAGGCGAGCTGGTTGTTAACTATCTGTGTGCCGCTATTAGTAATGGTGGGAAAAAATGGATAGTAAACCGGAGGTTGCACGATTACCTGGTCACCAGGTTGAGTAAAAGCTCTAATAGCAACGGATATTGAGGGGATAACTCCGTTAGTATAAATTATCCATTCCGGCTTGATTTCCCAATCAAAACGTCTTTTCAACCACTTGATGACAATTTCATCGCACTCTTTACCCTGTTTAGTGTAGCCGAATATACCGTGTTCGGCTCTTTTTTTGATGGCTTCGATTATCGGCTTAGCTGTGGTCCAATCAGAGTCTGCGACCCACATAGGCAGTATATCATCGCGCCCAAATACCTTCTCACAGTAATCCCATTTTGCAGAATTTGTCCCCCGGCGGTGTATTACCCTGTCAAAATCGCAATTCATAGTTGTCACCCTTTCTTACTGTTGCATATTTTTTGTAGATACATTAAATTCTCGCAAAGATATCTCTAGGCTAAATCTGATCCCTATATTCTCTCCAAAATTGGGGCGTATTTTTCCATCCTTGTTTGGTCTCCCTCGGACTGGACAAGCCAAGTCATCCAACAGATTTCAATTGACCGGTATCCAGATATGTCAGCTATTCTAGCTATAGTTTCAACCAGCTCAATGTCGTCCTCGGTGGGCATGGTAACCTCTGCTTTCTCTAGGATTTCTCTTATCACCCTTCTTACTATCTTATCCGGCATCGCGGTATCTACACCGCCCATCATGCGCAGATACTGATAGGTGTTTATACCCACTCCTTTTACCTTTCCAATTGGGGTCGCTTGCCAGTTTTCAAGTGGAGCATTTTGAGCCCACATCCGCAGAGCCCCTCGGTCATTCTGGTGGTTTTCTTGCTCTAAATCATCCAGATATGTAGCAACTGACCTGGCTACGTTCCATGACCTTTTGTTTTTCCAGATATGTTCCGCTTCGATCAAGGAGAGGTTTTTTAAGCCTTTAAAGCAGCTTATGGATCCGCTGTTTACAAATTCTTTTTCAAACTCCATTACTTTGGGAACTACCCCCGTGAAATAATTAAGCCCTATGGAGGTAAAGGCTGCATCTACCACCATCAGTACGGCGTTAGAACCCCAACGCTCGGTCCTAAGACACCTTTCGCAATGCTGCTTGAGCCCGGCAGTTTTGTCCATGTAGGACTCAATAATCCGGGATAGCTTTGTTTTGTCAGTATTTTGGCTCATCTAAGAAGTTCCTCATTTACGCTTATTGAGGATGGTTGTTGAATTATAAGGCCATTTTACCTTTCCATCAAAAAGAATGGGGGAACCCGGACTCTTTGAAAAAGGATTTTATTGAGCTTCTTGTTTATAAAGGGACGCAAGTTATAGCCGAGGTAGCGGAAGGCTTTAGCCTTCCGCTACCAGAAAACAATCGATGTTATTGAGAATTCCAGTGCTAATGAAACAT
>CAYUCE010000021.1:0-29021 GCA_964443275.1 uncultured Thermotogae bacterium | reverse complement strand
CTAACTTTCCCTCAATTTTGCCTATTTTCATTAGCTGGTTCCATTCCCAAAGGTCTTTATATTCCCATTCGCTGGTTCTCTCATAAAATTTAGAATAGCTGATAGTAGAAAGAACCCCCAAGTTATCCATTAAAGTGATGGTCTTATCTTTTTCACTTATGGCCAGGATGTTTCGTTGATACCATCCTTTTCTAGCTATAAATTGAGCAAATCGTATCTTTTCTTGGTTGCTCAAGGATTTGATCGAATCAGGGTACTCACCTTTTGGCTGTATTCCCTCATGGTCAAAGAAATCATTTATCTGATCATTTCTCCACTGAGCGGTGTCCTGGAAGAAGGTATCCCAGGAAATTAGATATTTTACCCCTAGACCATCAATTAATCTTAGTCCACTTGGTGTGGCATCGGTTATGAAGATTTTAGGCCACCCTCTGTTTTTGGCAAACAGGATAAATTGGGTCTGTTCCTCAACCGGTAATTTCTTTATACTGGCGGGGTAGGACTCATTATCTTGGGAGTAGGTAAATAAGGGGCCTATAAACAAAGCCATTGCTATTACTATCAGCAGCCCAATAAACCCATAAGCTGGCATCTTACATTTCATCTAAATCACATCCCAGTTTATTCTTAATTACTCAACCTAGGTATAAATTGCATCGCAATTCCTTTGTAGTTGGGCACATCCAGCACTCACTTCTAGAAAACTACAGTAGACTATCTACCATAGATGGCTAGAAGTGAGTGCTGGACAACCCTACATTTCTCCGTAGGGGATGGCCCCCGTGTCATCCCCTACAATGTTTATTAGCCCATTTTTTCAAAGTAGCCACCGATACGCATAAGCAACATGGCCACTCCAGCCGAGATCAACAAGGAACCAACTGCCTCCAAAAGCTCTGGCATTTAACCCACCTCCCGATAAGGCTTTAAGGACTACGCTTTCTCAAAGTAGCCACCGATCCGCATAAGCAACATGGCCACTCCAGCCGAGATCAACAAGGAACCAACCGCAGTTAAAAGTTCTGGCATAAATGTCTACCTCCCTGTGTGTAGATTTCGCACTTTAAGCTTTTCATGATTTATTATGCTCCTTACACATTTGCAGCAAAAGGGATAAAATCTCTATTTAGGTCGGCTTCGATCCGATTACAATGAGCTTTTAATCCGCATAGAGTGTGATATAAATCATTTTCTTACACTAGTCATTAAACTATCTAAAGTACATTGGAACGCATTTTCGACTGCATTTTTAGCTATAATAATTACGAACAATTAAGATCATGAGGTATTCCTTCCTTCCTTCCTTCCTTCCTTCCTTCCTTCCTTCCTTCCTTCCTTCCCTACTTCTCGAATTATATCGTCTAAAGAAATGTAAGTATGTAATTTTGGTAACTTAACCTAAAATTTATCCGGTTAAAATAATTAAGTCAGCTAAGTTTCACAAAATTTGCGATAAGCAAATCGGATAATTTATTATTAGTTTGCTTTGATACCTGAATATTAGAGAAGGAAAATCTTAAAATGAAATTGCTACGTAACTCTCAGTGTGAAGTAGAATGAACCAGCAAATGCTTGAGGACTTGTTTACCATCAGCCAAGAGGCGCTAGGGAAAAGGGATCTGGCCAACATTTTGGCCGATGTGGCTAAAGCGATTACCAAAACCAGCCCTTTTAAGAGGGCAATAATCTCTTTATATGACCCACCCTTAGATCTATCAAATCCAAAAGAATCTGTAGTGTATGGTTTCTCCTTTTCTGGACTGAGTCAGGCAGAAAAAGAGAAGCTAGAGAAGATGGAAAGTGATGAGATACCGGTCAATCTAGATAAATTTGACCAAAAGTTCAAACTATCGAATTCTTATTACATTCCCCACTCAGAAAAACCAAATAGTATGCGAAAAGAGAAGGGAGAGATAAAAAGTCGGGTACCCATAGAAGAGATGCAAGAGTGGCATCCCGATGATTCTTTATACATCCCCATGTATCAGAAGGAGAAGATCATCGGACATATTTCCATGGATGACCCTGCTGATGGGAGGGCACCTACTGTGGATACTTTAAAGCCCATTGAGACTTTCGCCAATTTGGCGGCCATGGCCGTGACTAGGGTTCGACAAATGGAAAAACTCCAGCAGCAGAAGGAAAGTATCAAAGCCCTTCATTCTCTGGGATTTGAGCTGGCGGCCATAGAGGATTTAGGGCTCCTTTTAAAAAAGATTCTTCAAATCCTAAAAAAAGATTTTCACTATGACTATGGGGCTGTTTTACTAAAAGAAGGCGATTATTTAGTTTTGAAAGCACAAGAGTGCAAAATTGAGAAGAATTTAACCTATAAACCAGGGAAAAAATTGAAGGTTGGAAAAGAAGGAATCAGCGGCTGGGTGGCAGCTAATAAAAAGCCGGCTAAAGTAGGTGATGTCGGGGACGATCGCCGCTATATACCGGGCTTTCCCGGCATCAAATCGGAGTTAGCCGTGCCTATTCAAGCTGGAGATAAATTCTTCGGGGTGCTGGACATAGAGAGTCAAAAATTGGATGCTTTTGATCAGGACGATGTTGAACTTCTGGGTTCCGTGGCTAGCCAATTGGCGGTAGCCATAAGCAATCTAACCGGGAAGGAGAAACTACGAGAATTAGCTATCAGAGATGACCTAACCGGCATTTTTAACCGACGCTATTTCTTTGAGACTTTAGAAGGAGAACTAGAAAGGGCAAAAAGATATGGGCGTAAGCTTTCCTTGATACTGCTAGATATTGATGACCTAAAAACGGTAAATGATACCCATGGCCACCAAGTAGGAGATCAACTCCTGGAAGAGCTGGGACAAATTTTAGGAAAGAATTTGCGGGGTTCAGATCAAATATATCGCTACGGTGGTGACGAATTCACGGTTATCCTCCCAGAAACTTCAATTCAAGCTGGCCGCCGGGCTGCAGAGAGATTGATAAAGGGAATAGAATCTTTTGTATTTAGGAAAGGTACAAGGATTACCGCATCGGGAGGGCTAAGCACTTTCCCCGAAGACGGTGAGAACGAGGATGCCCTAATCAAAGTAGCTGATGAGCGAGCATATTTGGCAAAAAAAGCAGGGGGAAATTGCATCATCTCTCAGGGAAACCTTTAGAAATGGCACAGAGGCCATTCCCTACATCGCAAAACCTTGTCCCGTGGATCCGTAGGGTTGGGCCTCTGTGCCCAACCGAAACTTGCCCTTACCCAAGATTCGCGCTGGGTGATGGCTAAACTGTATACGTTGAGATCCAGAACTGTAACAAACATAGAGTATAAGTAGACTGTTTGTACTCAGCCTTGCTCAATGCTATAATGAATTTCGCATGAAACATTAACCGGGAGAATCCACTCTCGGTGAGGGGCAGAAACTATGGATGAAGGGACTCGTATAGTGATAGCAATAGGTCAGGAAGGAGGAATGAAGGAAACCGTTTCCAGTTTTGAAGAGTCTCTGACCTTCATGGTACTGAAAGCAAGAGATAGCGAGGAATTTGAGGAAGAAAAAGTCCTCCAAGCTGATTACTCACACCTACCACCTGGAGAAGCAACCATCAAAAAAACCCTTTTAGTTATTAAGGAACTACCAGATGTAGTAATTGCCGAAAACTTTGGCTCAAACGCCTTAATTCTTTTAAATTTGGCCGACATTAAGACTAGAGTCTGCCCGGTTCAGCCAGCACAGGAAGCGGTAGGCAAGTATTTCGCCGGTGAGCTCTCTTCTCCGCTAAGAAAACCAAAAGTTAAGAATCTAATGGAGAATAAAAGCTTTACAAAGACAGAGGAAAGTTCAGGCAAAGTTAAGATCGGGCCTATGGAGCTACTGCAAGAATGTTTAAATAAACATCAGCAAGACAAAGAATTTCTTCAAGATTTAGTGCAATACCTAGTGGGGGGTACAAGCCAAGACTTGGTGAAGAAATCCAACAATTGGTCATCTAACTTGCCCCCAGATAAGAAAGGATTTTTACGAAGGATTTGGGAGAGAGTGTGGTGAGGAGGCTAGTATGAGTTCAGAAAAGGAGCAGCTCCCCAAAGAGGATGCAACTAGTGAGTATCCATCCAGTGGATTTAAGTTTTTCTCCAGGTTTTTTTCGATTTTGATATTCCTGGGATGGAGTAGTGGATTGGGATACGGAGTTAGCCTTATATGGACAAAGGGGTATTTCACCTATCCCACATTTTCCAACAAAGGAGCGCTGTTAGGTTTTGTAGCAGTGGCCTTGGTGGCCGGTGCATTCGGAGGCTTGGTTAGAGGTGCCCTAGATCTTTCTCTTTATACTGGACGGGTAGACCAAGGGGAATTAGTACCCGCCCAAAGAGGAATAAAGGAATCGGGTGATAAAAAAGAGAGGAACATAGTCTATGAAGTGGAAAGAAGGCATGGTACCAACTTATTTATTAAGCCGATCCTCTGGCCCATTGTAGGTGCACTTGCTGGTTTAATATTTTCAGCCATTCTCCTTGATGCAGGCACCGGCTCTCTAAAAATAGCTTTGGTTTCCTTCGGTGGAGGATTATTCATATTTCCTCTAGTAAGAAAAGTAGGGGGATTTAGTGGCAGTCAACGTCTAAGCTAATTAAGACCCTAATAACTGAGTGCAGTTATAAGTACTTTTTAGCTTTCATTAATTCGGCGTTTAAAATCGAACCCCCAGCCGCCCCTCTGATGGTATTATGGACCAGGCAGGTAAATTTGTAACCTCCGAGAACTCGGCATTTTCTTAATCTACCGACGGTTACAGACATTCCCTTACCTGCGTTTCGATCGTACCTAGGCTGCGGCCTATCCGGCTTATCAGTTACTATTATCGGCCTTTCCGGGGAACTGGGAAGCTCATATTTCACCAAAGGATTAAAATTTCCAAAGGCCGCTTTCATCCGGGAGATGCTTGCTTTTTCCTTTAGTTTAACCCACACAGCTTCCAGATGGCCGTCTTTGGTATTTACCCTATTACAAGAGGCACTAATTTTGAAATTTGCATTTTTAAATTTAAAATTTTCAAGCTCGCCCAACATCTTCAGGGGCTCGGTTTCCAGCTTATCCTCTTCTCCCTTAATCCAGGGCAATACGTTATCTAATATATCATGACTGGAAACACCGGGATATCCAGCTCCGGAAACAGCTTGCATGGTGGTGACTATGACTTTTTGGAGCTCGAAATTCTCGTGCAGAGGCTTCAAGGGTAAAGTCAGCCCTACCGCCGAGCAATTGGGATTAGTGGCGATAAATCCATCCTTCCACCCTCGGTGCCCTTGTTGGAGATTTATCATATCTATATGGTCCGGGTTTACCTCCGGAATCAACAAGGGTACGTCCTCATCCATCCTATGGTCCTTAGAGTTTGAGAATACCGGATATCCCCGGCGGGCAAATTTTTCCTCTATTGCTCCAGCCAATCCCCCGGGTAGTCCGGAGAAGACTAGATCACAGTCCAGCTCGGGTTCACATTCGGCTACCCGTATCTTTAATACTTCCGGGGGAGGAGCCGATGAGACTACCCAATTAACTACCTGACCGTATAGTTTTCCGGCTGAGCGCGTGGAGGCGGCTAAAGCGGTAATTTCAAACCAGGGATGATTGATAAGAAGTTGAATAAATCTCTGACCCACCATGCCAGTGGCCCCAAGTATTCCTACTCGGATTTTGCTCTTTTTTTGCTTTTTACCCATAAATGAAGATAACCTCCTATGAAATAAGGGTTAGGGATTCAGCTTTAAGGCTTAGGGATTGAAACCAAAACATAAACCCCAGACCTCACTCCTTAAACCAAAACTTTAGCCTTTTGGAAAGGCTTATTATATCAGTTAATACTCCGGCAGCGGTAACTCGGGGACCGGCCCCGGGTCCCCGTATATAAAGCGGAAATTCTTTGTATCTTTCGGTCTTTATGGCCACTAGATTTTCCGGCCCGCTCAAAGTAGCAAAAGGGCTGGAGGGAGAAAGACTTTCAACTCCCACTTTGACCTTATCCTCGCTTACCAAAATCAGATAGCGGTTAATTTCGTTTGGGCCGGATTTAAGCTTCTTGGCATAATCTTCATCCACCGCTGATAAACCGGCCATAAATTCATTTTTCTCTAGATTTGCCATTTTCGGCGGAAACAGCTTTTCAACCTCTACATCTTCCATCTCCAATTTATACCCCAAGGTTCTAGCTAGAATAATCGCTTTTCTAGTCAGGTCTTTGCCGGAAAGATCAGCTCGAGGATCCGGTTCTGTATATCCCAGTTTATACGCCTTCTCTACGGCCCAGGAAAAAGTTTTACCTTCCTCAATTTGAGTAAATATGAAATTCATAGTACCCGACAGTGCCCCTTTGAGGGCAAAGATTTGGTCCCCACTATCCAGTAACTTATTTAAGGTATCTATTACCGGTAGTCCAGCTCCGACTGTAGTCTCATATTTTGTTCTTTGAGCGATGAGCTTTTGATACAGGTTATAGGAAGCCGAAAGTGGAATCTTGTTGGATAAAACCAAGCCCCGGCCTTTTTGGACTGCCTTTATTAGTAAATCATGAGTCTTATCCGAATCGGTTACATCCACCAGGATTGAATTTGGAACCGATAACAGCTCCTCTTCTACCTGTTTGGGGTTCCACTTGCCTCCTTGCGGAAGGTCTACCACGCTCCCCCCCTCATCTTTAACCTGGATGATACTTTTAAGCTTTTTATCTTCCATTCCCTGTCTGTTGAAAATAATTCCCGAGCTATCCGCCACGGCCCGGTACTCAATATGTAGATTTGATCTTTTTTGGATAGTTGATCGATTCTTGAGTATCTGTTCAATCAATGTTCTTCCAATCTGACCTACGCCCAATTGAACGATATGAATATTACCCATTTTATCTCCTTTCGGTTTAAAAGAATTCTCCATGTATACGCGCCAAGGCTTCTTCCACCTCTGATTCCTCCACCACTAACGAGAGATTATATTCGCTAGACCCTTGAGCAATGGATAGGATATTAATCCCATTGTTGCCAAGAGAGCTAAATACCTTAGCCGCTATACCGGGAGAATTTCTAAGACCCGCCCCCACCACAGCTATAATAGCCGCCTTATCGAAGGAGCGGATATCCTCAATTACGTGGCGCCCCAGCTCCAATTTAAGTTTTTCGCTCAAATTTCTAACCACCCTTTCATTATGTTTTCGCTTTACAGTAAAACAGATGTTTTGCTCCGAAGATGACTGCGATATAAGCAAGATGCTTACCCCGATTTCGGCCACGATAGAAAATACTTTGGCCGCCATACCGGGAATACCCAACATGCCGTGTCCTTGCACAGTGATCAACGAAAGATCCCTAATGGAGGTAATAGCCTTTACGGTGGGGTCCACTACCGGGTCTTCGGTGATTAATGTACCTGAATCTTGGGGGTTGAAAGTATTTTTGATTCTTATGGGGATCCCCGCCTCTCTAGCCGGCAGGACGGATTTTGGATAAAGCACCTTAGCTCCGTAGTAGGATAGTTCTGTCATCTCATCATAAGAAAGTCGGGGGACTTTACTGGCCCCGGGAATTATTTTAGGATCAGCGGTCATAACCCCATCCACATCAGTCCAAATCCAAATTTCCCGACTTCCTATCACCTTCCCAATTATGGATGCGGTGTAATCGCTTCCTCCTCTACCTAGAGTGGTAGGCTTTCCATCTTTGGTCCCCCCTATAAAACCGGTTACCACTGGAACCCCATTTTGGGCAAGCAGCGGATTTAAGGTCTCTTTTACGGCATGGGTTGTCTCGTTCATTAAGGGGGTGGCAGCACCCCAGTTGGAGTCAGTGAAGATCAGCTCATCCGCCTCTATTGCCTCAGCCGGCACCCCTTTTTGGTTTAATAAAGCCGCCATAATGTGAGTAACAACTCGCTCTCCCAATGAGGATATTTGATCCAAAGTTTTTGGGGTAAGTTCCCCTAAAACTCGAATGCTTTGACAAATTTCCTTTAGACGGTCGAAATATCCGTGAATTATTACTTCCAAATTTTCTGGGGGTAGGGAAAGCTCCTTTAGCACTTCTAGATGGTTATCAAGGAGCTTTTGATGTATTCTTTCCACCTCCCCGCTAGCACCCTGCTTGGCATTGTGGGCCGCTTTCTGAAGATAATTAGTCACTCCGCTCATGGCCGAAAGGACCACTATTACCTTTTCATCCGCCTGCCTTTCTTTAATTATTCCCGCTACCTTATTGACCTTTTGCGCACTCCCCAGCGAGGTTCCCCCAAATTTCATCACTAGCATGGTATTTCACCTCTCTTTTCACCTTTAAGAATTTCTCCTTTCATCCCAGAAATTTCCTAATGGAAGCCGCTTGGACCACCCATTCTTTTAGCTGATCTCCGGGCAAATCGTTTTCGTTTATCTTTTGCATAATCTTGAAAGTTAATTCCTTATGCTCCAAGTTCGGAGAAAAAGTAAATAAATCGAGCGCTTTCTCAATATCTTTGCGCAAATTGGAGGGTAAATATTTTAAATTATCTTCATTCAAAAATTGTAAAGCTCTCCCCATATCCCGATCGAACTTTTGATAGACTTCCCTCAGATACTTAAGCTCTGAGGTATTTAAAGCGGAAAGACCCAGAATTTCGGGGGGAATGCCGATTGAGTAAAGGGCGGCACAAAATTTTATGGCTCGAGGAAGCTTTATATCCGCTCCATCCATCTCCCTGGAGTAACCGAACAGGCCAATATGAAGCTTTCTGGCCCGGCGAGGGGGTATCCAAGATGAAATCCTATTGACTAATGGAGCCAGAGCTTTAACCGAGTCCCTATATCTTTTGGACACCAAATCTATCATCCGAAGACATTTTTCTTCATCTACCGGTTGAGCTTCTTTTCTTTCTTGACTCTCTATGTATTCTATAGCCTTCCTTATCGCATCCTCTTGGTAGTCGTATTTGAAGGCGGATTGGATAGTAAAGGTCTGTACGGACGGATATTCATTTAAAACTTCAGTTGCAGTATGAGGATTAAAATTTCCCCTAAAGGGGGCCGATCCCACTCCTAGAATGGGTAGTAGCTCAACCCCCACTCGATTTTCCACCCGCTGAAGCCTGGCTAGGACAATCTTGTTAAGCAGTACCGCACTCACCAGACCGTAATTTAGGGCAGGATCGGATCTAGCCAGAAAGATCCTTTGATAATCTTTTTTCTTATCCTCCAGATAGGACTCTACTATTCGGTCCGCTTTTAAAAGATTCTCTTTATCTTCAATTAAAGGAATGAGGTTGATCTGCTCCGGTTGGAAGTCACCCACCCATTGGCCGATAGTGATATCAAAACATCTTTGTTTTTCCTTTCCCCCCACAAATTCCTTGTAGTACCAATAGATCCGGTTTAGATCGGCAGCGGAGGAGGTCATAGGAAGGATGACTTCAAATATGGGTGACCTATTTTCATCGTAAAATAGCTTAGCAGCATCAAAAGATCGAGGTATGCTCTCTAAAGTCTCCAGGAGGACCTTGGCTTCCGCTACCTCAAAGCGGGGGTTTGGTACCCTAAGAGTCAAAAATAAATCTTTACCCAATTTATTTTGGGCAAAGAAATGCTCATATCGAGTAAGCAATTTCTTAACCACGAAACTGTCCACTTCCTTACCCTCATAATCCCACATCTGTTCAGTGCATCCCAGATGAGAATAGGCATAATAAGCTTCTTTAACTTCCGTTTCTCCGTGGATGACCTCAGTTTCGGAAAAGAAGGGAGTTTTGACATTATCCGGATGCTGAGTACTCATACAGCGGGGAACTTTCATCTAATCACCTTCCAAGAACTTATGTAGGAGCCGATGTCCGTCTTCGAGGATCAGATCGGTAGCCAGAGCAGATTTCTCGCTATAGGTTCTACTTTGGCTGTTAATAGGCCGCTTACTTCGATAAATCACAAAGGGGACCGGTTCCGAGGAGTGAGTTCGGGTAGAGAGGGGAGTATAATGATCGGTCATGACCAACAAACGAAAATCCCCAAATTGTTTTAGTCCTTCTAGGACCGGACCTACCACCAATCGATCGAAGTCACGAATAGCTTTCATTTTTAGCTCCAGATCACCCAGATGGGAGGCTTCATCGGGGGCTTCTACATGTAAAAAACCAAAATCTTTTCTTTGGAGGGCTTTGATGCAGGCTTTCACCTTCCCCTGATAATTGGTATCCACAAATCCGGTAGCTCCCGGTACTTGGAGAGGGTTAAGTCCGGCATATCTACCTATACCCTTGATCAAATCTACTGCAGTTATTACAAATCCACTTAACGAGTACTTATCCTTTAAGGAATGTAGTTTTGGCGGCCGGCCGCAGCCCCAGAGCCAGATAGAGTTTGCCTGCTGACCGGCTAGGATATCCCAGGATTTTTTAATCAACTGGATAAGTATCTTTGCCCCCTCGCCTTTAGGCATATATTCGTGAATCAATTGATCGGAAATGTCATGGGGAGGGGTTAAATCCAGCTCGGACTTACCGTCCTCCCACACCATTAAATGACGGTAACTGGTACCGGGATAAAACTTGAACTTATCGGCTCCACTAATGGCGGAATCGGTCAGCTTTTGATTTATCGCTTGAATCAACTGGTTACCTAAATCATTCGATATATGACCCCCGCTGTAGTCATCCATGACCAAGCCTTTTTCAGTTTTTCTTAATTTCACTAGATTGCATCGAAATGCTACGTTTTTTGGGCCCACTTCTACTCCCATCCCTTTGGCTTCCAGAGGAGCTCTCCCAGTGTAAACCTCTCGGGGATCATAACCCAAAATGGATAGGTTCCCCACCTCGCTTCCCGGTTTCATCCCTTTAGGTATCGTTCGCACCAATCCCAACTCGCCTTCTTCGGCCAGAGCATCCATATTGGGAGTGGAAGCTGCTTCCAGAGGGGTCCTACCCCCCAGTTCCTTTAGTGGATAGTCCCCCATCCCGTCACCTTGCAAGATAACATATTTGCCCTTCCGCATAGATTCATCACTTCCCCTGCTCATTCCAGCAGTAAATATTCAAATTTTTCCGGCTGTAGTGTTAGATATCCTTTTTTTGTAGATTTGGTAAGTTTTAAGAAACGTAATTTTAATGACCAAAATTTCTAGATTACTTGCTAAGATATGAATATATTAATTGATAGAATAAAGAGTAGTTTAGAGGGGAGAAGGTCCCCCTCCCGTTTTGACCGTGGTAGATGTAGTGGTAAGTGAGGAATTTATAAAATCTATATGGGAAATGGCTCCCCTCAAGAATAATAGATGTAAACCATCTTCTGTTTCGAACCTAGTACACATATCGATCGAAAAGATAATATAATATAAAACCTATCATTTGTCAACCCCACATTCATCCGCCTTGAGCGGTTACTAAATATCAATGGGTCTTGTAGGGAATGGCCTCTGTGCCATTCCGGCATGTTTCGGTTGGGCACATCCAGCACTCACTTCCAGAAAACTTCAGTCAACTATTTACCTTAGATGGCTAGAAGTGAGTGCTGGACAACCCTTATAATCGAAGGGAGCCATTTTCTTGACATTCTATCCAATATGTGTTATATTAACCTGCATTAAATTTGAGGTTGGTGAACAATAAATTGTTATATAAAAACGGCAGCTTGGAGGTGGTGAACAGAAGGCAGGTCAGCGTAGATAAGTGGGATTTTTATTATTTTGAAAACTTGGTTCGGTGATTCCCTTAATTAATTTTTAAAAATATTAAGAGGGTCACAAACCAGAGAAAGGCTATGGGAAACCATGGCTTTTTTTATTTTTGGCACGTATTTTCAAAGAGAGGTGTAGAAAATAAAAAGGCAAAGAGAGAAAATAGATAACTTAAACTCACAAATCCTTGAGCTTATAAACAAGAGGGCAGCCATAGCCTTGAAATTGGCCAGGATAAAATTAAATCAAGGTTTAGATATCTATTCACCCCAGCGGGAGAAAGAAATCCTAACCATGGTGACCAAAAAAAACCAAGGTCCGTTAGGAAGCAAAGCGGTGAAGCGAATATTTAAACTAATAATAGAAGAAACCCGAGAACTTGAAAAGGAGGTAGAGAAAAATGGTGGTAATCATGAAACCTGACGCTACAGAGGAGCAAATTCAGGAAGTAAATGATAAGCTAATAGAGCTTGGCTTCGAAGTTCATTTCTCAAAGGGTGTAAATTACACCATCTTAGGGGCAATAGGCGATAAGAGAGGAATCGACCCCCGCCAACTAAAAGTCCTAAATAAGGGGATAAAAGAAGTGATCGAAGTCAGCGAGCCCTACAAATTGGCCAGCAGGACGTTCCATCCTCAGGATACTCAAATTAAGCTATCAGATAAAGTAACAATCGGTGGAAAAGAGGTAACCATAATGGCTGGGCCATGTGCTATTGAATCGGAAGAGCAGATCCATACTATAGCTTCCCTAGTGGCCCAAAGCGGGGCCAAAATTTTACGAGGAGGAGCCTTCAAGCCCAGAACCTCCCCCTACAGTTTCCAAGGATTAGGCCGGGAGGGGCTTAAATTTATGCGGGAGGCGGCCGATGAAAACGAACTCCTCATGGTCACTGAGGTAATGGATCGTACTCAAGTGGAGTTAATAGCCGGTTACACAGATATATTGCAAGTAGGGGCCCGGAATATGCAGAACTTCAACCTCTTAAAAGAGGTGGGCATACAGGATAAGCCAATTCTTTTAAAACGAGGTTTTTCCGCCACGGTGAAAGAACTTCTGATGGCTGCGGAGTATGTGATGTCGGAGGGCAACCGTTCTGTTATCCTGTGTGAAAGGGGGATCAGGACTTTTGCCGACCATAGCCGGTTCACGCTTGACCTCTCCTCCGTTCCCATTATCAAAGACCTAAGCCACCTGCCGGTAATCGTGGATCCTAGCCACGCAACGGGAATACAAGATAAAGTTTTACCAATGGCCAGAGCCGGAATTGCCGCCGGCGCCGACGGGTTGATCATCGAAGTTCATCACCAGCCCGATAAGGCACTAGTTGATGGGCCGCAAGCCCTTACCCCTGAACTATTTGACAAATTCGCCCAAGAACTTACCATGATATGTCAAGCCATTAACCGAGAGTTTTCATCAAATGGTCAAAAATAGGCGGGATCATGCAAGATGTAGAATCCGATTTTACGCATAGAACTGATAAACTAAAGGTAACTATAATCGGGCTTGGTTTAATGGGCGGTTCATTGAGCCTAGCTATTAAAAAATTCCTCCCCCGGATAGAGATAACCGGAGTGGATAAAGACAAAGCCGCACTGGAAAAGGCACAAGAGCGAGGTGCGATAGATATAAGGGCAAGAAACCTGAAAGAGGGGGTAAAGGAAGCGGGGCTCGTTTTCCTAGCCTGCCCCATCAGCGAAATTTTAGATATTATCCCCAAATTACCCCCACTTATTGGCAAAAAAACTATAGTTTCCGATATGGGGTCCACCAAAACGCGGATATGTAAAAAAGCGGGCCGGTGCTTTTCCAAAGATAAGAACATCTTTTTTGTAGGAGGACACCCGATGACCGGGGGAGCTACTAAAGGAATAGAGGAAGCTAACCCATTAATGTTTGAAAATGCAATATATGTATTAACCCCGGCAGGAGAAGAACAAAAGCAGGTTAGTGATAGGAGTTTAAAGCCTTTCTTAGAGAATTTGGGAGCGGAAATAGTATATATTGATCCAGATAAGCACGACCAGGCTGCGGCTTATGTGAGTCACTTGCCCCAACTTATAGCGGTGTCTTTGGCCGGAGTGGTAGGTAGAAGAGAAGATCTTTCTCCTATATGTGCGTATCTTGCAGCGGGAGGCTTTAAAGATATGACCAGAATTGCTTCCTCCCCTTTCGGTATGTGGAAGGATATATTCAAAACAAACAGCAAAAAAATCAGCCAATCCCTGCAGGACTTTATAGAGCTTCTCAAATTCGCCGATAGGAAACTGACAGGTGATGAACTAAAAGATTTATTTATAAACTCGTCCAGGTTTAGAGAATCAATACCTAACCGGCAGAAAGGCCTAACCCTTTCCCTGCATAGAATCTCGGTATTCTTGGCCGACCGACCCGGATCACTGGCCGAGTTGACGGGTGTCCTTTCCGAAAACGGCCTGAACATCAAAGATATCGAACTTCTGAGAGTACGGGAAAACTTTGAGGGAATCTTTCAAATCTATTTTGACTCACCACGGGAAGCAAAGCAGGCAGCTAAAGTCCTAAACGAAAAGGGTTTTAAAAGTCGGGTGAGAGAATGAACCCGAACAGTAAAAAAATTAAGCCGGCAAACAGGTTAGAAGGTGAGGCTCGTCCCCCGGGTGATAAGTCAATCTCCCACCGAGCCCTTATATTGGGTAGCTTATGCCGGGGTAAAACTCCTATTACCGGCCTCCTAGATGCAGAAGATGTAAACCATACCATCCAATGTCTTAAGACCTTAGGGGTTACCATCAAGAAAAGGGGAGATAAAGCCACCGTCCTAGGAAATGGTCTTACCGGCTACCATCCACCAAAAGAACCACTGGTGGCCGGAAACTCAGGAACCCTTATGCGGATTTTAACTGGAGCGCTGGCCGGTCAAAACTTCAGTAGCTATTTTTTGGGTGATAAAAGCCTAACCCAAAGACCTATGGATAGAATAATAGATCCCTTACATGAAATGGGAGGTAAGATAACCGCCCGGGAAGGGAAGTATCCTCCACTACATATCAAAGGTAGAAAACTAACCTCTATTTCTTACCAACTCCCGGTGGCCAGCGCGCAAGTCAAATCCTGTATTCTCCTGGCCGGCCTATTTGCCAAAGGGACCACCCGGGTAACAGAACCTGACCCCTCTCGGGATCACACCGAAAGGATGTTAGATTACCTGGGAGCAGGAATTGAAAGGGTTAATAATAAAATTACCTTAAGTGGAGGGAAACTAGAAGGAAGGACCATCTACGTTCCGGGGGATTTTTCCTCTGCCAGTTTCCTATTGGCCGCCGGAGCAATAGTACCTGATAGTCAGATCAAAGTTAGGGAGGTAGGAGTTAACCCCACTCGGATGGGGTTCTTGACCGTACTTGAAAAAATGGGGGCCACTTTTAAGTTGACCAACCAAAAGAACTCCAATAACGAACCCCGAGCGGACATAACCATTAAATCAAGTAAACTTAGAGGTATTGAAATAGGTGAGGATCTAATTCCCTTACTAATTGACGAGATACCTCTGATTGGGGTTTTGGCAACCCAGGCAAAGGGACGGACGGTCATACGCAAGGCAGAGGAAGCCAGGGTTAAAGAAACCGATCGGATAAAAGCAACTGTAGAAAACCTAAAAAGGATGGGTGGAAAAGTAAAAGAGAAACCGGACGGAATGGTTATCAAAGGCAAGCAAAATCTCAGAGGAGGAGAAGTTAAAGCTTTTGGAGATCACCGGATAGCTTTAGCTTTTTCTATAGCTGGATTAGTAGCCGAAAAAAACACCATTATCCGGGATGCCAAATGGGTGAATGTCTCCTATCCTGATTTCTATAAACACCTAGAGGAGTTGATACCATGAAAATAGATGATGGGGACTTTCGACTATTTGGGGTCATCGGTCATCCCTTAGCTCACACCCTGTCCCCATTACTACACAACTACATCTTCGAGAAAATGGGCCTCAATCATCGCTACTTTCCATTCAAAGTAAGACCAACAGATCTGGAAAAAGCAATCCAGGGGGCCAGGAGCCTAAGTGTCAGTGGACTGAATGTCACCGTTCCTTTTAAACGAAAGGTAATCCCTCATTTGGATCAAATTTCTAAGGAAGCAAAACAAATCGGAGCCGTAAATACCATAAAAAATCAATCAGCCCTACTTGAAGGGTACAATACTGACCTACTAGGTTTTTCCCGATCTTTAAAGGAAGCAAATTTTGATACCAAAAAAAGCAAGGCCATAGTGCTAGGAGCCGGTGGTGCGGCTAGAGCGGTTATCTATTCCTTAATAAGGGAAGGTATTCAACAGATAGCTATCTACAACCGAACTTTGACCAACGCCCACCAGCTAGCCCAAAGTATGGGTAATAAACTTGGATTCTCAAAACTTATATGCCACTCCCTAAATGAGAACCGAAATTTGAGAGAGGATTTAGCTCAAGCCGAACTTTTAGTAAATGCCACCCCGGTAGGCATGTGGCCGGATACCGATAAATCCCCTCTCCCCGACGATGTCCGCCTTAACCATCAACTGGTGGTATTTGATCTTATCTATAATCCACCCACCACAAAATTGCTCCGGCGGGCAAGAGAAAAGGGAGCCCAGACCATAAACGGTTTGGATATGCTCATCTATCAGGGAGTGGAAGCACTCAATATATGGCTGGAAAAAAAGGTCAGCTCTCACCTTCTTTCAAATTTGCGAACTTACCTAACCGAGGTGTTAAAAGATGGGCCAGCTTAAATTTTTAACTGCTGGAGAGTCCCACGGCCGGGCTTTGGTAGGAATTTTGGAAGGTTTACCGGCCGGCTTAACTATCAGCCCCGATTTTATCAATCACCAATTAAGACGCAGACAACTTGGATTCGGGAGGGGCCAGAGAATGAAGATAGAGAAAGACCAGGTAGAGATAATGAGCGGCCTGCGGTTTGGAAGAATCCTGGGTAGCCCACTAGCTTTGAAAATAAAAAATAAAGATTGGAAAAATTGGAAGGACAAAATGTCCCCACCTGAAAAACCGCAAGATTACCACCCTTTACAAGTTCCCCGCCCCGGACACGCTGATCTAGCCGGTTGTATAAAGTACGGCCACCGGGATATTCGGAACGTGCTGGAACGCTCCAGTGCCCGAGAGACAGCCATGCGGGTCGCTTTAGGGGCGGTAGTAAGACAATTACTAAATCAATTTGATATCCAAGTGGCCAGCCACGTGCTCCAGATCAAGGATGTAAATAGCGAAAAAAATATTGACCCCTCAGATCCGGGTCTAAACGAAAAAGCCGACAAATTACCATGTAGATGTCTAGATCCTATAGCAGGGAATAAGATGATAGATAAGATCAAAGTGGCCAAAAGCAGAGGTGACACAGTGGGGGGAGTATTTGAAGTCATCGCCTTCGGTGTACCGGTGGGATTGGGCAGTTACTCACACTGGGAGAGGCGTTTGGAGGGTCAAATTGCCCAGGCGGTAATGAGCATCCCAGCCATTAAATCCGTGGAGATAGGACTGGGTAAAGAATGTGCATCCCGGTGGGGTTCCCAGGTACACGATCAAATATTTTACCACCAAACAAAAGGATACTTTCGAAAAACTAACCGAGCGGGTGGAATTGAGGGAGGGATATCAAACGGCGAACCCATAAGGGTAAAAGCAGCCATGAAACCCATACCTACCTTAAGGAAACCGCTACTGTCCGTAAATATGAAAACGAAAGAAAAAGCTGAAGCAAGCAAGGAAAGGGCTGATGTTTGTGCCGTTCCCGCTGCCTCCATAGTTGGAGAGGCAGTAGTGTGTTTATGCTTAGCCAATGCCTTCATGGAAAAATTCGGGGGGGATTCATTAACAGAGATAAAGAATACCTATCCTTACCCTCAAACCTAAAAGGCATGCAAAATACAAATATATATTTAATTGGTTTCATGGGAGCCGGTAAGAGCACGGTGGGGCCGATTTTGGCTGAGATTATGGATTATGAATTTGTCGATTCCGACCTTTTAATTGAACAGGAAGCCGGGATGTCCATCACCCATATTTTTGAAAAGTTAGGTCAAGAAACCTTTAGAAAGTTAGAAACAACCATGATCGGAAAAATATCTCAAAAAGAGGGGCTAGTAGTGGCCTTGGGAGGGGGAGCACCCTTAAGAGAAGAAAATCGAGAGTTAATAAAAAATGGAATAAGCGTCTATTTACAAGTTGAC
Organism: uncultured Thermotogae bacterium; assembly: GCA_964443275.1. GTDB lineage: Bacteria > Bipolaricaulota > Bipolaricaulia > CAYUCE01 > CAYUCE01 > CAYUCE01. The sequence continues at coordinate 11,175 of CAYUCE010000021.1, read as the reverse complement.
CCCAAAACCGTCCTTACCCGAACAAAAGGGGACAAGCGCCCCTTGCTAGCCGGGTTGAATGATCAACACAGATTGGCCAAAATTAGAAAACTCCTAAACAATAGGAAAAAATACTACCTGAAAGCGGACCTCATAGTAGAAAGTAGCAAGAGGAGTCCGGAGCTTATTGCCGGTAAGATCAAACAGAAGGTGAAAAAATATGCCCACCATACAAGTTGAATACAGTCCCACTACCACCAGCTACCCCATAGTCATAAAAGGGGGGATCTTAGAGAAAGCCGGCGAATATATTGCAAAGTACTGCTTATCTCAGCTAGCATGCGTAATAAGCGATGGAAAAGTAGGAAAACTTTACGGGAAAGCGGTAATTAAAAGCTTTAAGCGACGGGGTATAGATTGTGATCTGATCACCGTCCCGGAGGGAGAGAGCTCAAAAAGTTTGGATGTTTGCAAAGATTTATACACTCAACTAATCGAAAAAAGGTATGAACGAGCCCACATTATGATCGCTTTAGGTGGGGGAGTGGTGGGGGACTTGACCGGCTTTGTGGCCGCCACCTTCCTAAGAGGTATATCTTATGTACAAGTGCCCACTTCACTCCTTTCCCAAGTGGACAGCAGCGTAGGAGGAAAGGTGGCCGTAAATCATCCTTTAGGCAAGAATCTGATCGGGGCATTCTATAACCCAAAATTAGTATTGATAGACCCGGAGACCTTAGAAACCTTACCCCAAAGGGAGATTAAATCCGGGTTGGGAGAGGTGATTAAATACTCACTTATTTGGGACCAGCAATTTTTCGATTATTTAAATGATAACCTGGATAGCTTACTTAACCTATCTGACCGAAAGGCACTAGAAAAAGTAATTAATAGAAGCCTTAAAATAAAAGCGTCCGTAGTGAGAAAGGATATGTACGAAAGCGACTTGAGAAAGGTGCTAAACTTCGGTCATACAATAGGCCATGGAATTGAAGTCAGCACCGGTTACGGACCTTTAACCCATGGAGAAGCAGTAATCCTCGGAATGCATTGTGAAGCTTGGATCTCCTGGAAGATGGGGCTGCTTAAAAAAAGCCAGTTCGACCAAATAGAACGCTTGCTGGAAAGGATAGAAATCAAAGGCGATTTACTTGACATTGAAAAAGACAAACTGCTAGGGAAGATGAAAATGGATAAAAAGGTCAGGAAGGAAAAGATTAATTTTATCCTCCTTACCGGAATCGGTAGTACGGTATTGAGAGATGATATACCAAAGGATTTAATTACAGGATCAATTGATTACTTGAAAGGATGCATGAGTTGAATAAATATAAAGTACTTATTCTCCATGGCCCCAATCTAAATCTATTGGGTACCCGCCAACCGGATATTTATGGGACCCAAACTTTAGCCGATATAAACAGTAAGATAAGGAATTTCTGCCAAGGACAGGATATAGAGTTGGAGATATTTCAATCAAACTCGGAAGGGGCATTGATCGACAAAATCCATCAACAAAGGAATGAAGTGCAGGGAATAGTAATAAACCCCGGCGCTTACACACATTACAGTTATGCAATAAGAGACGGGATTTCCGCGGTAGGTTTGCCGGCGGTGGAAGTGCATATATCAAATATAAAAAAAAGAGAAGATTTTAGAAGTAAGTCAGTTATAGCACCGGCCTGTATAGAACAAGTTTACGGACTGGGCAGTGAAAGTTACATTGCGGGAATTAAAAAATTAATTAAATGGATAAGAAAGAGAGGTGGCCATAAAAAATCATGAACTTTTCTGGCAGGATAAATCAAATAGCTAATTCCCAAACTATGGAGATAAAAAGGCAGGCAGACCAGTTAAAAGCAAAAGGGGCAGATATTATCGATTTTGGAGCTGGAGATCCCGACTTTGACACCCCCCTTCAAATAAGAGAAGCTGCTAAAGGCGCTATGGATGAAGGATTTACCCACTATACCAGCCCGGAAGGCATAGACGAGTTAAAGGATGCCTTAATTGAAAAGTATAAAAGAAAGTATAAAGCCACATATAATCCCAATGAAGTCATGGTTACTGTAGGGGCCAAAGGGGCCCTTTTTAACATCGCCCTAGCCCTTTTTGAGGAGGGGGACGAAGTAATCTTACCTTCACCCTATTGGGTATCCTATGTTGAACAGATCAAATTCACCGGGGCAAAACCGGTAATTTTAGAAACCAAACAAGTGGAAGATTTCAAGATAAACCGGCAGGAATTAGAGGACTTAATCAGCAAAAAAACTAAGGCCATCCTGATCAATTCACCTAACAATCCCACCGGCCAGATAATCGATCAAAGAAAGATGAAGTACTTAGTGGATATAGCTTATGAATACGACCTATACCTGATCTCGGATGAATGTTATGAAGATATCATATTTGATAGAGATAAATTCACTTCCCTCTCCGCTTTAGATAAAAAAAGGAGCCTGGTAGTTTCATCGGTTTCCAAGACCTATGCCATGACCGGATGGAGGCTGGGCCATATAATGGGACCAAAGGAAGTTATCACTCAGTTAAAGAAACTGCAGGGGCAATCGGTCACCTGTGTTAATTCCATTGCTCAAAAAGCTGCAGTCCTGGCCTTGAGTTCCGCTGACCAAGAGGTAGAGAGAATGAGAAGAGAATACCTAAAGAGGCGGGAGGTTTTAATGGATGGTTTAGCTTCATGTGCTAATCTAAGCTGCATACGACCGGAGGGCACCTTTTATGCTTTTCCATGTGTAGATAAATTCATCCGCAAAAATCCCTCCATAAAAGGATCATACGATTTAGCCATGTATATTCTAAACAAAGCTCACGTGGCGGTGGTTCCAGGGATAGCATTCGGCCAGGAAGGTTATGTAAGAATCAGCTTCGCTCAACCTATCCAGACAATAGAGGAAGGAATAAACAGGTTAAGGAAGGTATTCTCTTGTGATTAAAGCCTTCCGCATAGGACAGAAGCTGAACCAATATTGCTTACCGGTCTCATCATGAGCAAGATGGATATAACAAAGTAGGCAACCTTTCCAACTATCCAGTTGCCCTGTGCTTGATCAGGATGATAAGTTTTGCTATACTTTTGAGTCAAGCTGGCGCCTTTAATCAACGGTAAAGGAGGAAAAGATGTGCAGCTTCTAACATTAAAAGAGCTACTAGAAGCCGGGGTTCATTTTGGCCATAGAGTGCGTAAATGGAACCCCAAAATGGATGAGTATATATTTACGGAGCGAAAAGGAATACATATAATCGATCTGGAGAAGACCATAGATCTCTTCGAAGAAGCTTATTTTTTTGTCAGGGATGAAGTAGCAAAGGGAAAAGATATTCTTTTTGTAGGAACTAAAAGGCAAGTACAGAATACTATCGAAGAAGAGGCAAAAAGGTGCGGAGCCCACTACGTAAGCCGGCGTTGGTTGGGGGGGACCCTTACTAATTTTAAAACCATAAATAAAAGGATCGATAGGCTTAAGGAACTGGAGGAATTAGAGGAAGACGGCTCAATGGAGACCCTGCCCAACAAAGAAGTAGTTAAGCTACGCCGTGAACTAGGCAAACTAAAAAGGAATCTAGACGGTATAAGAGAAATGGATGATTTGCCGGATATGATATACGTAATAGATCCTCAGATAGAGGATATTGCAGTGCATGAAGCGAACCTCTTGAGAATACCGATAATCGCAATTGTGGACACTAACTGTGATCCGGACCTTATTGACTATCCTATCCCCGGAAACGATGATGCCATTCAGGCTACGAAATTAATAACTTCCAGACTTGCAGATGCGGTCTTGGAAGGTCTGGAGGGGATGCAGGAGGCCGAAGCCGAGGAAGAAACTAGAGAGGAAGAAAAAATCAGTCAGCAAAAAGAAGAGGAACCGGCCAAAGAAACTACCGGTGAGGAGGATGATAAAAAGGTCACCGTAACTGTGGAAGCTAAGGATTCTGATGGACCAAATTTGGAAGAAGAAACCGAAGAACCAGAGGAAAGAGAAGAACTGGAAAGGGGTGTAGAAACTTGAGCATATCAATCGGAAATATAAAAAAATTAAGAGAACAAACAGGCGTAGGGATAATGGATTGCAAGCAAGCCCTAAAGGAAACGGACGGGGACATGGAAAAAGCCAAGGAACTTTTGCGGGAGCAGGGAAAGGAGCTTTTTGCCAAGCGGAAGGCAAAGGAGGGCCGTGTGGCTTCCTATATCCATCACAGCGGTAAAATTGGCAGCTTAATCCAAGTAAATTGCGAAACCGATTTTACTGCCAGCAATGAGGAATTCAAAGAATTTGCGGAAAATTTGGCCATGCACGTAGCGGCTGCCTCCCCTACCTATATCTCACCTGAAGATGTCCCTCAAGAAGTCGAAGAAAGAGAAAAAGAGATTTACCGAAAGCAGATGGAAAAAGAGGGAAAACCAGACCAGGTAATTGATCAGATTATCGAGGGTAAATTAAATAAGTATTATGAGCAAAATTGCTTGCTTAAGCAAGAGTATGTAAAGGATCCCCAACTTACAATCGAGGATATGTTGGGCCAGATGAACTCAAAGTTTGGCGAGAAAGTGATAATCAGTAGATTCGCCCGTTTTGAAACCGGCCAAAGTTAATCAATTTAACCAGATTAATATCCATAGAGCCCTCCTAAAGCTATCCGGCCAGGCCTTTTCTGGAACCAGGCAATTTGGAATATCTAAAGAAGCACTATCTTCAATTGTAGGTCAAATCGGAGCTGCTTTGGATCAAGGTGTCCAACTGGCTATAGTTACCGGTGCCGGCAATATTATTAGAGGCCGAGAAATTAATTGGCTTAACAGGATCACAGCGGATCACATGGGCATGTTGGGCACGGTCATCAACGGCTTGGCATTAAAGGAAGGGTTAGATCAAAAGAATTTAAAGACCAAAATAATTTCCGCTACCCCCATCGGCTTTATCAAACCGGCTGAACCTAAAGAAGCGATAAATTATTTAAAAGCGGATCAGATAGTAATTTTCGTGGGAGGGACGGGAAACCCGCTCTTTACTACCGATACCGCTGCAGCCCTGCGGGCCTCGGAGATAGAGGCTGACCTTATTTTAAAAGCAACCAACGTTGATGGGGTATATTCGAAAGATCCTAAATCAAACGAGGAAGCCAAACTGCTAAAAGAATTAACTTATAAAGAAGTAATACAAAAAAACTTACAGATAATAGATCTTGCCGCCCTGGATATCTGTAGAAAGAGCAAAATCCCTACCATAGTTTTCAACTTCTTTAAAACAGAAAACTTAAGGAAGATACTGAGAGGAAAAAAGCTAGGTACCATTATTCACGCTTAAGTGAAGCCACCTTTCCGGCTAAATAAGTAGAACCGGTTATACAAAGGAGGCCGTCCACACCTATTCTTTCAAGGGCCAGTTTAAACGCACGCTCAATGTCCGGTTCAACAAAGTAATCTCTAAAACCAAGTTCCCTAGTGACTTTAGCTAAATTCTCTGGGGTCTCGCTTCTAGGACTATCAGCGGAAGTAAATCCAATTTCGGAAGCTTGAGGTAACAGCATCTTAAGACACCCTTTTATGTCCTTATCCCTTAGCATGCCGAAAAGAAATACTTTTCTTTTAGTTGGAAATTGCTCTTCTAAAACTTGGGATAGTACAGAAAGTGAGGAAGGGTTATGAGCAACGTCCAGCACTACGGTGGGTTCCTTATTTATAACCTCAATCCTGCCCGGTATGTAGGCTTTGGCTAACCCGTTTTTGGCATCCTGCAAAGAAAATGAAACTAACCTACGTTCATATAAAGAATCTAAGGTTGCTACGGCTACTGCTGCGTTATCTCGCTGATGCTCTCCCAACAGGGGGAGAGAAAGCCCTGGGTAAGTACGCCTTTTTGTTTTTACCTGAAAGGTTGAAGTTCGGGGAGAAAATACGGAACTGAAGTCCTTCTTTATCTGAAAGATCGGAGCATTTTTACTTATAGCCACTCTTTTAATGGTCTCTTTAGCCTCTGTGTTTGTGACCCCGGAAATTATGGGGACCTTTTCCTTTATGATACCCGCCTTCTCATAAGCTATTTTTTCTAAACTATCACCTAACTTATCCATATGATCAAAGCCAATGCTAGTTATAACACAGGCTGCCGGATCTACCACATTGGTAGAGTCGAGCCTCCCTCCTACCCCGGTCTCCAGTACCGCAAAATCGACCGTTTGGTGACAAAAATAAGTAAGAGCACCTATGGTAATGATGTCAAAAAAGGTAAGTGACTTCCCTCCAGCTTTGGCTTCCTCTACATACGGATATAAAACGTTCATTAACTGGGTAAACTCACGGTCGGTGATCTCCGATTGGTTGATGGAGATGCGCTCATTTATTTTAATCAAATGAGGACTGATAAATTTCCCCGTCCGATAGCCTGCCTCACCCAAAATAGAAGCAATCATAAAGGCCGTTGAACCCTTACCCTTGGTCCCCGCGATATGAATTATTTCTATTTTCTTATCTGGATTTCCCAGCTTGCGTAGGGTCTTCCTAACTCTCTTTAGGTCAAAAATAGCGCGAGTATACCTGGATTCAGATGTTTTCTCATAATCTACGGCACGGGTAAGGTAATCGTAGGCTTGACTGAAATTGGCAAAAGGCTTTTTGCTGCCCATCAAATTAGCTGGCCGGACAGTCTAAATCCTTAATAAAAGGTTTCAAATCCAGGAGAGGGGAGCCGTCGACGGCATCCAGTCGGGTAACTTTAAGTTCTCTACCTTTTATAGTCAATAATTTACAGACACAGAAATTTATCGGGTTAGGTCGGGCCGGTGAGCGGGTAGCGAAAACTCCCCTGTCTTTATGCCTACCTGATTTAAGAACAGTTCGGGAGGCCTCATTTGCCCAGTAGAGCACAATTATATACTCATATCGATCAATCCCTTCAAGAGCCGGACTGAACTCATCATGTACTTGGATAGTAGATATATCTTGCATGAAACTACCCTGTCTGGGAGCCTCTCCAGGCTCCTTATAAGGAGAGCGAATAATCCCGATCTCTTTTAAAATCATGGTGCTTCGGCAATTCTCTTGAACTTCGATTATTGCAATTCTTCCGGCAAAATGCCACGTATAGCTTCTGGCTCACTTTTAGTCAAATCGATTACCGATGAAGCCTTACCGGTCATGGGTTCATCGGTTTTTATTATTAGATCCACCTGAGGGCCAAACTGTTCGGCAATATCGTTTATATCGGTAAGCGGGGGATGACCGGAGATATTTACACTTGTTCCCACTAAAGGATGACCACTTGCCCGGTAAATTTTTCTAAACGAACTACAATCAGGTACCCGCAGCCCAATCTTTCCCGCCTCGCTTACCGAAGCTTGGGGAGCGTGCGGCCCTGCAGGCATCAAAACCGTAAATGGGCCTGGTAAGAGGGCTTTTAACCACCTTCTTTGCCGGGGGAGGAGCTTCCCGCAGTAACTTTCAATTTCGGATACTTCCCCCAAATGTAACGATAGGGGAAATCTGACATCTCTTTTCTTTATGGTATAAATCCTTTTTACCATGGACTGGTTGTAGGCATCACCTCCTAACCCGTATAGGGTATCAGTGGGGAATACAATCACCCCCCCATCAGCCAGGATTTCCCTCACATAAGCTAAACTTTCATCTATGTCCAATACTTTATCCGTTTCAGTTACCATAAGGTTCAAATCCCTTCTCTTTCAACCAGCAATAAAGTGAATTATATCCCCGTCTTGAACTACATAATCCTCTCCTACCCGTCTAACGAGCCCCGCTTCCTTGACTTTCTTGACCGCACCATATTCCATCAGATCTTCTACCTCCATCACTTCCGCCCCCACAAACCTATCAGCAAAATCGGAGTGAATTTTATCCCCTGCTTGTCGGCATTCGGTTCCCTGGGGGACCGTCCAAGCTCTAACTTCCGGCCCATCAGTGGTAAAAAAGGTAACTAAATTTAGCAGCTCATATCCTGCCTTGATTAACTTACTTAAACCCGATTGCTCGATTCCCCACTCCTTTAGATATTCCTCTCGCATGTTGTGATTTTCCGTAGTTTCCGCTATTTCCAATTCGATCTTGCCAGATATGGTAATTGACCGGCCGCCCTTCTGCCCGGCAATTTCTCTTACCGTACGTGAATAGTCATTTTCACCGCTCTCCCCAACATTAGCTACATACAGTACCGGTTTGGCAGTTAAGGGACTAATGGACCGTAACTCTTTTTTCTCACTGGAAGTAAGGTTTAAATCTTTTATAGGAACGCCTTTCTCCAACTCATTTTTTATCCTTTGGTAGAATTCATAGGCGGCCTTGGCTTCTTCATCGCCACCTGTTTTGTCTTTTTTAAATCCGGAGAGCTTCCTTTCCACCACCTCAAGATCCTTTAAGATAAGCTCCATCTGGACGATTTCAATATCTCTTTTGGGATTTAGTGAACTGTATACGTGGGCAACATTCTCATCCTCAAAACAGCGAATTATCAAGGCGATGGAGTCCACGTTCCTTATTTCCGCCAGAAATTTGTTACCCAGTCCCTCTCCTTCTGAAGCTCCCTTAACCAAACCAGCCAGATCGACGAATTCCAGAGTGATGGGCACCTTTTTCTTATCCGGATAAACTTCGGCCAACTTATCCAGGCGCACGTCCGGCACTTCCACTACCCCTACATGGGGATCGATGGTACAAAAGGGGTAGCTTTCCACCTGTGCTCCAGCTTGAGCCAAAGCGTTAAATACGGTGGATTTTCCAACATTGGGAAGTCCTACCAAACCACAGTTAAAGCCCATATTTTCTAAAAAATTAATAGAATTTACTAGCTAACTCTGCCATAGCCTGGGGAGTTTTCCCCACTGGTATGCCCCTTTTTTCCAATTGATCGGCTTTAGCAGAAGCAGTCTGGTCGGAACCCGATATTATGGCTCCTGCGTGTCCCATTCTCTTTCCGGGAGGGGCAGAAAAACCGGCAATGTAGGAGATAACCGGGGTACGCATATTCTCCTCAATAAATCGAGCCGCTTCTTCCTCGCAAGATCCACCTATTTCCCCTACCAGGACTATCAATTTAGTCTCTTCATCTTCCTCAAAAAGCCCCAATATATCCACAAAAGAGCTTCCGATTACCGGATCCCCCCCGATACCTATCACCGTGGATTGTCCAAAGCCCGCTTTGGACAGATGGCTAGCAATCTCGTAAGTAAGAGTCCCACTTCGAGAGACCACTCCCACCTGACCGGGTTTGAAAATTTCTCCCGGCATTATTCCCAACTTAGCCTTACCGGGTGATATGAGCCCGGGGCAGTTGGGACCAATTAAAGTAGCTTCCCTATTTTTTACCATCCAGTAAGTTTTTAGCATCTCATGGATGGGGATATTTTCTGCAATACAAACGACTACTCCGATTCCTGAATCTGCAGCTTCCAGTATAGCATCGGTGGCAAATCTTGCCGGCACAAAGATTATTGACGCATCTATCTTGTGATTTGCAGTTGCCTCTTCGACGAAGTTATAAACAGGGATTCCTTCCAGAGTGGAGCCTCCTTTACCTGGAGTAACTCCACATACGATTTGCGTTCCGTAGTTCAGCATCTGTTTGGTATGGAAGCTCCCTTCTTTGCCGGTTATTCCCTGAACTAATACTTTTGTATTTTCATCCACTAAAATGCTCATATAGAATCTTCCTAATTTATGGTGTTATCTAAATCAGTATAAATTACCAGATGCCATCTTGCAAGGGAAGTTTAAGTTTACCTGAGCTTACACCAATTGCTACCGTTTGAAAGATAGCGGCTAGAATCCTACAATGATCCTTGATTCCAAATAGCTATTGTTAGACTATAATTAACACCAAAATTCACTTTACGCAAGGATCGATTACATTGAAAGAAAGAATAGAAGCCTGGTTAAGAGAGGAAGGAAAGTTCAAAGCTTACCAAGAACATAAGGGCTGTAGGTGGGTCATGGTAGCCAATCCTTCCAAAGCCCAACCGGCAACCGTTCGTATAATAAACCCGGTTTCTTTCCCTTCCCAAATCCTTATTATCATAGGTCAAAAGATATCCGAGGAAATTCAAAAGTTTATCCAGAAAATGGATGATGTTAGAAAGGAAGAGCTTCTTTTAAATCTAAGGCTGGAAATGAACCGGCGACCGATAGAATTTAAAATGAACCATCCGGAGGGAATATTGCAAGAAGTCCAAATTCAGTACGTTATTTATGAGGACGGTCTAACTAAAAACGCATTCTTTAAAGGATTGCGAGAGGTATATAAATCCTTCCTTCAACTGAGATGGCTCTTGCAAAAGCAATTAGGCAAAGCTAGTAAAAAGGACCAAGAGGCCTTTGGCACCAAGGTAATTCCCTTTCAAAGCGATTTTTCTTAAATAAATACCTCTCTTTTCCCTCAAAAATTTCAATTGACAAAAGAGCCTTACTCGGGTCGGTAGCTACGGGGAAGGTTTACTGAGGAGCTGTTAGACTAATACAGCGTTTCATAAGTGATTAGCACACCTCTTCGGGATGGGACGGAGCCCATCCCCTACATATGATTGTATCATAACCGTAGGGTTGGGGCTCTGTCCCCAACCGGGAACCTTCATGTCCAAACTATTTGTGAAATGGTCTACTAAGAGAGAAAATCAACTATCAGTTTTGAAGTATAGCTAGTTATATTATGGGCGGCAAAGAACCCAGCTTTTGCTTCGATGGCGTAGCGAATGGGCTCTGATGGCCCACAGGGCTCAGGTGAGCCGGGTACCATCTTCATGATTTGGATAATTTCACCGTTGGATTTAATAAATGCAATATCCAAGGCGGAAACTACGTTTCTCATATGAAAAAAGGGCATACTGTCGCTATCGAAAACAAAAAGAATAATCTTGTTATTGATGATTCTCTTAGATGCGTTCTGAAAACCTTTTGCCCGCTCATCAGGCTCGTCTGCAACTTCAACTTCTAGTTCGAGCATTTCCCCTTCATCATTTACTATCTTTATTGTTCTATTCTCCATTTTCCCAAATATCCCCATCTGGGGCTCAAAAAAATTGAGGTATATAGTCCAGCCCACCACAGCCATTACTATTAATATCAGTAAAATCAAAAGGGGGCTGAACTTAAAGTTTTCCAATTTCATTTCTTGATCTATACCTAAATTTAGGCACACACAAAATTAGAAATTAGTAAATGTAGATACC